>NZ_JBBMFP010000001.1:0-431605 GCF_040095955.1 Blautia caccae | reverse complement strand
CCATTAAAGCGGTACGCGAGCTGGGTTCAGAACGTCGTGAGACAGTTCGGTCCCTATCCGGCGTGGGCGTAGGATATTTGAGAGGAGCTGTCCTTAGTACGAGAGGACCGGGATGGACGGGCCGCTGGTGTACCTGTTGCAGTGCCAACTGCATGGCAGGGTAGCCAAGCCTGGAAGGGATAAACGCTGAAGGCATCTAAGCGTGAAGCCCCCCTCAAGATGAGATATCCCATTCTTTAAAGAAGTAAGACCCCTTGAAGACGACGAGGTAGATAGGGCAGAGGTGGAAGTGCAGCAATGTATGCAGCTGACTGCTACTAATCGGTCGAGGGCTTGACCTGAGCACGGAAGTGCGAACGGCGGAGTTGAAAAAAGGTTTTTGAGTTTTGTATATGCGGTTTTGAAGGTACATAAAAGATATGTACATGATATCCTATGAACATGATTTGATGTTTATAGGATTTTTTATTTTACAGAAATAATGAACAGAAATATATCCGGCAGCAAAGGGCAGAATACGAAAAAATCCACAGTACACCAGTATTACAAGTGTACTGTGGATTTTTTTGTCTGCTCATAAATCAGATCAATGTTTTTCCCGCTTCAGATCTTTGGAGAAGGACAGAAGCGCCAGCCCTAAAAGGAAAATACAGATATTGAAATAGAAGGGATAGGCCGGATTCAGGTCATAGAACCATCCGATCAGGCTGCCGAAGGGAACGGAAAGGGCAATCATCAGCATGTTATAGAGTGCATATATTCTGGAACGTTCCTTTTCATCTACGAACAGTGCCATAAGCGCGTCTTTCCTGGGAATGACAATAGCGTAAGCGGAGGATTCCAGGATTGTGTACAGCATAACCAGCAGGAGGTTTTTCTGCGGACAGAGAATCAGGAGTATATGGCTGGCTATGTAGATAAAAAATCCGATGATCATGGAGTTTCTGATCCTGAGCCGGTGAAACAGATTCTGCAGGAACACCACGAAGAGAATCATGATCATAGTCCTTATGAGCGGAAATACAGCCACCAGTTCTTCTGAAATATGCAGGCTCTCTGTTATGTAGAGTGAAAAAAAGTTAGTAGTCGCAATCAGAAGTATATTGGTTAAAGTCATAATGTAGACCACAAGGCGCATCCTGGATGAGCGCAGGATCTGCATGAAGATTTCCTTATATCCGGTCAGCATGGAAAAATAGGACATATTCTTAGTCTCTTCCATTCGTTGCCGGCCAATCTTGGTTTCACCTCCGAATTTGTAAAGAAGAACAAATTTGGCTGTCATGGATATTCCTGACAGGAAGAAGATTACGCGAAATACAGGTACCAGATCATATATTTTCAGCAGCCAGATGGAAAGTGGTGCGAAGAATACAGAGAGCATACCGCATATCTGTATCAGGGTAAATGCATTGGTAATATGCTCCGGGGGACAGTCCTCAATAAACAGGCAGTTCCAGGAAGTATTGGTGATCTGAAAGGAGGCGTTGATGGCAGCCGCAATCAGAAAATGCCAGAAATTCTGGGAGAAGGCCCATATAAAACAGGGGATACTCCAGGAGATGGTGTCAAAGATCACAGTTGCCCTGCGCCGCCCCATTTTGTCAGTCAGGGCGCCTCCGATAAATGCAAAGAAAACCTGCAGCAGAAAACCAAGTGAGAGGGTAGTCCCGATCTCCAGGCTGGAAAGCCCGATCTTCCGCATATAAAGTGCCTGATACGGGGAAAAGAGAGAATAAGGGATGAACCAAAGAGGCTCTGTGCAGATAGACCATTTAGGGTTCCCTTTCAGCTGGAGGAAGGTCTGTACCAGAACATGGTTTCGGATTCTGTTTCTTAAGGGGTAAGATTTCATAATGAGTAAGCGTTCCTTTTCATCGTAATATTATAGAGAATCTTTTTTCATTATAAGGAAAGGCAGCCTTTAAGTAAAGCAGATAATCTCTTAAAATTCAACAAAATTTCACCATGGAAACAGTCGTTATGCTCAGAAAATCAGGCGTTTCTAAAAAAATGACACCAGATTAAAATTTGGGCCATTATGTGAGGAAAAGGCCGGAGATATAATAAAGCCATCTCAAAAGGAAGCAGCACCATAAAGCGTGCAGAATAAGAAACAGGAGGAATGAAAAGTATGAGAATGAAAAGAGCAGCGGCATTTACACTGGCCGGTCTGATGGCGGTTTCCATGACGGCATGTGGTTCAGGAAACGGGGGAAGTGCAAAGGGCAGTACATCTGACAGCACAGAGGAGACGAAAAATGAGGCGGCGGCTACAGCGGGGAAAAAGGATGCCTCTGAAAAGCTGGTCGTGTGGACACTGGCGGATGACCTGAAACAGTTTGCTGAGCGCTACTGTGAAAAGAACCCGGATGTACAGATAGAAACAGTGACCATCGCACCTGCAGATTATCCCACAAAGATACAGACAGCCATGCGCGGAAAACAGACCACTCCGGATATCATTGTAGGGGAACCGCAGATGCTGGAGGATATGTACGAGGCGGGATATTTCGAGGATTTGGATCAGGAGCCTTACAATGCCCAGGACTATGCAGATAAGATCGTAGACTATGTGTGGGATGTGGGAAAAGACGCAGACGGCGTGCAGAGAGCAATCTCCTATCAGATCACTCCCTGCGGTGTTTTTTACAGAAGGGATATTGCAGAGAAAGTGTTTGGGACGGATGACCCGGAGGAAATCGGTAACCTGCTCCAGGATTATGACACGATTCTCTCAACAGGGGAGACACTCAGGGATGCCGGCTACAAAATATTTGCCTCTGACATGGAGATGACATATTTTTCCGGTGACAGCGCTTGGGTGGAGGACGGAAAGCTGAAGATAGATCAGGCCAGAATGGACTATCTTGACTCCTGCGTGAAGCTCTACCAGAACGATATGACAGCATACGTTGCCCAGTGGTCCACAACCTGGTATCAGGCTATGGGCGGTTCTGTGCCGGTGATCGACAAAGAAACAAACGTATGGGATGAGACCGAGATGGAGGAAGCTGCTGAGAACGGAAAGACAACAGAAATCTTTGCCTACGGCCTTCCCGCCTGGGGTGTGGTGACCATGCGAGACCATGTGGGCGACTTATCCGGAAAATGGGGCGTATGCGCAGGTCCTGCTTACGGATTCAGCGGCGGTACCTACATAGGCATCAGCGCTCTCAGTGAAAAGAAAGAGCTGGCCTGGGATTTCCTGAAATTCTGTACCTTGACGGAAGAGACACTGGACTGGTGGATCGAGGCTTCACAGGGAGACGTGGTATCTTATCTTCCATGTCTGGAAAAGCATAAAGAGGATGAAAATACGGTATACGGCGGTGAGAAATTATACCAGTTCTTCCTGGAACAGGCAGAGGGGATTGACTATTCTAAAGTCACCAAGTACGACAAGAAGATAAATGATGCATGGGCAGCGGCCATCGATTCCATCAAGACAGGAGAAAAGTCAAAAGAGGATGCAGTGGATGAATTTTACGATGTAGTAGCATCCACATATCCGGAGATTGAAATCCAGCGCTGAGTGTAACTGTGCAGACAGTTCTGTGTATAGAAAAGAGGGAAAAAATGGGAGAAAAGGCTGTGCCCGGAAAAAAGAAAAGAAACATTGAGTCAACCGGTTATTTCTTTGTTGCTCCGTTTGTGATTGCATTTATCATTTTCAGCGTCTATCCGGTGCTTCGGACATTTTATCTGAGCTTTACCGATTATAAGGGATTCGGGGATGCGGCGCTGACGGGAGGTGTGAATTATCTGCGTGTTCTTCAGGATAAATTTTTCTGGAGATCCCTGTGGAACACCGCGAAGATCTGGAGCGTAAATATTGTCCTGCAATTGGGACTGGCTTTGGCACTGACGATTGTGTTCAGTGATATCAAATATAAGATAAGAGGACTGGCAGTTTTCAGAGCCTTATATTACCTGCCGAATCTGATCGCGGCAACATCTGTTGCATTTCTCTTCAAAACACTGCTGGACTGGAGATACGGAACCCTGAACCAGATCCTTGTGGGTTCCGGCGCTGTGGGCAGCCCGGTCAACTGGCTTGGCTCCACGGCCACAGCCCCCTATGTGATCTCCGTCATCAGCGCGTGGATGTGGTTTGGCAACTCCTTTATCATGCTGATGGCAGGGGTACAGGGTATTTCCAAAGATTATTTTGAAGCAGCGGCCATCGACGGGGCAGGGAGGATGAAAACTTTTACGAGAATTACACTGCCGCTACTAAAGCCTATTATGTTGTATGTGGGAATCACATCACTGATCGGCGGACTGCAGATGTTTGACCTTCCGTTCCTTATCAGCGGCGGTACGGCGGGAAATCCAAGCGGCAGTACCCAGACAGTTGTTATGTATCTCTACAAATTCGGATTTGAGACAAATCAGGTGGGATATGCATCTGCTATTGCCTATGTATTGTTTATCATCATATTCCTGTTTTCCGCACTGCAGTTTAAAGTGATGTACGGCAGGAAAAAGGGAGGGAACTGATATGGCAGCAAAAGCGAAAAAGAGTATATTGTACATCATTCTGATCCTTCTGGCTGTTATATGCCTGATGCCTTTTGCGCTCATGATGGTAAATGCCACCAGAAGCGGTTCCGAGATCGTACATTCCTTTACACTGATCCCAAGCAATGCTCTGGCGCAGAACTGGGAGACCGTGTCCGGATACTTTGACCTGTTCAAGGGAATCTTAAACAGTCTTATAGTATCTGTTCCGGCCACACTGTTATCTTCTTATTTCTCTGCCATGGCAGCTTACGGGCTTGTGATGTATAAATTTAAGGGAAACAAATTCATCAGCGGCGTCATCATTATTTTCATGATGATACCGGGCCAGCTCAGTATGATAGGATTTTACGACCTGATCACAAAAATGCATATGATCGATACCTACTGGCCGCTCATCCTCCCTGCCATTGCCGCTCCCGGCACCGTGTTTTTCCTGAGGCAGTATTGTGAGGGCGCTCTGCAGCCTGCCCTTATTGAGGCGGCCAGAATGGATGGGGCGAAGGAAATCTATATTTTCCATAAAATTATCCTTCCCCTCATGTCACCCGGCATAGCTACTATGGCGATCGGTGCTTTCATCGGAAGCTGGAACAGTTACCTGATACCCCTTATCTTACTGAACACACCGGAAAAATTCACGCTTCCTGTCATGATCGCATCCCTGAATGCATCCACGGATATCACGGCAAACCAGGGAGCCATTTATCTGGCGGTTGCTATTTCCGTGATCCCGATTCTCATTGTGTTCGCATTCTGTTCCAAATACATTATCGGCAGTATATCAGCCGGAGGTGTCAAAGAGTAGGAACTGTGATATAATAAACAAAAGCTTGCTCATATTTGGAGGCTGCGGTTTCTGCCGCAGCCCCGGTCAAAAGAGAAGGAGCGGATAAAATGAGAAAGAAAAGGTATCTGCCCATGCTTGCGGCTTCCCTGGCCCTTGCAGGTCTTATGGGCGGCTGCGGGGATACCGGCCTTATGCCGGCCGGACGGGAAGAGGAGAAGACAGAGAGCAAAACGGCGGATCTGGACTGGTATATTAATTTTTCCTGGTTTACCACCACCTGGGGGAAAAGTGAGGTTTCCAAAGCTGTCACGGATCTTACAGGGGTCAATGTCCATTTTCTCTCCCCAAAAGGGGACGAGTCTGAAAAATTAAATGCCATGATCGCCGCTGATACCCTGCCGGATCTGGTCACTCTTGAATGGTCAGCAGCGCAGAACAGTGAAATGATAAAAAACGGACAGGTATATGCCCTGAATGAGCTTGCGGATCAATATGACCCGGGCTTTTATGACGTTCTGGATCAGGATGTACTGGATTGGTACAAACAGTCGGACGGAAATCTGTATGCCTATTACAACTCTTTCTATACCCCGCAGGATTATGAGGAGAACGAAGAGATTCCGTCCAATCAGGTATTTCTTGTGAGAAAGGATATCTACGAGGCATTGGGAGAACCGGATATGACAACGCCGGAGGGCTTTTCGGAAGCTGTAAAAAGAGCGGCGGAATTATTTCCGGAAGTAAACGGGGAACCTCTGATTCCCATCGGTGCGGATGAATTTACAGACAGGGGAAACGTTTCTTTTGGTCTGTATCTGCAGTCATTTCTGGCGGTACCTTATGAAAAAGACGGAATATATTATGACAGGAACACTGACCCGGATTATCTGGCATGGCTGAAGACGTTCCGGGAGCTTGCCGGTGAAGGGTATCTAAAGGACGAGATATTTGTGGACAAAAGGCTGCAGCTAAAAGAAAAATTTGAAAAGGGCCAGTATTTCTGTCTGCTTTACCAGTCTACAGATATTATTGACCAGCAGAGGAAGCTGGGAGAGACGAACCCGGACTGTGTGTATATTGCGGTGGAGGGACCGCGCAATCTGGCAGGGGATGATCCGCAGCTTCCGGTGGGCGGGATCTACGGATGGACAGCCACCTATATACCCAAAAACTGCAGTGATCCAAAGAAAGCACTGGAGTTATTAAAATACCTGATCAGCGAGGAAGGCCAGAAAATGACTTTCCTGGGTGTTGAGGGGAGTATGTACGATATGAAGGATGGCGTGCCTGTGGTGAGGCCGGAAGTAAAAGAACTGCTGTCCTCTGACAGGCAGGCCTATGACGAGCGCTACGGGGCAGACAATACCTACTGGATGATGCAGAATAATGTGATGCAGATGAAGTGGAAAAATGAGAC
Organism: Blautia caccae; assembly: GCF_040095955.1. Taxonomy (NCBI): domain Bacteria; kingdom Bacillati; phylum Bacillota; class Clostridia; order Lachnospirales; family Lachnospiraceae; genus Blautia; species Blautia caccae. Next base: position 424,874 of record NZ_JBBMFP010000001.1, on the reverse strand, counting down.
AGATCCTGTGATCCGCCAGCTTCAGGAGTGGACCTATCCTTATACGATATATACATCCCAGTACAGTACAAATTTTAACGGGGACGCCGTGTTGGCTGCGCTGGAGGAAAAGCAGCAGAAAATATGGGGAGATACCCTGCCAAAACTGCTTCTTGCGGACAGTGATCAGGAATTTGACAGGATACTGCAGGACTATCTGGAGCTGAGAGCGGAAAACGGATATGACACCTATGCGGAGAACATGACGGAGGCTTACAGACAGAACAAGGAAAAACTGGGATTTTCAGAGGATTAGGCTATGGATAGAGTGGGGAATGTATTTGCGAATCTGAAACTGAATCAAAAGTTTACACTTGCCATCATGCTGATTGTTGTCATGCCCATGGTGGGCTTTTCCATTTTTCTGTATCAGAACATATCCAAGAATACCTTGCAGCAGTCTGCCTCGGAGCTGGGCAATCAGGTGAAAGAGGATTATGGAACCATGCAGAGTATTGTGGAGTTCTCCAATATGTCTGCTCAGTCCTTTTTGGGAAACCAGGCATTAAAGGATATGCTGCTGCGCTTAAAAGACCATGAGGAGATCAGAACAGAAGATTACATAGCATTCAACAGGGATGATATCGCCCTGCTGGAACGCCTGGTGAACAGCAACCCCTATCTGTATCAGGTGCGTGTCTATGCGGACAGCAATACATTTCCGGAGATGATACCCATCCTCTATCACGGGGACAGAGTCTATGATTTTCCCTGGGGAGAGGATTACGAACCCGGCAAATGGCAGATCGACTATGCAGACGATTCCGTCACACATCTGATGGCGCTGATCAATGACGCGGAGGATGATTACGGGAACAAAATAGGGACCATTGAGACAGCGGTTTCCATGGATGAATTTTTTCCTGACATGTACCGGGGCGGTGAGCGCGTCTGGTCTTGTTTTGTGTCTGCGGACGGACAGGTAGCTGCGGATGACAGGGCAGCTTCAGAGAGCCCCTGGAAAGAGGCGGCAGCTAGAATGGCTGCCCGGACAGAGCAGCCCCCAAAGGAGATGGAGATGAAGAACATTACCCTTGAGGGGGAACCCGTCATATGGGTGAGCCAGCCTGTAAAGGAGCTGTCAGGAACCTATATTCGGGTTGCCAGCATTAAAGACCAGATGAATCGGCTTGCAGCTTATAAAAACCAGCTTCTGCTTATTCTGCTGGTTATTTTTCTATGTCTGGCGCTGGTCGTGAACAGCGTTGTGAAGGTACTTCTGCGGAAATTCTATCACATGCTCCTGGTGGTCCGGAAGGTACAGGAGGGGGACCTGGCACAGCGTGTATCCAACCCCGGCAGTGATGAGATGGGGGAGATGAGCACCCAGTTCAATAAGATGCTGGACCACATCCAGATTCTGATGAAGGAGAACATAAACAGGGAGGTCCTGATCAAGAACACAGAGATCAAGGCACTTCAAAACCAGATCAATGCGCATTTTATCTACAATGTTCTGGAGGCTGTCAAAATGATGGCTGAGATCAACGAGGAATATGAGATCTCGGACTCTGTGACAGCACTGGGCGAACTGCTCCGGTACGGTATGAAATGGACATCCAGCGATGTGACGATCCGCCAGGAGGTGGAGTATATAAAGAACTATATACAGCTTATGAACCTCCGTTATGACTACACCATCGGACTTTCCATCAATATACCGGATCATATCTATGAGCAGCAAATACCGAAGATGTCCCTGCAGCCCATTGTGGAAAATGCCATCTGCCATGGAATTGAGGAGACGGAAGAGGACTCTGTTATCTATATCAAAGCAGTCTGTCATGAGAAGGACTATGATATAGAGATCACGGATTCCGGAAAGGGAATGGATGAGCAGCAGATCGCGCTGCTGAAACGTAAGGTGAGTGGGGAGATTGAAGTGAGCGGCGGCTCAGGAAACGGAATCGGGCTTAAAAATGTACAGGACAGAATCCATATCCGTTTCGGGGAAAGCTATGGCCTGCATTTTGCGTCCAGGGAGGGGTGCTATACAAAGGTGAGTGTGCGCCTGCCGTATTCAGCGGCTCACATTCCGGAGGACAGCGGTACGTTTGGCGGTACAGAGAAAGAAAAGGGGATTGAGGAAAAAAGAGATGAAGACGCTGTTGATTGTGGAAGATGAAAAAATGATCCGCCAGGGAATCGCTGTTATGTCAAAGCGCAGCAAGGTGGAGATTCAGGAGATCCTTGAGTGCAGAAACGGCCTGGAGGCAATGAAGCTTCTGGAGGAGCGGGACATAGATGTAATGTTCACAGATATCCGCATGCCGAAGATGGATGGGATCGACCTGGTAAAGGAGACGGAGAAATTAAGCCGCAGGCCAAAAATAGTGGTCATCAGCGGATATGATGATTTTAATTATGCGGTGGAAATGCTGAAGCACGGTGTCCAGGACTATATCCTGAAACCTGTGAAAAGAGATAAAATAGAGGAGCTGCTGCAGAAGCTGGACGCGCAGATCATGGAGGAAAAGAAATGTGCGGGATTTGACAGACAGGCGTTTTCCAGGCAGATGATGTACTATCTGGAAAATCCCCAGGTTTCAGAGGAGGACCTGGCAGCGCTTAAGTGGAAATTTGAGCAGTATATGGGGCAGGAGTCCTATTACGCGGTGGCAGCGGGCAGAACCGGCGGGGGAAGACCCACCGGTGCTCTGTGTATGGAAAACGAGGGGCAGTGTATATTCTTCTGCCCCGGCAGTGCTGTCTATGAGGAGGAGCCGGATATGTGCGTGGGGATAAGCGGCCCGCATATCTCCTTTGAGGAGGTTGCAGATGCTTACAGGGAAGCCATGGAGGCCAGAATACAGGCCTTTTTGTACGGCAGCTCCCGGCGCTGCCGGTGCGGGGAGGAGAGCAGGAAAATCCCCGGTGATTTTGTGGAACGTTTTGTTCAGCAGTTTCCGACAGAACATTTAGACCAGGCATTGATTTCCTTTCAGAATTATTTTTTTGAGGCAGAGCATGGGAAGATAGACGGGAGAGATATGACAGACACTGCCCGGAACCTGCAGAGAGCGCTGGAGGAGACCTATAAAAAGCTGCTCCCGGAAGAAGAACAGGATATTTTTCAAAGGGAACACCCCCTGGCATGGAGATGTGCAGAGGAATACCTGGAGGATTTTGTATCCTGGGTCAGACAGGCAGGGAGCTGCCTTGACCGGGTCTGTGACAGCAACCTGAACCACAGCAGAATCAGGGCAGCAGTGCGCTTTGTGGAGGAGAATTTCAGGAAGGATGTGAATATGGCTATGGTTTCCAATCACGTCTCCATGAACTATTCCCTGTTCTCCATTGCTTTCAAAGAATATACAGGCGTGAATTTTGTCAGCTATCTGAAAAAACTGAGGATTGAGGAGGCGAAACGTCTTCTGGAGACTACAGAGGAAAAGGTCCAGGATATCGGCCGGATGGCCGGATTTGAGAATGATAAGAATTTCCTGAAGTGTTTCAAGGCAGCCTGTGGGGTCTCACCTTCAGAATACAGGAAAAATACGGCAATGAGAAAGTAAAAGTCAAAAGTCCGGGGACATAAAAAGCCGCACGTTCGATCATAAGATCGTCTGTGCGGCTTTTTCTATTGCTCTTAGATATGCATCCTTTTTCTGACCTCATTTCTCAGGCCGCTTCTTCTCAGGATGGTGATCAGTGCCCCGTCAATTATAACAGAACAGGTTAGCACTACAGCAGACCAGGACAGGGCCAGGGGTTCCTGATAGTAGTGCTGGATCAGCAGCTCAATACAGATTGTCAGAACCGCGATCTCCGCCAGAACCACTGCAGCCAGGGACAATATGGAGCGGTGCCTGTACCTGAGGCAGAAAGCAAAGATGAGGAAGAGCACTGTGATAATACCGATTATGGGAACGGCAAGCTGCACGTACCATCCTCTGCCCGGATGCAGCCAGGCAATGATGCCGAAATACATGGCAATGCTCAGACCGTCCAGAAAAAGGCTCACATAAGGATTTAATTTCGCCGAAAAAAACAGGGGCAGGAAAAAAATCCACAGAACTACACAGATCCCGATCACATAGAGGGACCAGCTTCCGAACTGAAAGAAAAACAAATTTAACAGACCGCAGACCACCGCAGTGGTGGCCAGTATAACGGTCATGAGAATGGTGATATCACGCCGCGGCATCTGCTCGGCATGGCCTTCTAAGGAGGGGAAGGGTTTAGGCGCGGAAGTATCCGGCGGCTGTTTTGGATTGATGACTTTTGTATTGCACAGGGGACAGACTTTACAGGTCTTGTCAAGTTCCACCCCGCAGTTCACACAGTATGACATAAAGGATTCCTCCGAATTTATTTAATCCTCGGTTTCTCGGTTGCTCTCTATTTTGACCGAAATTCCGTCTGATACCAGTTTGCGGAAGAATATGCGTTCCACATCGGCTTCCACAATACTGCTGGCAAAACTTATGGTCAGGGTATTCTCGTAGCTGACTACCGCACAGTTGGTCCTGGCTGAAAACGGCTGGCCCATGAGAACATCAAAGCGCTCCACATAGGGTTTCATCTCCTCCGGGACCTGTACAATGCCAAGGTTGGTAAGCCCTGCCGTGGACTGCCGGTCCTGTACCCGGATGTAGAACTGTCTGACCACAAAATCCTTTAAAAAAAGAGGGACAATGCGGATGAAAGGGCTTTGCTGGGTGGCGGCATTGGTGGTGATGTCAGCATTTAAGAATTTGTTGTTGATATAATACCGCATATAGTGGTGTACCTGCACCAGGATTTCCTCAAAGGTGTATTCCCCCATTCTGGGATCAATGGAAGGATAGACCATGGTGATAAAATTCCGCAGCGTGATGGATGGAAAGAATTTGCGCAGGTTCACAGGCAGCGCAAGCTTCACGGGTTTTTCGCGGAATACGTGGTCAGCCTTTTGTTTTTCCAGAAGGGAGTAGAGAAGCACGGCATTTAAATATTCGGTTATGGATGCCTTATAGCTTCTGGCAACCTTAAGGATTTTATCCACGGGCATGATGCCGCTGATAATATTCAGGGTATAGAAGGGTTCCTTGGTTCCCCTGACCCGGTAGGCACTGCCCTGTGTGCGGGCCGGCTTTACCCTTGAGGAGGCATAGCGGATATAGGCGTCTTCCAGTTCCTCGGGGTCCGGCTCCTCATGGATATCCAGAACGCCGTCCCGGTTTGGTATCTCATGGCCCTGCAGGCGCAGATATACGGCTGTGATGGTCCGCAGCAGGTACAGGGCGCCGTTACCGTCGGAAAGGGAATGGAACATTTCCAGGGATATCTTGTTATGGTAATAGTATATCCGGATCAGATACCGGTTATTGGCCTTAAAGGACATAGGCATACAGGGATTCACAATGTCAGGCTGGACGAAGGGCCCGGGTCTGTCATTGGGCTCCAGATATCTCCAAAACAGCCCTTTTCTCAGTGCCACCTTGAAGGCAGGGAAACGGGGCAGTGCCAGGTCCACGGCTTTCTGCAGAAGGGGAGGGTCCACCTCCTCTTTCATGATAATGGTGATCCGATACACGCTGGAAAAGTTTTTTCGCTGCAGCGTGGGATATACATTTGCGGATAGATCTAATTTGTACCATGTAGCACGGTTTTTGTTTGTTTTTTTCTCCATAGGTTTATTATAAGGGGATGCGGGAAAATTATCAATAAAAACAGAAAAGAAACCGGAATGTTACTGTTCACGCAGTGAACAGTAACACCGGAATAGACGGATGGGAGGGACTGTGTTAGAATGAAACTATATTGCCAGGCCACTAAAAGCAGAAGGAGAATCCTATGGAAATAAATCTAAAGAGCAGCCAGAGCCTCATGAAAGCCATCAAAAAGATGCATACACTGGTAGAAAGCCCCGATGTGGAGAAGCAGAGGGCATCACAGGAAAATATAAGCGGCATTTTCTCAAAGAGCAAAGACATGAAATATGAAAATTTTGAGATAGAGGGAATTCCCGCCGAATGGGTCAGTGTGGACCGAAGGCATATGAAAAAATATGTGATCCTCTACTGCCACGGCGGCGGCTACAACACGGGGAGCTTCCGCTATGCCAGAAGTGTTACCAACAAGCTGGCCAGCACCACATCCATGGATGTACTCAGCTTTGATTACCGCCTTGCGCCGGAGTGTCCTTATCCGGCGGCTTTGGAGGACGCGGTCAAGGTCTGGGATCACCTCATGCATGTAGGTTATGGGGCCAGGGACGTGATCGTGGCAGGTGACTCCGCCGGGGGGAATCTGGCGCTTACTCTTGTGCAGAAATTAAAGGAACAGGGCCGTATTCTTCCAAGGGGCATCATCCTCTTCTCTCCCTGGACGGACCTTACAAAGAGCGGAAGATCCCATGAATTGAAAGCGGAGATCGACCCGATCCTTTCCGAGGAATATATCGATAAGGCAATCCGTGACTATGCGGACGGAGAGGATCTGAGAAATCCCTTTATCTCCCCGCTTTTTGCGGATTTCACGGGATTTCCGCCCACCTATATCCAGGTGGGTGAGAATGAGATCCTGCTCTCCGATTCCCTGAATCTGCAGAAACGGCTGAGAAAGTTTCATGTGCAGGTACAGCTTGATTATTACAGCGGCATGTGGCATGTGTTTCAGATGTCACCTTTTAAGGCTGCTTATGATGCCATGGACCAGATGGCAGAATTTATCTTTGACATCTGCAGATAGTGTGGTCAGATGTAGTCCAGGATATAGAAGCCCATCATCAGGTAAAGCCGGGTCATAAAATCATCCAGGTTTGCCCCTGTAAGCTGGGTGATGCGGTTCAGCCGGTGGGGTAGGGTGCTTCTGTTTATTTTGAGGAGCTGAGCGGTGAGTGTGCTGTTCCGCTCATTCATGAGATAAGTCTTCAGGGTCTCGTACAGCTCCGTGCCGTGCTCTTTGTCGTAGTGGAGAAGCTGGTGCAGGGTATCCGGGGCAATGCTCTCCTTTGTGAACTCGCCTGTGCCCTCCAGCAGCCAGTATTTCAGCACATAGTCCTGGAATTCATTATACCAGTGGGGGACACGCTCCATCTGGCTGTAGCTCAGGGCGATCTGGGACTGTTTTAAGTGGATGGGCAGTGTTGAGAAGCCGTGGAAGGGAAAGGATACGCCCATGCGCAGAAGCCCCTCCCTTATGATATAGGACATCTTCATGCGCAGGTCCTGAGGGGTGACCCGGCTTTTGCTGAGGTTGACCAGCAGATAAATATGGCCTTTATAGTAGCATGCATGGCATGCCTGGATGCGCTCCTCGATCTCATTGCAGATGCTGTACACGGACAGCTTCGTCACGTCTGTGCTCTCAAAGGAGATGATACCGCACAGGTACCGGTCTTCCTCCTCCCAACCCAGAATCTCCAGTTTGCGGCTGATATCAAGCCGGTCGGTCTCTGTGCCGCTTATAGTGTCTATGATTAGCTTTTCCAGCGGATGACGCTCGTCGTCCCCGGTATCGTTGCGCCGCAGAAGCGCCAGCTTAATGATCTCCGCAAAATAGGAAGCTATATAGAGCTGGCCGCGTGTCAGCGGTGTCTCCATCTCTGAGATGATAAATCTTCCCCTGTAACTCCCGTTCATCCACAGATTCACATAGATACAGCGGTCATTGTTGAAGTCGCTGTCCCAGAACTGTCCCCCAATGGTACTCAGTGTCTTTTTGTACGCCGGACTTGTCCGGAAGAAATTGATGGTGTTCAGATCCTGCATATACCGTTTGGTCTGTTCATTATAGGTAAAATTAAGTGCTCCCTCAAAATGGCGGGGACAGGCGAGAATATGGAAATACTCGTCGTGGATAAACACCGGATTGTGAAAATGCTCCAGCGCGGCAACGGTTATATCATACAGGCTTCCGTCCCGGTTCAAAATGTCGTTTAATTTTCGCTCAAGAAGGGCAAAGCACGCAAATATCTGCTGCAGAGTATTGAAGATTTCCGGCAGGGACATGGCATCGGGAAATATAAGGAGGCTGCAGGATGCGTGGAAGGTTCCTTTTTCGGGTTCCCCGGCCACGGCCAGAAAACCGTCAGGCAGCAAAAAAGGATGGGAGGACAGGGTTTTACAGTCAGCAAGATAAAGAAAGGCCCGGGACAGATCCTGCTGTCCGGTATAGAACTGTATGCCGGTCAGGCATGGTTCCTCGTTTGGCGGCAGCAGGGAAACCGGTATTTCACGTTCCTTCAGTTTTTCATATAAGATCTGCATGCTCAGCAGAAGGCCTGCGGACGCGTTGTAGTTTTCACTCATGGTATTCCCTCCAAATCTCAGATAACATGGCAAAATCCATCCGGATTCCGGCAAAGGCTGCGCAGCCCGCCGGAAAATGGACGGATTTTGAAAATCTTTACTTGATTCTTATTTTATCGTATGGGAGGGCATTTTACCAGTGCTGATTTCACGTATCCTGGTCTAATTTGTAGCCAAACGCCAGAATTACGGCGCCCAGCAGGATCACAACAGCCGGAATGATCATAAATCCCATGCTGATACCTCTCTGAAGCTGCAAAGAAGCCATGGAGGGGTCTGTCTCTGAACTGAACTGCGCGAGCGCCAGACAGGCAGAAATCAAAATGCCTCTTGACACAATACCGATTTTGATCGGTACCGTTAAAAGTCCCATGACCGTTCCGGTCACATCGTAGCCCAGTTTTTTTCCGCTGTAGGCCGCGCAGTTGGAGAAGAGCTCCGGGTCACAGGCATTGGTCAGTACAAGTATGAACATGACTGCACACATGGCGGCCATAACCACCCAGGTCTGACTGTAAGCAAAGAACGCGCCTGTGGCGATAACTGCCATCAGAAAGTAGGAACAGACCACGGTCTTCTTCGCGGTGAATCTGCCAACGATGAATTTTGATATGTAGGAAGCCACAACGCCAAGCAGGTTGGCGGCAAATACAAAGGTGGTCAGCAGCGCGGCATTCTGGCCCACATATGTAAAATAGTAGATAGCCAGCCCGTTCACCAGGAAGAGCACAATGTATTTTGTGATGCAGGACAGGAACAGCCACAGCAGGTGCGGATTACACCGGATGGCATCCAGCGCCCGGACTTTCTGGGCATTTGGTGCCGTTTGGGCAGAACGGGCCTGTCCGGCCATCCTCTGCAGTTCTTCCTCTTTGGTCATCTCATAGCCCTTGAACATGTTGAAATGGGCGTAAAATCCCGCTGCCATCAATGCGGAAAAAGCAAATGCAGTGGCAGCATAGGCATTCTTCTCCCCAAGCCACGCGGCAAAGACAGAGACAGCGGCAGGCCCGGCGTAGGAATATACCACAGAGGCCAGGGATGTCCACACCATCCTGGTAGAGGACAGGGTCATTCTCTCTTTTGGAGTCTTACCTGCAATGTTGATCATGGAAACATTGGCAATGAATGGAATGTTCCAGGCAATTCGGCTGGTGATCATAGCCACCGTGACGAAGATGGCGGCAGCCAGCCCGTTGCCTATTTTTATAAACTGCATGGCATACAGGAAGGGGACCATCCAGGGCGTCAGGATCAGCCAGGAGCGGTAGCGCCCCCATCTCTTGGGTTTTATCTTGTTCAGAAATGGACCATACAAGCAGGAGAGGATAGCATCCACCACTGCGGAGATGGTCGTCATCACAGTGATGACACCCAGGGAAAACTTTGCAATATTCGTAAAGAAGTAGGTTGCGTAAAACGTATCAATATTGGACATCAGCGTAAAGCCGAAATCGCCCACGCCGAAGAACCGTTTTAAGGGGGTACTCAGACCGTTTCGCTCTTTTTTATCCGGCATAAATCTGTCTCCTTTTCGGGGGTGTATTTATGTCAGAAGAGTTTAGCGCTGACTTTGGCGATCTCTTCCGTGATCGTGTCATATACGCCCGGGAAGATAGATTCCGGGCCGCCCATGGTATTGCAGGGGATAAAGAATTTTGTGCCGTTTTCTCTGCAGACACGTTCTACTTCCTGAGCAATGTGTTCTCTGCTCCAGTCTTCCCTGTCCACTTCGCCGCTGTCAATGCCGCCCATGAATGTGATCTGTCCGCCGTATTTTTCAATCAGCTCGGGGATATTGTTTGTACTCATAACGCCCTGCCAGATATCTATGCCCATCTCGATCATAGAAGGAACCAGATTGGCTGCATAGGAATCGGAGTGATGGATCACAACCTCAACACCGTGCTCCTTGTAATATCCGTAAACCTTCTTATAAGCCGGCTCATAGAATTCCTTGAACATCTGCGGGGAGATGAAGGAGCTGCTCCTGGAACCCCAGTCATCGTGATGGAAGAGGGCATTCGGTTTTAAGTATTTGCAGATCTCTTCCGCATATGCCAGCTCCCAGTCTGTGATGTAGTCGATCAGCTCATGCATATATTCCGGTTCTTCATAGAACTGGATCAGACAGTTCTGGATTTCCAGAAGATAATGGCACTGCTCAAAGATACCCGGTGCTACAAAGGGAGCTACAAAATATTCGTCACGGTCAATTTTCTCAGCCTCTGCGACAAAAGGAGCCCATTCTTCTGCGGAGAATTTTACGTTAGGTGCTTTCACATAATCTCTCCAGTGTGTGATGTCCTTGCAGACAATATGCTCCTCATCGTGAACCGGGAAAGGCCCCGGCATTCCTTCCGGGAAGGAAATGGTGACACCCCATGCGTTTTTAACATTGGGGCCGCCCTTTGTGGGCATGGCATTCCTTACGGAGTAAGGGGTACCGAAAAGAAGGGCAATGGCTTCGTACTGATTCACATATCTGTCAGGATGGCCTCCGCGGATGGTTTCTAATAAATTCTGTCTTTTTGATAACATAGTATAAACTCCTTTCTCTATTTTGTATGTCCGTTGGTTTATACTAATATTATAGGGGATGGGGCTTATGTGCACAATTAATCAAATATGGGAAATTATGAGGCAAATATTAGACATAATGGTGGTTTTACTTTATAAGAAGTTTCTCCTTTATTGTCTGATATAACTGATCAAAGTCAACTGGTTTTGCCAGATGACCGTTCATTCCGGCTTCATAAGATTTCACCACATCTTCGTGGAAGGCATTGGCTGTCATTGCTATGATGGGTATGGTTTTTGCCATGGGGTGACCTGATTTTCTTATAATTTCAGTGGCCTGATAACCATTCAATACAGGCATCTGTACATCCATTAGAATAATATCGAAGGCATCGGGAGCAGACAGGAAATTGTCTACAGCCTCCTGTCCGTTGCAGGCACAGGTGACATCCAGCTTCATTATGTTTAACAGTTCCACTGCGATCTCCCTGTTGAGCTCATTATCTTCTGCCAGCAGCACGCGGCGGCCTTCTGTTTCAGGATTTTTGAAATCATGTTTCTTATGGCAGGGAGCTTTGCCGGCGCCTGTGACAGACAGCAGTGTATTGTAGAGTGTGGAGGAGAAAATTGGTTTGGAAAGGAAGGCATTGGCACCGGCCTCACGTGCACTTTTCTCAATGGAGCTCCAGTCATAGGCTGTGATTATGATGATCGTGGTTTCCGGGCCTACATATTCCCTTACCCGGCGTGTTACTTCTATGCCGTCCATATCAGGCATTCTCCAGTCAATGAGACATACATCATAATCATCACCAATTTTATGGGCAGCGATCACCTTGTCCACACACTCTGTGCCGCTCAGTACCCAGCAGGATGATATACCCAGATTTTTCAGCGTCAGTGAGGTATGAAGACAGCTGTCCTGGTCATCGTCTGCAATGAGGACATGCAGAGATTGAATGGCCTGGGGAGAGTGGCTGACCCGGTTCGTTTCCGCGGGAGTATCAAAATCCAGTTCCACCCGAAAGGTGCTTCCTTTACCCGGTTCACTTTCTACGGCAATCGTGCCTCCCATTAATGTGATCAGATTTTTGGTGATAGACATGCCCAGGCCTGTACCTTTGTATGTCTGTCCTGCAGATACATTTTCCTGTTCAAATGGCAGAAACAGACGGTCCAGGAATTCTCTGTTCATGCCAATACCTGTATCACGCACAGTGAAACGGAGACGGACCCGGCCTTTCTTTTTCTGAAGCTGCCGGATCTCCAGGGTAATGGTCCCGCCTTCCGGTGTGAACTTAAGTGAATTGGAAAGGAGGTTGATCAGTATTTGATTTAACCGCAGAGAATCACCAATCAGATCCGTGTCAGAGAGATCTGCCAGAGGGATACTGAAATTCAGGTGTTTTTCCACAGCCTGGGGATATATGATGGAAGTAATGGATTCCACCACGCTTTCCAGATTAAAGGGTTCCTTTGTCAGGGTCATTTTACCCTCGTCGATCTTGGACATGTCCAGAATATCATTGATGAGGGTCATCAGATGTTTGGAAGCGTAGCCTATTTTTTCAAGGCAGCTCTCCACACGGCTGCGGTCTGTTATATAGGTGGCGGCAATGGTGGTCATGCCGATAATAGCGTTCATTGGAGTACGGATCTCATGGCTCATTCTGGAAAGAAAATTCTGTTTGGCAGCATTGGCATTCTGGGCATTTACCAGGGCATCGTTTAAGGTCTGCCTGATACGCATATCTTCAGAACGGTCGAAAACAGTTACAATGCAGCGGATGGTCTTGCCATGAACTGTCTCCGGGAATATCTGAAGGCGCATCCAGTGTATTTCTCCGTTAGGAAACTGCATCCTAAAGTCTATACTCCTTCCGTCTGCATGTTCCTTCAGATGTACAAATTCATCGAATGAGACCTTATCTTCCTCCAGGACCCGTTCACGAAGCGCATCCAGTTCTTTTGTAAATGCATCTTCTTTTATTCCCAGTACACGCTCACAATTTGTACTGATATACTCCAGTGAATCATTGTTCAGATTGTGAATCAGAAAGACTTCATCTACGTTTGCTGAAAGTATATTAAACAGATGTTCCCGGTAATGAATCTCCCTTACATTTTTCTTCTCACGCCAGAATGCAATTAAAAAATAGGAAGGAAGAAATACAGTGAGGAGAACTGATGAAACCGTTGCTTTGACAGCCATAATCCTTGAGTTTTTTTCCAGACTCTGTACCTTCTGGTCCGCAAAGGCAATGACTGCGGTAAGGGCGTCATTCACGGCATCGTATTTGGGATACAGAATTTTTTCCACATATTCTGAAATGGCGGCATTGTCTAATGTGATAACAATGGGCAGTGCTTCGTTCTGTGTCGTTTCCAGATCCTGCATAGCTTTCAGGAGATTTTCACTGTCTTCTTTCGGTCCAAGGTATTGTCTGGTGATCACCTGAATGGCATCATACTGCATAGTATAACGTTCCTGCAGCGTCTGCTGCAGATCATCCATATCCAGGTCATCCTGCGAAAACATGCTCATGATAAAGAAACGCATATCCAAAAGACGTGAACGTGTGGCTCTTGCTTCGTTGGAGACTGAGTAGGGATGTTCGTATATCTCAGACGCCATTTTCTGCATATGAAGGGTCGTAAATATGCTGGAACCAGATACAATGACAGCCAGTATACAAACTACAAGTATCCCTATCTCGGAAAGTGCAGGGCGTTTTTTTCCTGTTTTCATTGGTTCTTTCTCCTTTTGACATGAATGATACGGAAACGGAAAGGTCTTCTATTCTGCAGGGCTTCTTAATCTGAAATGAGCAACAAGCTGGCTCAGGAGTTGTGCCTGAGAGGAAAGTTCCTCACTGGCAGCAGCGCTTTCTTCAGCAGTAGCGGAATTTGACTGCACCACATCTGAAATCTGATTCATTTCCTGGGTGATCTGATGGACGGATTCTTCCTGTTTGACAGAAGCTTCTGTTATGTAATTGATAGATTCTGTTATACTCCCAACACCCCTTACGACTTCCTGCAGAGAATCCGCGGTAAGGTCAGCGCTCTTTATTCCCCGCTCGATGTTTTCCAGAGATTTTTTGATCAGCACTGCTGTATTTTTGGAAGCATCAGCGGAATTGTTTGCCAGATTACGAATCTCTTTGGCGACAACAGCAAACCCTTTTCCATGTTCGCCTGCCCGTGCGGCTTCGACTCCGGCGTTCAATGCAAGGATGTTTGTTTGAAAGGCAATGTCTTCAATGGTCTTGATGATCATCTCAATGGCTTTTGAACTTTCACCAATATCCGCCATGACAGAAAGCATATCCTGCATTTGCTGTTGGCTTGCCTCAGCGCTTTTCCTCACTGTTTTTATATTTTCATGGACAGCTTTTGCACTTTTAACATTATTTTCAACCTGATCATATATGTCATGGATCGCAGATACAAGAGTATCTATAGAGGCTGTTTGTTCGGCGGCTCCCTGTGCCTGTATCTGTGCCCCGGATGATACCTGCTCAGAACCGGCGGCAACCTGCTCTGCAGACTGATTGATCTGCAGTAAGGTCTCACTCAGACTGGTGTTGATCTTAAGCAAAGAGGAGAGTACCGAATCTAATTCCCCCACATAGCTGTCCCCTGCCCGGCTGCTGACGTCAAAATTCCCCTCTGCCATTTCATTCAGCAGATAGGTTTCGTCCCGGATCACCGCTGTCAGCGTCATCACCATGCTGCGCATATCTTCTGCAAGGCATCCCATCTCATCTTTGGAATAGTAATTGATCCTGGTGGATGAAAGCTTTCCTTGTGCAATGTTTCTGGCTGCCTGTTCCAGCTCGCGGATGCCGGAGGATATCCCTTTTGAAATGTAAATACCAAAAAGAACGCTGATCACTAAGCTTGCAGCCCCTAAAAATACCAGCATCTCAATGGCAAATCTCTGTTTTTCCTGTAAATCGTTTATCAGTTGCTTTCCTGTGGAATTACCGCTTTCTATCAGTTTGTCCAGCTCTTTCTGGGCTTCTTTGATCACAAGAATATTATTATTTTCCATGTAAGTGGCGGCTTCTTCCGTTTTGTTTTCTGCAGCCAGGGACAGAACGTGTTCCCGCATGGGCGTAAGTCTTGTGAGGCAATCTTCCAATCGTTCTATGATCTGGCTGTCCCCCTGAAAGTGTTCTTTGATAACAGGAAGCTCGTTCTGGATGAGGTTTGCGGAATCCAGAGAATTGGCAGTAGCTTCGCGGGTGATCTTGGTGTCTGAATTTGCTATAGAACGATAGGTAGCTTTCTGCATTCTCTCGAAATTAGCGTTGATCAGACTGGCACTGTCGTTAACAATAAACGGTCCATTGTAAAAAACTTTGACCTTAGAGTTCAGATTAACCAGATTTACAATGCTGACAGAAAATCCTATGACCATAAAAATTAAAATTACCGCATAGGAAATTAATAATTTTTTCCTTATTTTGATATTTTTCATCCCCCAACCTCCATTGTTTTATGTTTTTGTTTTTTTCCCCTGTAATGTGTGAATTTAACTCTGCTCACATACTTATTGTATTTTACCATACCCTTAATTTATAAGCAATTGATTTATTCAGTCTTATGCGGGAAAGCCAAAATCAGTAGCAGGTATACACAAAATGTGGTAGAATAAATTGATAAAATTAAGAGGTGAATGAATGAAAACCCAAAGTGAACTGAACTGTCTTGTTTATGATTTCTATGTAACCAGAATTCTCTTTGGTTATTATTCTTACGGGGATAGCCTTCCGCCTATGCAGAAGATCAGTGAGTATTTTCGGCTGGCTGTGCCAACTGTCAGGACTGCGCTGAAGCTTCTGGAGAAAGAAGGATATATTGAGATTTCCGCTCCGAAAGCGGCCAGAGTGATTTATAAGGCTTCCAGAAAGGACTATCTCAGGAATATCGCACGCTATCGGTCTGCCCGCAAGGAAGGACTCCTGGATATGCGGCAGGTGAACCGGCTGCTGCTTGCTCCATTGTTAAATGCGGGAATATCAGCAGGAGACGAGTCTTCCCTGAAGGACCGCTGGAAGAAAATGAAAGATAATGAATTTGACGGAATGTCCGTCTCCATAGGGTTATATACGTCTGCACTTGCCAATCTGGATAATAATATGGTCATGAATTTTTACTGGGAAATGAACCGCTATACTCGTATGCCATATATGTTAGGTAAACTTGAGGCATTGGAAGAGATTATTGAAAAGTTAGATACACTGCCAAAGGAGGAGATGGGAGCATTTCTCACAGAGGAATTAGAGTCTGTTTATGTGAATGTAGATAAGATATTGAATAAGAAGATTCAGAGCGAATATCCCAAACTCCTGGACGGCCAGTATCCGGGGATTCCCTTTGAATGGAATTTTTATTATAAGCGTTCCCAGATTCGCTATACACTTGGGGCTAAAATGATACAGGAAATATTGTATGGATATTATCCCATCGGAAGTTATCTGCCGTCTCTTCCGAAACTGGCAGAACATTATGGAGTATCGGTTGCCACTATCCGTCGTACAATTGACTTTGTGGCAGGTTACAATATAGTGAAAAGTTTCCAGGGAAAGGGCACACAGGTTTGTCTGGGAAAAGAGGATGTAACGGCATCACAGGAGGTGGTCCGGCTTGCACTGAAATATTTTCTGGACGGTATGCAGTTTGTGGCGCTGACGGTTCGTCCGGTCTGCCGGTATACATTAAATCGTATTTCCGCTGAGGAGTTAGATAAGCTGGGACAGTTTCTTTTGACGATCTGTGAAAGGAAAAAGGAGTATCTGCTTTTGGATATCTTTTTAACATTCATTGCGGAGCGCTGTCCATCCCCCGCTGTCGGACATTGTTATCTCAAGATATTGAAATGCCTGGTCATGGCGTATCCGTTTACACTGTTTCAAATGGAACAGGCAGAATTTGACAGGATCTATGGTGAGATGATCCGGCAGACCATTCATAATATAGAAGGAAGAGAGATTGATAAGATCACAGATGGATGGGGTGTTTTTTTTGAGGAGCAGGAGCGGTATTTCAGGGAGGCTGCCCGTAATCTAACATATGACAGATATAACTGGAAAGTAAAGCTGCCAATCCATTGATCCTCAGGTATATGACAAGAAAAAAAGTCCTGGAAAATGAATTTCCAGGACTTTTCAGAGGCGCCAACCAGATTTGAACTGGTGATAGAGGTGTTGCAGACCTTTGCCTTACCACTTGGCTATGGCGCCATATCTATATTATTCTGTTTGAAGAAGTGTTACACTATATTATATTACCACATTTTCAAAAATATGCAAGTAAAAAATGACTCCAAGGGGATTTGAACCCCTGTTACCGCCGTGAAAGGGCGGTGTCTTAACCGCTTGACCATGGAGCCGTTAAGATAAATAGATAAAAGAGGCGCCAACCAGATTTGAACTGGTGATAGAGGTGTTGCAGACCTTTGCCTTACCACTTGGCTATGGCGCCTAAGTGACTCCAAGGGGATTTGAACCCCTGTTACCGCCGTGAAAGGGCGGTGTCTTAACCGCTTGACCATGGAGCCGTGTTTTATCGGAGCGACCATGGACTATAATAGCATAAGGAAATACAAATTGCAAGCATTTTTTTCAAAAATTTACACTACTTACATTGTTTCCATGGGTTGTATGGTGTATACTGAAATTGACTGTAGTACACTGCATAGGAAAAGCACTTTTTATGGCACATGTTGACGGGAATGCATGAGAAAGGTGGTTTTATATGAAATTTAAGGGGAAAATAGCAGTATGGTTCTGGATGATACTTCTGGCGGGAAATGCTGCGATGGCTTACGGACTGCTGGTATCCAGCGATGTATCCGCTGAGATCGTGGCTGCCCTGGTCGTCTACAATGCCATATTCATTCCCATTGTTGTGAGGAATTATGTAGTGGTTGACGGAGACAGGATGGCAATTTACTTTGGGATCATGAAGGATTCCATGGAAATTTCAGAGATCAGGGAGATACGCAGGACCTGTAACCCCATTTCTGCCACAGCGGCGTCACTGGACAGGATTGAGATCAGGGGCAGAAGGCAGGAAATGATATGTGCGGTCCGGGACAGGGAGCGGCTGATCGAGGAGCTGGTAAAGTGCAATCCGCAGATAAAGGTGTGAAAAGTGATTGGCAGAAAAAGTTCTGAATCTGAAAATTCAGAGCTTTTTTTCTGTCTGCACCATAAAAATAATAAATTTGTATTTTTCTGCAAACCAGTGTAACTTTTGGATAATACATTCGATTAATAATCAGAAAGTAAACGATTCCGTAACTGTGTTGAGACTGCACGGTTACAGATTTTTGTGCACACTTCGTTTCTTTACTTTCAGAAACAGAGAGGAAACCATATGACCCGGGAAGAACTCAGCGGTATGACAGATGACCAGCTTATGGAAATGGTCAGGGAGAAAAATTTAAGACAGGCATATGATGTGCTGGTCCTCAGGCATTACCGGGAGGCTATGCGCTTCTGTATGAAAATGCTGAAAGATGAGCAGTCCGCCCTGGATATTGTGCAGGACAGTTTTGCTGACATCTATGTGCAGAGAGCACGCGTTACCGTGTCCTGCGCATTCAGAACGTATCTGTTTGCAGTGGTGAAGCACAAGGCACTGGATGAGATCAGAAAAAATGCCAGGCATAAGACAGAGGAGCTGGACGCGTCAAGGACAGAGGTGCCGGGGCAGTCACCGCCCTCACCGGAGGAACTTTATGTGAAAAAGGAAGAATACGCAGAACTTCTGCAGTGGATCGAAGAGCTGCCGGAGGATTACAGACAGGCGCTCATATTATTCTGTGTGGACGGAATGTCTTATGAGGAAATAGCGGCAGCCATGGGGAAAAACCTTGCCCAGGTCAGGATACTGCTGCACAGGGCGCGGAAAAAATTACAGAGACAGAGGAGGGAACAGGGATGATGCAGCCGGAAAATGAATTTTTAGAAACCATGTGGGAAAAAGCAGAGCGAAAAGAAGAGAATCTGAAACTGGCCGGGGAGCTGAGCCGGATGCCCGTGCAGGAGGGACTGGATTCCTTTTTATGGGATATGTTCTGTGGAATCGGCATCCGGCAGTTATATGCGCATATGACGGATATTCTGCTGCTGTCCTTCAGCCTTACGGTGCTCTTATTCTATATCGGGCTGAAGGTGGTTGGGGTTGGCTCTGTCACTGCTTCCGGCGCTGTTTTTGCCGCGGCTCCGGTTCTCTACGCAGCTATTTTTTACCTCTCACTGGTGAAAGAGAAGCAGAACCGGACTTACGAACAGCTTATGAGCTGCAAATACACTTTTTTCCATCTGATGACAGCGCGTATGTTTTTCAACAGCCTGATCGGGCTTGGGTTTAATCTGGGGTATGCAGTCATTCTGGCAGTCAGATTTCGCGCGGATATTCCCAGGCTTCTGGCAACGGCCTTTGCGTCCCTGATGATCTTCTCCCTTCTTCTTGTTCTGGGAATTGAGAGAGGAAAGAAAATAGCCTGGGGGGCAGCGTTGAGCAGTGTCTGGATCATCGGGAACCTTCTTCTCATGGAGATAACAGCAGGCTGGTATCCTGCGCTGCTGGAACAGATTCCGGTGGTCCTGTTGGCAGCGGCAGGCATGGCAGCCGCGTTCATTTATATCCGTCATCTGCCCCTGTTATGCGGGCAGACATTTAGAAAGGAGTATACAAATGCTGCAAATTAATCATGTGACAAAGAAATACCAGAATTTTACCGCATTAAAGGATATAGATCTGGAATTGGAGTATGGGATATACGGCCTCCTTGCGCCAAACGGAGCGGGAAAGACCACACTTATGAAACTGCTGGCAACACTCCTCTATCCCACAGAGGGCAGTATCCTGTGGGAGGGGAGGGAGATTCAGAAGCTGGATGAACGGTACAGGGAGAAACTGGGATTTCTCCCGCAGGATTTCGGCTACTACCGGGATTATACACCGGAGCGGTATCTGCGCTATATCGGTATTTTGAAAGGGCTTAAGAAGGAACAGCTTAAAAAGGAGGTTCCGCAGCTCATTGACCGGGTGGGGCTTTCAGAGGCAGCGAAAAAGAAGATGAAGAAGTTTTCCGGCGGCATGATACAGCGGGTGGGAATCGCCCAGGCTCTGCTTGGAAACCCGGAGATACTGATTCTGGATGAACCCACAGCAGGGCTGGACCCGAAGGAGAGGGTGCGGTTCAGGAAAATCCTGACTTCTCTTTCCAGGGATAAGATTGTGATCATCTCCACCCATATTGTCTCGGATGTGGAATTTATCGCAAACCATATTATCATGCTGAAGGATAAGCAGGTATACGCCAATGACAGTGTGGAAAATCTGTGCAGGTCACTGGAAGGGAAAATCTTCAGTACAGCAGTCAGAACAGAGGAGCTGCCGGAGTTTGAGCGGAAATATCAGGTGGTATCCCAAAGGCAGGAAGGGCCGAACTGTGAGCTGCGTTTTATCGCAGAGAAGAAAAAAGAGGGGTGGAACCTCTGTGCAGCCAGTCTGGAGGATGTATTTTTATACACCTATCAGGAATGAGGTGAAAAGGATGAGAGAAGAATGGAAGCACCAGATATGCAGCCCCCTGTTCTGGGGGATTCTCATAGGAAGTATTCTGGTGAACACGTGGATCCTGGCGAATTTCAGAGGACAGAGGGATCTTGTAAAGAGAAGTCGGGAAGTCTGGGAACAGGTGCAGCTTCCGGTCAGTGAGGAAACTGCCCGAATATATCTGGATATGCTGGAACCCACAGAAAAAAAAGAGACAGGGGTACCCACGTTTCGGCAGATGATGGAGGGAACGCTGTATATGCTGCGGGAATTGGACGGAGAGAGTCTGGCAGATGCATTTTCCTCTTCTTTGATGCTGGACGGCAGAGCTGAGGACTATGTTAGGGAGGAGTATGGAAAATTGGAGACAGTTCTGGAAAAGAACCGGGAGAACGGGACGGCTGCCGGCTTTTTTGTACCCTGCAGCCGGAGCTTTTTTGAACTGTTTTCCAGATGGATTCCCCTGTCTTGTACACTGGAGAGTATACTTGCGGGGATTCTGCTCATGATGCACAGTGTCAGTGAAACCTTTACGACTGGGACAGCGGCGGTGGTGTACGCCACAAAGGCGGGAAGGAGAATCCAGGACAGCAGGAGAAGGGCTGCCGCTGCTTTGGGGATACTGTTTACCGTATGCATCTGGAGTGTGACATTACTGGGGGCATGTGCCGTATTTCCTCTGGGGAGTCTTTGGAAAACGCTGGTAGGAAGTATGATGCTGCTGGATTCCTTTTTCCCCATGATAAGCAGAATCCCACTGACTGCGGCCGGGTACTTGGGAGCGGAATTTCTGATTTCCCTGTTTACGGCACTGCTGTTTTCCTATATGAGTTTCAGTCCGGTGACCAGGAATAAGAACAGTTTTGCGTCCTTTGTACAGTTGGGAATGGGGTGCGCAGTTGTCTACACCGTGACCTCGTTGTTTCCAAAAGACAGCAGGTTTTATTTTACCATGCAGTATAATCCCGTGGATCTGGCAGGAAAGGCAGGCCACTGGATGGTAAGCGGCGGGACCTTTTTTTCACCGCAGCATTATGAAGTGCTTGTGCTTCTTCTGTGGGGAGTTGTGGCGGGGGCGGCCGCGTACGCTGCCAGAAGAAAATTTTTAGCGGAGGATTTGTAGGAGGTGAAGTTATGTTATTGGAAGAGATCAAAAAGATGTGGAGTCTGAAAAAATGTCTGTGTCTGCTGGTATTTGGAATCCTGTATTTTCTTCTCTTTATCAGGCCGTATGTGTCTGTACATGAGGGCAGTTACCAGCAGGCCGCGGATATGGCGGTTTCCATGGCTGAAAAATACGGGGATTCTATATCAGAGGATGCATACAGGAAGATGAAGGCAGATGCACCGGCAAAAGGTGTCAGCAGGATAGATAAGATAATAGCAGAAAATGCCATGTTTCAGAGCTATGGCTTTCACACATTCCAGGAGTTCAACAACAAAGAGGAGAGTTTAACAGAGGCGGAGGACACTGCGCTTTGGATGGAGATTTACGATGTGTGCAGTGATAAGGAGGTAAGCGAAGAATTCACCCGGTCCATAGAACTGAATCTGTACGACATGTATCTGGAACGGTATCAGGCCGAGGCACAGAGCGGGGCGGATGCCACGTCATATTATGAGAATCTGAATGAGGAGCAGAGGCAGCGGGTCATAAGCAGGAACGAGAGAGAAGTCTTCGGTGTCCTGCCGCCTCTGGTGACTGCCGATAACTTTGAAGTGCTGCAGTTCTGGGCGGCCTTTGTGATCATCAGTGCAGCCTTCATGATCCTGCCGTATATGGTGCAGGAAAACAGGAACCGGATGCCCCTGCTGCAGTACAGCACCAGAAAGGGAAGAAAATACTATCTGTATAAACTGGGGGCCTGTCTCCTGTCTGTATTTCTCCTGATCGCAGCGGAGTTTTTGTTTTACATGCTGACAGCAAAGATAAACCGTGTGACGGATTTCTGGAATGCGCCGGCAGCTTCTTTTTCCAGCGGTTATATCGGATGGTTCCCCTGGTCTCTGGGCACCATGACGCTGATGAATGTACTGTTCTGCGCCATGACGGCAGTGGGGGCGGGGCTGGTGGTTTTCGCGGTCACAAGGTACTGCAGAAATTATATCACGGCAATTGCCTGGGCGCTTCCGCTGGTCGTTCTGGCAGGGTGTTACGGCTCGTTTCTTGCCCGTGATTTTATGGAGATCACAAGGTGGAAATATCTGGTGCCGACAGCGGCCTTGATCGTTCTGGGAAGCGGAATTCTGGCTGTGGGCCTGCAGTTTGCTGCGGAGAGAAGGCGAAATATCGATTAGAAGGGCCTTAAAATGTATGAATTGTATCAATTATGTTAAAAATGCTTTTATAGAGCAAGCGCGTGTACGCGGCAGCAAGGAGGAACAAAAGTGCTGGAAGAAAACATGATGATACAGTTCTTGAAAAAATTTGATGAATATCCGTTTCTGGTGAAGGCATCGGGAAAAGAGTACCTGATTGGGGAGGGGAATCCCCTGTTTACAGTCAACTGCCGTAAAATGATCCCCATGAAGGAGCTGGTCACCAGTACCTCCCTGGCATTGGGGGAGGCATACATGAATGATGACCTGGAAATAGAGGGAGATTTATATGAGGCGCTGGACCATTTTCTGGGGCGGATGGATAAGTTTTCCATGGACCGGAAGGCGCTGAAAAAGCTTATCTTCTCCTCCACGGCAAAAAAGAACCAGCAGAGAGAAGTCAGAAGCCATTATGATATCGGAAATGATTTTTATAAGCTCTGGCTGGATGAGACGATGAGCTATTCCTGCGGATATTTTCTTCACGAGGATGACACGCTGTACCAGGCCCAGGTCAATAAGGTGGATTATATTTTGCAGAAGCTGTATCTGAAAGAGGGGATGAGCCTGCTGGACATTGGATGCGGCTGGGGATTTCTTCTCATAGAGGCAGCGAAAAAGTACAAGATCAGAGGAACGGGAATCACGCTGAGCGAAGAACAGCACAGGGAATTCCGGAAACGCATCAAAAAAGAAGGGCTGGAGGACCTGCTCACAGTGGAGCTGATGGATTACAGGGAGCTTGAGAAAAGCGGGCTTAAGTTTGACCGTGTTGTGAGTGTGGGCATGGCGGAACATGTGGGGCGTGAGAATTACCAGATGTTCATTGACTGCATCAGCAGCGTTCTGCAGCCGGGAGGCCTGCTTTTACTGCATTTTATCAGTGAATTAAAAGAGCATCCCGGTGACCCCTGGATCAAGAAGTATATCTTTCCCGGCGGTGTTGTGCCGAGCCTCAGGGAAATGGTCTCCTGTCTGGCGGAGGACGGCTTTCATGTGATGGATGTGGAGAATCTGCGGAATCACTATAACCGCACACTTCTGTGCTGGGAGAAGAATTTTAAAGAACACGCAGATGAAGTGAGAGAAATGTTTGATGAGAAATTTGTCCGCATGTGGGAATTATATCTTGCATCCTGCGCGGCTACTTTTCACAATGGTGTGATAGATATCCATCAGATACTGGCATCAAAGGGAATCAATAATGAACTGCCGATGGTACGGTGGTACTGAGAAGAAGAGAAAAAGCCCTCCGGGCAGGATGCGCACTTCACGCAAGAGGAAAATGGCCGCAAATGGCCGCGCTTCGGCGCGAGAGTCCGGTAAGCCGGGCTCTTTCTTACATACATGTCTCTGCCATCCCTGCCAGTGACAGCATCTTTTCCTGAGTAAGGTGATTGAAAACAGCGATTACCCGCCCCACACCGATCACAGCGATCACGGTGCCGAGACCAATGCCTGTGAGATGTCCGGCAAACAGCAGGCTGACCGCAATGGTGAAGGAGATATTCAGAAGGTCAAAACAGTTTTTGGTAAATCCCACTTTCCAGCCGGTGCAGTCCGCGATCGCCTGGACAATACCGTCTCCCGGGTTGGGGATCACGCGCATGTTCAGGGACATAGCAGCCCCGGCTCCGGTCAGCGCTATGGCAAAGAGTAAAATAAGGATCCTTCCGGCAAAACTGCCCAAAAAGCTGCCTGCGTAAGCCGTCTCAAATTCAGGGATCCTGTCTGAGAAAAGATTGAGAAACCGGGTAAAGACAAGGCTCAGGGGAAGCTGCAGCACATCCATCAGAAGTACCAGCTTCAGATTCGTCCGGTTGGCATGAGCCAGGACCTGCCCTCCTCTGGCAGAGTATTTTTTATTGCGGACAATGTGGAGGCACATTTCCACCAGGACAAAAATACTGTAAAGGATAAATGTCATGTCTCCGAAGTTCAGATTCCAGATGGAGGAGATGCTGTAAGAGACGGATATGATGGGAGAGACACCAAGTCCGGATTTGGTGTTCAGGGAAATCCCCAGGGCCAGCAGCAAAAGTCCTGCCGCGTAATACAGCCCCCGGTAAAAAAATGGTTTTTTCATAATGCTTATGTACACTTCCTGTTTTCTTTTATTTACACGTTCTTATCTTACCACACAATAAAATAAAAATGAAGAACATTTCGTCCCACTTCCGAATATGTTATAGGAGGCAAAAACCGAAACATAAGCGGGAGGTATGAGGATGGCAGAAAAAAACAGCGGTGCAGAGGGGCGGACAGCACTCGGTGCGCCGTTTCCATGTGATTCTAAAATGATATTGTTTTCCGGGAGGCCCACAAGCTGGTATGAGGTAGAGATGGTGACCGGCAGGGCAAAGCTTCGGGGAACCCTGGTTCCTGAGAGAGAGATAAACGCCATTGGCTACAATGTGCTGGATTCTTATATTTACGGATATGACCAGAAAAGCGGCCAGTTTGTCCGGGTGGACAGCAGCGGCGCGGCGGAGGTCCTGACACCCAGGCCCCGGGGACTGCCTGCGGCTTTTTATGATGTGGGGACCCTGGATCTGAACGGGTATTATTATCTGTATGCGTCAGGGGAGCAGAGATTTTATACCGTGGATCTGAGGCCGGGTTCCCCCACGTATTTAAGACTGGTTGAACCGGCTGCCGGTTATGGGGAGCAGACGGAGAACTACGGCACAGCGCTCACACAGCCCCTTAAGATCGGAGACTGGGTGTGGCAGTCACAGGAAAATGTTCTGTATGGGGTAGCGGATGACGGAACCGTGTACCGGATTTTTACTGATGGTCAGGTGACAGCCCTTGATACTACAGGGCCTGATCCGGGCAGTACTTTCGGGGCAGCGGTCATGGACCGGAATGGGGTGCTCTATGCGGTGGCAGGCGGGGACGGAACCATTTACCGGTACCTGATCGAACAGGACAGGGCGCAGGCAGCCCGGTTTTCCGCAACCGTGCAGAATGCATACCAGGATGGTACCATGTGTCCGTATGCGGCTTTGGAGGTGGATTTTGGTGATGCGCCTGATATCGGAGGCACAGCGGGAAGCGGGAATTATAATACGCTGCTTGCCAGTGACGGGCCGCGCCACAGAATTGTTGACGGGCTGACTCTGGGACTTCTGGTAACCGGGGAGACAGAAGCACATCAGAATGCTGCAGCGGATGGGGATGATCTGGAGCGCCGGATACAGGATGATGCCCTGACGGTTCCTCTGGCTTCCCTGCATGTGACAGACAGCACATATCATGTACTTGCGGGGGTCAGAAACCTTACGGGCACCCCTGCGAATCTGTACGGGTGGATCGATTTTAACAACAACGGGCTGTTTGAGGAGGAGGAATCGGTACACCGGGTCGTGCCGGCCAGTTCCCAGACCCAGATGATCTCCCTGGATTTTACGGTTCCGCCTTCCGCCAGGCTTCGGCCGGGGCATACATTTTTAAGACTCCGCCTGACCACGGATGATCTGCCGGAGGGGACATTGCTGGGACAGGACACGAGAAGCGTAGGGCCTGCGTCTGACGGGGAGGTGGAGGACTATATCATAGAAATCCAGGCGCTGGCAGATCTATCTGTGGAGAAAACGGCTGAACCGGATTCTCTCAATGAGGGGGAACGGATCACCTACCGCATTGTGATCAGAAACCAGGGTCCTCATCCTGCTCTTGCAGTGCGTCTGACGGATGATATCCCGGAAGAGATTTTTGAGCCTGAATACAGCACAGACAACGGAGGAACATGGAATCCGTGGACGGGAAGCCTGGAGATTGGAGAGATGCAGGCCGGCGAGGAGCGGGTGGTTCTTATTCGCGGCATCTTCCGCAGCGGCACAGCCACTGAGGTGGAGAACACGGCCCGCATCACAACAGGCTCCCAGGATGACAATCCGGATAACAACACGTCCACAGTGGTAACTCCGGTTAACCGTTCGGCTGATCTGTCTGTCACTAAGAAAGCAATCCCTTCTCCGGCTGTTGCAGGGGAACAGGTGGAATTCCTGATAGAAGTCACAAATCATGGGCCGGATGACGCGCTGAATGCCAGGATGACGGATAATATTCCGGCGGTACTGGAAAGACCTGAGATATCTTATGACCAGGGCGCGTCCTGGCAGGTATTCAGCGGGCAGACCGATGTATTTCGTGTGCCTTCCGGCAGCAGTGTGACATTCCATATAAGAGGAATGCTTTCGGCGTCGGCCGCAGGCAGTTTTTCCAACAGAGCTGAGGTGCAGTCTGAGACACCAGACCCGGACCTTTCTAATAATACAGATACCATAGAAGTTCCCATTGACCGGTCCGCAGACCTGTCCGTGATAAAAAGGGCAGTCCAGGCCGCAGTATACGAAGGACAGAGAATCGAATTCATCATAGTGCTTGAAAACAAAGGGCCATCGGATGCGGAAAATGTCACACTGACGGATGCAGTGCCGGCGGAGATCGTGAACGCTGAATTTTCCCTGAATGGGGGAGGCGTGTGGAATATCTGGAGCGGCTCCTATACCTGGCCCGATTTCCCGGTGGGAAGCAGTGTGACGGTACAGCTTCGCGGTACGGCAGCCCACGGATTTACCGGAACAGTGACGAATACGGCGGTGGTGACTTCATCCGTACCGGACCCGAACCCGGATAATAATTCATCCGAGGATACAGTCACAGTGGAACCGGGCGCAGATCTGACAGTGAGCAAGACAGCAGATCCGGACAGCATCACAGCAGGACAGAGAGTTGTGTACACCATAACAACCGGCAACCTGGGACCCGGCAGGGCTGAAAATGTTATCATCCGGGATGCAGCGTCCCCGTATCTGATGGAGACAGAGTATTCCATAGACGACGGAAGGACCTGGCTTCCCTGGAGCGGTTCCTATGCCGTCACATCTCTGGAAGCAGGGGAAAGTGCGGAAATCTCCCTGAGAGGCAGGACAGAGCCGTCCTTTACGGGCACACTTCGCAACACAGTGTCTGTCAGTTCGGATACACCGGACCCGAACCCGGGCAATAACACAGATGAGACGGAAGTGGTGGTGGATGTGTCGGCAGACCTGTCTGTGAGAAAGACGGCAAAACCGAATCCCGCCAAACCCGGCGTACCGGTCACCTATGAAGTTACGGTAAAGAATCTGGGACCGTCGGATGCCGTGCAGGTGACTCTGGAGGATGCCATGCCGGCCGTTCTGGTGAACCTGGAGGTCTCCGCAGATGACGGGGAGAACTGGGAACCCTTCAGCGGCTCATGGACAACGGAATTTCTGGCTGCGGGTACTTTTGTAAGGCTGCTGCTCAGGGGATTTGTGCCCCATAATGCCACGGGACAGTTGGTAAATACCGTGGAGGTAAGCAGCAGTACCAGGGACCCCTATCCTGACAACAACAGGTTCGAGCTTGTGACCCCCATCGCGCCCATGCCGGAGTTATTTATCACCAAGACCGCGTATCCGGACTGCGCCATACCCTGTGAATATCTGATCTACACCATCCTGGTGGAGAACAGCGGTTCCGCAGACGCGGAAGAGGTAGTGCTCACGGATTACATTCCGCGGGAACTTTGTAATCTGCAGTTTTCCGCAGACGGAGGCAGGACCTGGTCAGAGTGGAATGGGTCAGAAGCGATCGGAACGATCAGGAAGGGAGAAACTGTGACCATACTCATTGCGGGGATGGTCCATGGCAGAGCCTGCGGGGTTATCACCAACACCGCATCCGTATTCCGCGCAGGTTCGGAGGAATACTATCCGGATGACAGCGTTACCATAACCACGCCGGTAAAACAGTGCTGTTGCTGTGAACCGGGAAGGCCGATCCCTCTGGAAAAGAGCAGGGTGTACCGGGATTTCTTCCATAACATGTGATAAAAGACACATCCCCCGGGCTGTCCGGCATATCCCTGTGCGGGAAATACCGGGCAGCCCGGCATAATGTAACAAAATGTTCACGTGACAGAATGGGAAGTTCTGGTATAATAGACATATCACTTTATAATTGTCTATTATTTCAAGGCATAAGGGCAGAGCAGGAGAGGAGAAACAGCATGAATTTTGTCATAGAACATCTTTCAAAAGCCTTTGAGAAAAAGCAGGTACTAAAGGATATTACATTTACTTTTGACAGTGGAAAGATCTACGGACTTCTGGGAAGAAACGGGGCAGGCAAGACCACACTTTTTAACTGTCTGAACCGGGACCTGAAGACAGACGGAGGGGATTTCTTCCTGCAGGAGAACGGGGAGAGATCGGAGTTAGCGGCGGAGGATATCGGTTATGTCCTGTCAACGCCCACTGTCCCGGAATTTCTCACAGGAAGGGAATTTCTGAAATTTTTTATTGATATCAATGAAAAGAGTATTGCGGATATAAAAGCTTTGGATGAGTATTTTTCCATTATGAACATTGATGAGGAGGACAGGGATAGGCTTCTCAAAGACTATTCCCATGGTATGAAAAATAAGATGCAGATGCTGATCAATATCATCGCACAGCCAAAGCTTCTGCTTCTGGATGAGCCGCTCACATCCCTGGATGTGGTGGTGGCTGAGGAGATGAAGCAGCTTCTGCGCTCATTGAAAAAGGACAGGATCATTATTTTTTCCACACATATTATGGAGCTGGCTCTTGACCTGTGTGATGAGATCGTGATCCTCAACCATGGAGAGCTGGAAGTGGTAGATCCGTCTAATCTGGATAATGGCGGATTTAAGGACAAGATCATACGGGCACTGAAGGAGGAAGAGAATGATTAGGACGTTTCGTATTTCTTTTTCGCTGAAAAATACATACCGTGTGAACACGATCCTCTATTCCCTGAAGCAGATTCCCCTTATCAGGAAGATTCTGCCCCAGAGCCTCTACAGGAGCCAGGGGCTGAAGATATTTGCCAATATACTGTCCGGCCTGTGGGAAATCGCGGGAACTTTTCTGGGGAAGGTTTTATATCTTCTGATCATGGTATTCGGGTTGGGGATGCTCTATGAGAACACAGGGGACGGAAGACTGTTTGTACATATTTTGTTCTTTCTGAGTCTGGTCGGGTCTTATATGAATACCTATATGTTCAATCCCAGTAATGATAAGTATTATGCCATGATCTTAATGCGTATGGATGCCAGGTCCTATACACTGACGAACTATGCCTATGCGGTGGGAAAGTGCATCCTGGGATTTCTGCCTTTTACCATTTGGTTTGGGGTGGAGAGAAATATTCCGCTGTGGTGCTGCCTGCTTTTTCCGTTTTTTATCGCGTCAGTGAAGATGCTGATAGCCTGGAACTATCTGGTTGATTTTAAAAGGACAGGGGAGAGCAGGGATGAGAATCTTCCCGGTAAGCTGGGATGGATACTGACAGCAGTCCTGCTTGCGGCGGCTTATGGGCTTCCTTATCTGGGAGTGCTTCTGCCCATGTGGCTTATGGCAGCGTTCATGGTGCTTTCCGTGGCGGCGGCCTGCGGGGCAGCAGTTTATATGGGGCGGTTCGATGAGTACAGAACCCTGTATCAGCAGCTTCTGGCAAAATTCAGAAACGGTATGGATTATAAAGCAACAGTAAAGGCCGCGGTTGAGGAGCAGAACCGTAAGCTTATCAGCCAGGACACCGGAATTACCAGCAGCAGAAAGGGATTTGAGTATTTTAATGAGCTTTTCGTGCGCAGGCATCAGAAAATCCTCTGGAAATCGGTGAAGAGGCAGGCGGTTATCTGTCTGTTTCTGTTTGTGGGGATTCTGTTCCTGTTTCAGGTAAACGAGGATATCAGGAAACAGATCAACAGGATGCTTATGGTGTTTCTGCCGTACTTTGTGTTTATTATGTATATGATAAACCGGGGGACAAGTTTTACGCAGGCGCTGTTTATGAATTGTGACCACAGTATGCTCACATACTCTTTTTATAAGAAGCCGGAATTTATTCTGAAGCTGTTCCGCATCCGGCTCAGAGAGATCGTGAAGGTGAATCTGCTGCCCGCGTCGGTGATCGGTGTGGGGCTGCCGGTGCTGCTGTACTTCTCCGGGGGGACGGATAATCCTGTGAATTATTTGCTGCTGTTTGTGTCAGTGATGGCTATGAGTGCGTTCTTTTCCGTGCATTACCTGACCTGTTATTATCTGCTGCAGCCTTATAATGCGGGGACAGAGGTGGTCGGGGGGACTTACAAAATTGTCACCTGGGCGACCTACATTGTCTGCTTTATGTTCATGAACTTAAGGATGAGTACGCTGGTATTCGGAACGGTCGTTACCTGCTTTTGTCTGATTTACTGTGTGGTGGCCTGTATTGTGGTTTACCGGGTAGCCGGGAGGACATTTCGGATTAGGAATTAGGGTGTTTATGACTCCGGTTCGCTGTTGTCTGTGGGACAATCAAAGCGGCAGCACTCCAGCGCTTCCAGCTTGGCATAGAGTACCTGTTCCAGGAAAGTGACTTTGGTGACAGTCTGTTGGACGGATTGATTGACTTTCAGAAGGTCACAGATGTTGTCGGCCAGTTCGATGGCTTTCTGTAGTTTTTCACCTTCTGCATTCAGGATGTGGGCCAAAGCATTTTCCGTCTTGGCGATTGACTTCAGGATGGCACAGGCAGCGTCGGAACAGGAATTGCAGTTGCAGTCACAGTCGGAATCACAGTCACAGTTACAATCATAGTCGGGTCTGCAGGAGCATTTGGAGCTGCAGTTGCAGTCAGGGTTGCAGCAGCATTTGGAACTGCAGCACTTGGGGCAGCAATCGCAGTCACAGTCGGTTTTGCAATTGCTGCCTGATTTGCAGCAACCCTTAGAATCACAGTCACAGTCGGGCTTGCAGCATACTTTAGAATCACAATTGCAGTCAGATATGCAGCAGCCCTTAGAATTACAGTCCCGATCGGTTTTGCACCTGCAATTCATTTCAGAAATATTCATTTCACTTATATTCATTTTACAGATATCTGCAGCGGATATATCCGTGCCATATATTTCCTCAGCCAAACTGGCTATAGTTAGAGGTTCTATTTTTTGATTCATATATTTCTCCCTGATTAAAAAAAGCCAGAGCGTATTAGAAAATCATTCTCCGCAGACAGTGATAAACTGCGGGCAGGATTAAAGTTTCAAATTCACTCTAAAGTCCGTTTCCATGCAGATGCACATCGGAAAACAGCAGGACAGTTACCGGACAGCACCGGAATGGCAGCATATTTGTATTTAATATATGCGGGTTTTCGGATGACGGTACAGGATGTATTATTGTCCAATATCCTGTCCTATTAACTGGAGGCAAGTACCTGCATATATATAAATAATGAGCAGATATTTGCTCAGAATATGAATATTTAGGGGGATATTTTATGGGTATGCCCATTATTATGCCGGGGGACACTACGCTGGACCAGGCCGTAACAGATTTGATAATATCAGTTGCGATGCAGGAAACTTCACTTTCCCACATTCTGAACGCGGAGGGGGAAAAGATGGAGGCAATTATTTCCATGGAGGGAACATCTCCGGAGGACCTGATGAGGATGAACCAGTCTGCGGAACTCATAACAGGCGCGGTCACAAGGCTGGAGCTGATACTTCAGAGTAAATTAGAGCTGTTTGTCCGTTGTCCTTCTGTGACGAGCAGCAGTATGAATGGAACAGGAGGGGAAAGCTGATGGCAGTAGTAGCAGGCAGAGTGATATTTGACCGGGACAGAAGTGCAACTGTCAACAGCGTAGATTCCGGAATTGCCAATATTCCGGTTGTTTTGCAGAATGTAGACACCAATGAAAGGCTTACCGTTCTCACGGATGCAAATGGAAGTTATTCTTTTATCAATGTACCCCCGGGAAATTACAGGGTGGTAGAATCCTACGGAACACAGGGAGGCGTTCCATCACCGGGGAATTTTGCCGATGCGGAGACAGGAAGCATACCGCAGGGTGTGAACCCGCCCATCAGTACGGTGACGAATCCGCCTGTCGGTTCAACCAATCTTGACTCAGTGACGCCGGATACTCTGTTTGTGACAGTGGACATGGCAGATGTGATGAATCAGAACTTTCTGAACGGCCCGGTGATCTATACGCCTATTGGGGCACTTGTAGATCTGTGTGCGGTGGTATCAGGGGAAAATCTCATTGAAGCCGCGGATAACGGCACTTTCGGCAGTTTCCCGGCGGGGACGCCTGCCAATACAGGAGTACCGGTTGAGCCATATCCTGATGTGACGCCGGATTTCACTTATGTGCTGCCGAATCCGGATGTTTTTGCGCCTATGGGCGGGGAATATACAGTAGAAAATATTATGAATGATGCCAGAAGTGAGCAGATTGGCGCATGGTGGCGGATCGCAGACCATACGGAAGGCAATGAAACAGGACGAATGATGGTGGTAAACGGATACAACCCCGGCGCTGTATTTTTCCGTGCCGCGGTGGATGTTGAGGAAAACACCAGCTATCTGTTTACTGCATGGATACTGAATCTGTTCAGGGTTACAGGTTATCCCAATCCGGAATTGGGCGTGCGGGTTCTGGACAGAAACGGTAATATTTTATACAGCGCAACGCTGGGCCTGCTGATTCCGCCAAATGTAAATGCACCGGAATGGAAGCAGTTCGGTACAGTCCTCAACTCCGGGAACAATACCAGTCTCACAGTGGAATTTTTGAGTGAAGGCCCCGAGGTGATCGGGAATGATTATGCCATTGATGATGTAGCATTCCAGGAAATAGAGGTACGCCAATTTGTTCCGGTGAAGACTGCCAGTACCTCGGCTGCAGGTATCGGAGAAATTTTTGATTATACCGTCACATTGACAAATACCTGTGAGAATCCGCTTACAGATGTATTCTTCCGTGATTTGGTACCCCAGGGACTGACATTCGTTCCGGGCAGTGTGACCATCAATGGGACCACATTTCCGCAGGCAGACCCGGCGGAGGGATTTTCACTGCCCGATATTGCCGGCGGCCAGACCACAGCGGTCAGATTTTCTGTAGTGGCCAATGCGGTACCGGAAGAGAATCCCACGATCAACCGGGCAACTATTAATTACTCTTATACGCCTGTGGAGGGCGGAATCCCTGCTGCTTTCCAGGTGGAATCCAATGAGGTCCCGGTATTGATATCGGGGGCGCTGGCGGATCTGTCTGTGGTAAAGACAGCCAGTGAAAGCACTGCGGGACAGGGGGCACAACTAACCTATACCATTACTGTGTCAAATGCAGGCCCGTCTCCGGCTGAAGATGTTCTTTTAACAGATGCAGTACCCCCATCCCTTACAGATGCGGAATATTCCGTAAATGGTGGTACTGTTTTCAATCCGTGGAGCGGAAGATTGAGTCTTGGCACCCTTGAAGCGGGTGAAAACCGGATTATCCTCATCCGGGGAATCGTAAGCCCTCAGGCAGCGGGAACTATTGTAAACACCGCTGTTGTGACCTCTTCCACACCGGACCCCAATCCGGACAATAACTCATCCACCGTAACGATAAGCATTCTGACACCCAGATGCCGGGCCCTTGTAGATTTGGTAGAATCCGTTGCGCTGCAGGAAGCCGCCCTTGCCCGCATTCTAAATGCAGAGGGACAGAAAATGCAGGCGTTTATCAATTTGGAAGACGTGACCAATGAGGAATTATTCAAGCTCAATAGCTCTGTGACAAGTATGATCGGGACGGTTTCCAGACTGGAGATCGTACTTCAGGCAAAATTACAGAATGTGTCCTGTCAGCTTAATGACTGCCTGGATGCATAAACGATGTTGGCTTTGATGTAAAGACCGGGGCAGAAAGTGTTTTTTTCTGCCCCCTGATGTTTTCTATTGACTTTGAGGCCATATAAGTGTAAGCTTTAGACAAGTATACAGAAAATCGTGCCGGAATAGGCATGATTTTTCTTTGAATTTTAATCTTACAAATGTAATAATAAGGAGGATAGTATATGAGAAACAGAACAACCGAAGGGCGCCGGATGTTTTTCATTCTTATTTTATGCGTAAGTTTGGCGGGGTGCGGGAAGCTTTTGGTGGATGACAATGTCAGGGGGCAGAAGAATGAGAAGGCTGAATTTCTCCCTGAAAACGTACTGGAAGAGTATAGGGAAATATACACAGAGGCAGAAAACGCAGATGAATGGATGGAGATAGGGACAAGAGAGAAGATGGCAGCGTGTATAGGAAGCGCAGGATTTGCAGTCGTGGATATGGAGAATCAGATCAATATGGAGAATCCGGAAATTATGGAAGAATTTTGTGAGAAGGCAGAGAATGGGGAAAAGGTGTCTGCTTTTTTGATCCAGATCCGGAAAAGCGGAGAACTGCTGCGTATAGATTTTGCCGCGGAGGAGAAAAAGCTTGAAGTGAGAAAGACAGCACTCGACTGGCAGGGGGAGAAGCCGGAGATAAAAGAAGCGGATTCTTATGAGGCGGCATTTTGGGCGTATACACAGAAGGGATATCTGCTCTATGAGAAAGATCTTCCGGAGGGGTATGACGGTCCCCTGGGACACGATGCGGTACGGATAAAGCCGCTGGATGAAAAATGCAGGGCATACGGTCTGAAATATCTGATGCCCATAGGATATAAGGGAAATAATATGTTCCTGACAGAATGGAGTGAGGAGGACTATGGGGAGCTGGATTTTTTTGATTTGTATGAGCCGCTGTATCAGTTGAAATATGGAGAGCTGTTGAATGTCTCACTGGATACCCGCAGGGTACCGGCGGAGTCATTGGAAAATGTGATTGTGTCTTATTTCAGGATACCGGCGGATGTGCTCAGGGAGAGGGAACCGTTTGACCGTGAGACAGAGGAATATTTATGGCATAAGAGGGGATGGTATGAGTATTCTTTCAGCGATATGCCATATCCTGAGGTGACAGCGTATCGGGAAAATGAGGACGGGACGCTGACGCTTGTGACGGACGCGGTATGGGCGGAAGAGAACCTGGACCGGGCCTATTCCCATGAAGTCACTGTGCGGCTGCTGGAAGACGGGCAGTGGCAGTATGTATCCAATCATATTCTTCCGTCAGAGGAGAATAGGATTCCCGCATATACGGCCAGGTTTACGGAGGAGGAATGGGAGAAGTATTATGGGGATGTGCAGAAGGGGCAGTAAAATGCAGCAGTCTTTTTGAACATGACAGATAGATGTCGCGTTTGCGTGCTATACTTGTAATATAGATGCAGGAAACAGAAAAAGGCAGCCGGACAATCGGCGGAACGCAGAAGCAGTCCAGGAGGAAAAGTCATGAAATATGATTGGAGAAAACAGGAAAAGAAATTATACAGCCCGGGGGAAATGCCGGAGGAAGTTTGTGTTCCGGCACAGAGATTCCTTATGATAAGCGGAAAAGGAAATCCGAACCATGAGGACTTTTCAAATCGTGTGGGAGCTCTTTATTCTCTGGCTTACAGTATAAAAATGCGGTATAAGGCGGAGCATAAAGGCATGG
The DNA here is from genome assembly GCF_040095955.1 of Blautia caccae. Classification (NCBI taxonomy): domain Bacteria; kingdom Bacillati; phylum Bacillota; class Clostridia; order Lachnospirales; family Lachnospiraceae; genus Blautia; species Blautia caccae. Next base: position 388,753 of record NZ_JBBMFP010000001.1, on the reverse strand, counting down.
AAAACAGGGATGCAGATATGGAAGAATTTGCCGTATACCCGCTTGAGGGAGTCTGGGATATGGAGGAAGAGACGGGAGCGGACGCACATGTGCTGGAGGACAAGGAGCATTTGCGCTACACGATCATGATACGGCAGCCGGACTGCATTACAGAGGAGATGTATGAGGCGGCTCTTGCGGCGGTGAAAAAGAAGAAACCAAATCCGCTGCTGGATGAGATCACCTGGGAAATCTGTGAGGAGGGCAGGTGCGTACAGATCCTTCACACGGGTTTGTTTGATGATGAGCCGGAGTCTTTCCGAAAGATGGACCTTTTTCTGGAGGAAATGCATTTAAAAAGGCGCAGTAAGACACACAGGGAAATCTATTTGAAAGATATGAGCCGTACAGCGCCGGAAAAAATGAAAACAATTCTGCGGTATACGGTATAAATCAAAACCGTCTCATTGCATATTTATCCGGAAGCGGGTATCCTTAGAGCATAAAGGAGGTGTTTTATATGGCGAATGAAGACAAGAAGGATTTCAATGCCATGCTTCACAAAGACACAGATATGCCGAAGGTACAGATCGTGACGGATGAAAAAACCATACAGAAGTACGGAGGCAGCAGAATGTATTTTGCACCGCCGGTTCATTACGATGAAGTTATGAAACGGATACCGGAGGGAAGGCTGACCACAGTGGGGGAGATCCGCAGTTACTTTGCGAGGAGCAATGGTGCTGATTTTACAGACCCTATCACAGCCGGCATCTTCGTATCCATAGCGGCCTGGGCCAGCCATCAGAGAACAGAGGATATCACGCCTTACTGGCGGACGCTGAAGGCAGGCGGTGAACTGAATCCCAAGTATCCGGGAGGCGTGGAGGCACAGAAAATAAAACTGGAAGCGGAAGGGCATGTCATTGCCCGGAAGGGGAGAACGAACATAAAATATTATGTGAGAGACTTTGAAATGTCATTGTTTCCCCTGACATAGAAGAATCGAAGTTACTATTCACGGCCACTGTTCCGCGAGGTGTTTTCAGGCCAAAGGCATGAAAAGCCCGAGGCAGCCAGCGCGATATGGGGCAGAATGCTCCATATCTGTGCATCGCGAAGCGTGTTACTGTTCACAGAACTGCGCTTTTTGCAGGGCTGTGAATAAGTAACGAATCGAAAGACGCACCCTCTGCGGTGCGTTTTTTGTGTTGACAAATCTCCGGAAGTGTATTATTATCAAAAATGAGAATATTATATAAATTGAAAACGTTAAGCCGCAGTATAGAATAACAGGAGGTGTGGCAAATGGAAGGAACAGACCTGGCGAAGATCGTCATGAATCCGGTGAGAATACGGATCGCCCAGTACCTCATTCTTCATGAGCAGGGGACGACAGCGCAGATTGGGGAGGAACTGAGTGATGTGCCGAAGGCCAGCCTGTACAGGCATATGAAAATGTTGGAGGACGCGGGCCTGATACAGGTAGTGCAGGAAAATAAAAAACGGGGAACCGTGGAGAAGGTCTATAAGCTCAATCAGGAGAATCCCATGGGCGGCAGAGAGCCGGGGAAAGAGGAGATAGCGCAGCTCATACACAGCTCTCTTCTGAGTATTATGGGAGAATTTCAGCGGTATCTGAAGCGGGAGGATGCGGACCCGCAGAAGGATATGATATCACTGACATCCGCGGTTTTTCTCCTGTCAGACGAAGAATTTCAGGAGTTTTTCGGGAAACTGGGTGAGCTGTACAGCAGCGTCATGAATAACCAGCCGGATGGAAAAAGGAAGCCGAGAAAGCTCACCCTGATTTCATCCCCGGTAACAGAGGAAAAGAAAAAGTAAGAAGGCTCAGGCCGGGAGGAAAGAAAATGTTAGAGATCAGAAATTTTACAAAAACCTACAAAGGCGGAAAACGTGCAGTCAGCGGTCTGAATCTGCATGTGGAAGCCGGAGATATCTATGGATTTATCGGCCATAACGGAGCCGGCAAGAGTACCACTATAAAAGCAGTCGTAGGGGTTCTGGAGTTTGAGGAAGGGCAGATCCTCATTGACGGCAGGGATATCAGAAAGTCTCCGGTGGAGTGTAAGCAGATATTGGCATATATTCCGGATAATCCGGATCTGTACGAACACCTGACAGGCATCCAGTATCTGAATTTCATCGGTGATATCTACGGGGTCCCTGCAGCAGAGAGGAAGGAACTAATCCAGAAATACGGTGATATGCTGGAGATCACCAGCAGCCTAGGGGATTTGATCTCTTCCTATTCCCATGGTATGAAACAGAAGACTGCCATCATCTCCGCTCTGATCCACAAACCAAAGCTTATGGTACTGGATGAGCCTTTCGTAGGTCTTGACCCCAAGGCAACCCATACATTAAAGGAAGTCATGCATGAGATGTGTGAGAACGGCAGTGCCATCTTTTTCTCCACCCATGTCCTGGATGTGGCGGAAAAACTCTGTAATAAGATCGCTATCATCAAAAACGGAAATCTGATGGTTGCAGGCAGCACTGCCGAGCTGACCCAGGATGAATCTCTGGAAAGCCTGTTCCTGGAGGTGATCGACCATGACAAAGAGTAAATGCTGGCTACTTTTTAAGACGCAGATGAGAAATGAGTTCGGAAGGAGCCTGAAGTCCAGAGGAAGAAAAATGACTTCCTTTGCCATTGGGATTGTCCTGCTCATGCTTGTCTTCTATGCCTATATGCTTTCCTACGGGTTGGGAAGCATGGGAATGGCTGAGGTGATCCCAAGCTACGGCCTTGCCATTACCGGGCTGATCACTCTGTTTTTTACGGCACTCAAGACAAACGGCGTACTGTTTGCCTATAAAGAATATGATATGGTGATGTCCCTGCCGGTTAAGACCAGCACGGTGATCGCCAGCCGGTTTATGACCATGTATGTCCTGAATCTGATGCTGACAGCCGTTATTCTGATTCCCATGGGGATTGGGTATGCGGTTTGGGCAGCACCGGGGATAATATTTTATCCGGAGTGGATACTGGGAATCCTGGCGGCTCCGCTGATCCCCACCACACTTGCGGCTCTTTTGGGAACGCTCATCATACTTTTTTCATCCAGGTTTAAGTATGCAAATGCCGTGGTCACGGTGGTTTCCGTGATCGGAACACTGGCAGTGCTGGTGCTGTCTGTGGGAATGGGACAGTTTGCAGAGACTATTGATATGCCTGAAATACATTCCATCAGTGAAATGATACTTACGCAGGTGCACAGGATTTACCCACCGGCAGCCCTGTTTTTCCAGGGCATAGCCAGGGGAAATGCGGCAGCCATGGCAGCTTTTCTGGCGGGGTCCCTGTTATGGTTTTATCTCTTTGTAAAGCTCATATCCCCGGTTTACAAAAAGCTGAACACCTCACTGGTGACATACCATACCCGTTCCAATTATAAACTAACGGAGCTGAAGGCATCATCTCAGATCCACGCCCTCTATAAAAAAGAGCTGAAACGCTTCTTTTCCTCCACGATCTACTGCCTGAATATGGGGATGGGGTGCCTGATGACTCTTGTTTTGGCCATTGCCCTGATCTTTGTAAGGTTTGACCAGCTTGACCAGATGACGGGAATTCCCAACATGGCAGAAATGGCAGCCAGGATTCTGCCCTTTGCCATCAGTGCCCTGATATCCATGAGCTGTACTACCTGTGTTTCTCTTTCACTGGAAGGGAAAAATCTATGGATACTGAAATCCATGCCCATTGAGGATATCACCATATGCAAGAGCAAGATCCTGATGAACCTTACACTGCAGATTCCGGCAGCGCTTCTGGCAGCACTGATCATCAATATCCGCTTCCCCATGGCATTATCCATGAGGATTCTGATGTTTGTCACCCCTGTGGTGTGCGCGCTTTTTAATTCCCTTTGGGGAATGTTCATCAATCTGAAGATGCCGGATTATAACTGGACATCCGAGACCGCACTGGTGAAGCAGAGCCTGCCGGCCATGGCGGGAACGCTGGGCGGCCTTGTGGGAGGCATGATCCCTATTCTGGCTGTTCTGGCACTGCATCAGATAGACGCAGGCCTGCTTACCGGTGTTATGACTGCGGTGATCCTGCTGGGAGCCTGGGGGCTCTGGGGACAGATCAGGAAAGCAAAGATTTAACGGTCATGCTTTTACATCTCTCTTTTTCAGCAGCAGAATGCTGATGCCGGAAAAGGCCAGGAAAAAGAGAAGGACGCTCAGGAAGAAGGAGAGGGAATGACCTGCCAGTGTATCTTCATTTTTATTGGAGTTCATTCCCATGAGCATCAGGGCATACGGCCAGTACAGGCCAAGCCCCTTGTTGCTGATCACAAGTCCTGCTACGCCTCCTGCCAAGGCGATCCCGATGGGGACCGAGAAGCTTCGGATACACATGGAAAGCAGCAGCTGCAGAGCGCCGATCGCCATAGCCGCCAGAGTTCCGCGCAGGATCCAGACGAGGATCTGGGAGGGAACCCACCCGGGAAGCCCGATAAGTTTTCCGCAGAGAAGAAAGAGCACAGCCAGCCATATCTGGGTGATGAGTGTCACCTTAAAGATGACTGCCAGCTTGGAAAAGAAGATATTAGGAATGGAGACCGGCGCGGTCATAAGTACATTCCAGTTGTGATTCAGGTGTTCCAGACGCCAGAGATAGGAACAGTACAGGGCGATCAGGGGCGCATAGAAGAAACAGGCATAAAACAGGGAAAGCTGGGACCACAGGGAATACCATTTACCGGTGAGGATGCCCAGGTTCTGCTGATAATTGAAGGTTCCCATAATAGCCGGAATGATGGGAATCAGAATACAGGCTGCCCATATAACAGAATGGCGCAGCTTTTTATTTTCCGCTTTGACGCACAATCGTAACATATCTTACACCTCCTTTTTTACAAAGACAGTCCGGCAGACCACAAAGAATAACAGGCCGAACAATAAAAACAGCACAAAGGTTTCCGTCGGAAAGGGATTTCTGTAAAAAGACATCACACGGGTCTGGCTGTCGTAATCCATGCCGTAGGGGGAAAAGGCCGAGAAATACCCCCAGAGGATAAACCGCGCCGCTCTGGGCGGAAAAAACATGGAGAACAGCCCCAGAAACGATCCGATAAGCCCCACAAGCAGGGGTAAAATCTGGTTGGACGACATCAGGGACAGAAAATGCTGCAGCGTCAGAAGTACAAGGCTCACCAGTGTGGTGGTTCCCACATGCAGAAATACCAGGGGCAGAGGCAGTTTCTGTGTAAAATGGCAGAACATGCCTATGAGGGGAACCAGGATTCCTTCGCCTATGGTGAAGATCAGCAGATATTTCAGTTCGTGGATGAATTTCCAGTCGTAAAAGCTGCTTCGCTTCTGAAGGGTGCAGAGCAGTTTCAGTGTATTTCCCTTGATCTCCATATCACACAGCCGGCTGGCAATAACGGCTGTCATAACCGGTACCAGCACTACATTCAGCAGCGGAAACTGATACAGGGTATAGGAATACCCCCTAGCCAGGTCTTCTGCGGATAAAGAGCGTTTCCCTATAAAGGCCCATAGAAACAGAATGACAAGAAAACCCAGGGGGACAATCCAGATTCTGCGGCGGCGCTGTTTTTGCTGTTCAGCAGTAAAGGAACTGCTGATACCACTTTTTATTTTACTCATAGACTGATGCTCCTTCCCGTAAGATTGAGGAAAATATCCTCCAGGCTTTTCTGCTGCTCCTCCAGACGAAGAATCCCCAGTTTGTTTTCAGACAGAATAGTTCCGGCGTGAAGAATATCCTCGTCTCTGTCAGATAAGAGATACAGATTCTCTTTTTCAATCTCCACCGGAAGTCCGGAATGCTTCAGGGACAGGAAGGACTGCCGGTCATCTGTGGTGCGCAGCTTCATGCGGGCCTTGCTGTGTTCGTGGAGGCTGGCCAGTTTATCCTGAAAGACCAGGGAGCCTTTGCTGATGATACCCACATAGGTTGCCATCTGGTCAATTTCCGAGAGGAGATGGCTGGATACAAGGACGGTCATGCCGTAACGTGACGGGAGGGTACAGATCAGCTCACGCATCTCCTGGATGCCGGCCGGGTCAAGGCCGTTCGTGGGTTCATCCAGAAGCAGGATGCGGGGATGGCCCAGCAGGGCGGCTGCCAGTCCCAGACGCTGTTTCATGCCCAGGGAATACTGACCCACTTTTTTGTTCTGCTGTTTTTCCATGCGCACTGTCTGCAGAACCTCGTCGATGGCACTTTCCGGGACCTGTTTCAGAGTGCAGATGACCTGCAGATTTTCTCTGCCGCTCAGATGTCCGTAATAGGAAGGGGATTCTATGAGGGAGCCTGTATCCTTCAGGATTGAGAGGCGGTTCCTGCTGTTCACCGTTTTTCCAAGGACTGTGACCGTGCCGGATGTGGGCTTTGCCAGGCCCAGGATCATTTTCATGGTGGTGGATTTGCCGGCGCCGTTTGGGCCGAGGAATCCGTAGATACTGCCCCCGGGGACTTTTAAGTCCAGGTCTTTTACCACCTGTTTTTTACCATATTGTTTTGTAAGGGATGATGTTTCAATGACAATTCCCATATTTCTGCCTCCTTTTTATCTTTTCTGATTTCTGCATTCATGTTACAGCAGGGAACTTAATCAGGACTGAAGGCTGCCTTATTTTTACCTTAAATTTTCCGGTCTCTGTGGATATCAGGCGGGAAATGTTTTATCATAAAGGCAGAAGGAGGGAAGACGGATGAATTTGTATGACTGTAAAATTTTATTGATAGATGACAACGCAGAGCTGGTATCCATGATCAGCGGAATCCTGACAAAGAGCGGGTTTGAGAGCATATATACAGCAGGAAGCTGCAGCAGCGGGCTGGAGGTTTTCTTAAAGGAGGAGCCGCAGCTTGTGATCCTGGATATCATGCTTCCGGACGGGGACGGATTTACCCTGTTCCGCAGACTCAGGGAGCAGTCCCAGGTGCCCATTCTGTTTCTCTCCGCCAGGGATGAGGACAATGACCGCCTGTTCGGGCTGGGCCTGGGGGCGGATGATTATATTACCAAACCCTTTCTGCCTCAGGAACTGCTATTGAGGATACATGCCATCTTAAAGCGTGTCTATTTCTCTTCGGTACAGCTTCCGAAAGAGGAAAAGGTTCTGATTCTGGGAAAACGTGAGATTTCTTTTGAAAATGCCCAGGTGACGGCAGAAGGAATAAGCGTTTCCCTCACGGCAAAGGAACTGCTTCTGCTGAAAAAGCTGAATCAGAATCGGGGGAAGATCGTAACATTTGACGCGATCTGCCAGGCTGTATGGGAGGATTCCTATTACGGATATGAAAATACGCTGATGGTGCATATCCGCCATCTGCGGGAGAAGATAGAGGAAGACCCGTCCCATCCTGTCTGGATCCAGACAGCCAGGGGCCTTGGTTACAGGCTGAAAAAGGAGGAGGGGCAGAGATGAAAAGTCTATGGAAGATCAGCCGCAGGTATATCCTGACGGCTGTATTTATTACCGTGTTTGTCATTTTTGTCAATCTGGCAGTATTTATATATATGGCATATACCAGTATAACAGAGGGGGAGAACCAAAACAGCGGAATGACCGTACGGCAGAATATGGAGAAGATAAGCAGCCGGATCCACAGGCAGGGGGAGGGTTACGGGCTGTCACAGGAGGGGTATGACATATTAAAAGAGACATCGTTTCAGTGGGCAATGCTTCTTGACCGGGACGGGAAAGCTGTGTGGGAGTATGCACTTCCGAAAGAAATACCAAGGCAGTTCGGCATACTGGATGTGGCCTCATTCAGCCGCTGGTATCTGGAAGATTATCCGGTCTATGTCTGGCGGCATGGGGACGGGCTTCTGGTATTTGGCTGCAGCAAGGGCAGCATTGTGAGGCTGAGCACAATCTGGGACGGCACGCTGATGAGAAATGCAAAATGGAATGCAGGGATATTCTGTATTTTGAATCTGCTGCTGCTCCTTTGCCTGGCACTGGCATTCGGGTACCGTTTTTACAAAGCCTTAAAACCTGTTGCGGGAGGGATTGAGGCGCTTTACAAGAAAGAGAAGGTGGAGATTCCGGAAAAAGGGATGATTGATGAGCTGGCGGCGAAACTGAATCAGGCGTCAGAGATACTCTGTCTGCAGAACAGCAAGCTGGAGCAGAGGGACAATGCCAGAACGGATTGGATCGCAGGGGTTTCCCATGATATCAGGACACCGCTTGCACTGATCGTGGGTTATGCGGATGAACTGGAGAAGGAAGAAGGGCTGTCGGATGCGCAGCGGGAGAAAGCGGCTGTGATACAGCAGCAGAGCCTTGTGATACGGCAGCTCATATCAGACCTGAACCTGACCTCCAAGCTGGAGTACCATGCCCAGCCGCTGTCCGTTGCAGAATATGCACCGGCAGAGCTATTGCGGGAATGTGCGGCGGATTATTATAATCAGGGACTGGATGATAAATACGAGATAGAACTGCAAATCGGGCCAAAGGAGGAGCGCCTGCGTCTGACCGGAGACAGGGGGCTTCTCATGCGCGCCTTTCGGAATCTGGTGGGAAACAGCATCCGGCATAACCCGGGGGGATGTACCGTCTATGTGAAAATGAAAATTGCGGGGGACAGGGCCGGTATTTTATTTTCAGACAGCGGCCCCGGGATTCCGGAATCCATCCTCCGGGCGCTGAAACATCCGGATTCACCGGAAAGTTCCCGTGTGCATATTATGGGACTGCGCATTGTGAGACAGATCGTGGAGGCCCATAACGGCAGGGTGGAATTTGTGAAAAAGGAATGGGAAGAGGGGTATGCCGTGCGGATTTATCTGTAAGGTGCATCCTATGCTTCTTCTTTATCCTCTTTATCCCCGTTCTTCCGGCTGTCCGGGTAATTGTTCCCGTTGTTGTTGCCGCAGCTGACGCCCTTTTTTATGGGAGCTAACAGGAAACCTTTGATAATGCCCAGATAAAAGAAACAGAGAAGGATGAGGAGCTTCTCCGCAAGTGACCAGTCCCTTTTGAAAAATTCCTTGATTTTTTCTAACGTGGCATCTCCTTTGCTGAGTTTTTTGTTGTGACTGGGTTTTTCTATTCATTAATATAGCTTTGGGGACTGGAAGTACAGGACCTTGGACTTGAATTTTCCCTGTTTTACAGATGATTTGAATGAACATGTTTGATTTCGTGTGTAAAATTAAGGAGTTCTGTGTGATATTTACTTGCATTACAGATAAAATGAAAGAACATGCTGGGTTTGGTATGTAAAATTAAGGGGTTGGAGTGTGGTATTTACTTGCATTACAGATAAATTAAAAGAACATGTTGGGTTTCGTATGTAAAATCAAGGAGTTAGAGTGTGGTATTTACTTGCATTACAGGTAAATTAAAAGAACATGTTGGGTTTCGTATGTAAATTTAAGGAGTTGGAGTGTGGTATTTACTTGCATTACAGGTAAATTAAAAGAACATGTTGGGTTTCGTAGGTAAAATTAAGGAGTTGGAGTGTGGTATTTACTTGCATTACAGATAAATTAAAAGAACATGTTGGGTTTCATATGTAAAATCAAGGAGTTAGAGTGTGGTATTTACTTGCATTACAGATAAAATGAAAGAACATGCTGGGTTTGGTATGTAAAATTAAGGGGTTGGAGTGTGGTATTTACTTGCATTACAGATAATTTAAAAAAAACGCTGAATTTCGTATGTAATCTTATGAATTTTACCGATTGCTGCTACTTTTTTTACAGATAAATAATGGAAAAAATTTAAATTTATACGTACATCCCCCAATATAACGTGCAGGCATCCTTGCTTTGCAGCTCATCTGAAACGCTGGTGCATTCCGGATGATGTGTGAACACTAACTCCAAATGGTCTTCAAAATACTAAACGGTCATCAAAACTTGATTTATAAATTTCGGCAGGTTATAATCATGATAAAATAAGCCTTTCAGGAGGATGAGCGTTGAATATCAATGAGATTGCAAAGTTGTCGGGGGTTTCCAGGGCCACGGTTTCCCGTTATCTCAATGACGGCTATGTAAGTGAAGAGAAAAAAGAAAAGATCAGGAAGGTGATTGAGGAGACAGGATATCAGCCCTCCAGCCAGGCACAGATGCTCCGCACGAAGAAGACCAGGCTTGTGGGCGTCATCCTTCCGAAAATCAATTCCGACACGGTGAGCCGCATGGTGGCAGGTATCAGTGACGTGCTGGCGAAGAACGGATATCAGCTTCTTCTGGCAAATACCAACAACAGTGTGGAGGAGGAACTGAAATACCTGAACCTGTTTAAAGATAACCAGGTGGACGGCATTGTATTTATTGCCACTATATTTACCACCAGGCATAAGAAGCTTCTGAAGGAGTGCAGGGTTCCGGTTGTGATCCTGGGACAGCATTTGGACGGCTATTCCTGTGTCTATCATGATGATTTCCATGCGTCCAGGGAAGTGACACAGTTACTGCTGGAAAAGGGCAGGACCGTGGGCTTTATCGGTGTGACCACAAAGGATGAGGCTGCGGGTCTCGGCAGGAAGAAGGGCTTTGAGGCAGCTATGAAAAAAGCGGGGAATACCTGCAGGCCGGAGCAGATGGCTGAGGCAAAGTTCAGTATTGAATCCGGGTATGAGAAGATGAAAGAACTTCTGGAAGCTGTGCCTCAGGTAGATTCCGTCTTCTGTGCCACAGATAATATTGCCATCGGAGCTATGTCCTATTTAAAAGAAATTGGGAAATCGATTCCACAGGATATCCAGCTTGTCGGAATAGGTGACACACCGCTTGGCAAGCTTGTGACGCCCAGCCTGACAACCGTGCATTTTTATTATAAGACAAGCGGGATGGAGGCTGCGTCCATGCTGGTGGACATACTTGAGACAGACAGAACGGTGAACAAAGAGCTGAAGATGGGCTTTGAGGTGATCAGGAAGAACTCCACTCGTTAATGGGAGAAGCAGAAAAAGACAGCGAAAAACAGTAAATGGAACAAAGTGACCGGGATATCCCATATATGGGGTATTCCGGTTTTTTTCAATTTATTGGACGGGGAAAGCAGTCCTACAGGCGGGAGGAGGTTCTTTGGTAAAAATGCATGATTTTTGCCTTTCAGTTTTGTGAGGATTATCAATTTACAAAGACGGATATCTCGGATATAATGAAAACAAGATATGAGAACGATTCCATATAATAAAAGCGTGAATACAAAAGGATAAATAAAAGAATACTAGATATGTATATGGGAACGATAACATGAAAAGGAGAGAAAAGGCATGGATTACAGAAGCATTGCACAGCAGATCTATGACAACATCGGCGGCAGGCAGAATATTGTATCCGCTGCACACTGCGCCACCAGGCTTCGTCTGGTTATCGGCGACAATGAAAAATGCAGCAAAGAGGCTCTGGAGAATGTGGAGGGAGTAAAGGGGGTTTTTGAGGCCTCCGGGCAGCTCCAGATCATTCTGGGAACGGGAACAGTGAACAAGGTCTATGATGAGTTCATTGCCATTGCCGGGATTTCCGCTGCCAGTAAAGAGGAAGTGAAGCAGGCGGCGGCTTCTAAACAGAATGTTTTCCAGCGGCTGATCAAAACCCTGGGGGATGTCTTTGTTCCCATTATTCCGGCCATTGTGGCCAGCGGTCTTTTGATGGGGCTTCTGGAAGGGCTTGGCAAAGTATTCCCGGCTATGACACAGTCGGGGACTTACACGATCATTCATCTGTTCAGCAATGCGGCCTTTGTATTTCTTCCAATCCTGATAGCGATCAGTGCGGCGAAGGTCTTCGGAGGCAACATTTTCCTTGGAGCTGTCATCGGTATGATCATGATCCATACCGATTTGATGAATGCCTGGTCTGTGGCCTCCGCGGAGACAATTCCGACAGCAGATGCCTGGTTTGGCCTGTATCAGATCAACCTGGTAGGATATCAGGGGCATGTGATTCCTGTGGTGATCGCCGTATGGTTTATGTCCATGCTGGAGAAGAAGCTGCATAAGATTGTCCCTGAGATCATTGACCTTTTCGTGACGCCCCTGGTGACTGTTCTGGCCACAGGATATCTGACGCTTACCGTGTTTGGTCCTGTCTTTTCCTGGATTGAGAACGGAGTTCTGGACGGTGTGCAGTTCCTGATCACGCTGCCTCTGGGCATTGGTTCCGCTCTGGCCGGCGCTGTATACGCGCCCACAGTAGTTGCAGGTGTGCACCACATGTATAACGCTCTGGAGGCCGGACTTTTAAGTTCAAAAGGGCTGAATATCTGGATGCCTATTGCCACAGCGGCCAATGTGGCACAGGGGGCCGCGGCTCTTGCCATGGCTCTCAAGACAAAGAACCAGAAGCTGAAAGCACTGGCACTTCCCTCCTCCCTCTCCGCTTTTTTGGGAATTACGGAGCCGGTCATCTTTGGTGTCAATCTGCGTTATATGAAGTGTTTTATCGCCGGATGCGTGGGCGGAGCTGTGGGCGGCCTGATGGCCGGACTTACCGGCGTGGGCGCCTCCGCATACGGAATCACAGGGCTGTTCGGCTATCTGATTACCACGGATTATACAGTACAGTATACTATGGTGGTTGCGGCTTCGGTGATAACAGCATTTGTGATTTCCTGGGTTTTATACAGAGAAGAACAGATACCCGCGGCAGAGAGTATAGAGCAGAAATCTGAGACAGAAAACAGCAGCGCACAGGCAGAATTTAGATGCGAAAAAAATACGGTTTACAGCCCGCTCAAAGGAAATGCAATTCCTCTGACAGAGGTAAAAGACTCCACATTTGCCGGTGAGATTCTGGGAAAAGGAATGGCTGTGATCCCGTCTGAGGGAACGGTATACGCACCTTTTGACGGTACTGTGGAGACTGTCTTTGATACAAAACACGCCGTGGGACTTACCAGCACAGATGGGGTAGAAATCCTGATTCATGTAGGAATCAACACTGTGGAGCTGGGCGGAAAATATTACGAAACTCATGTCAGTGAGGGCGATAGTGTACATGCCGGTCAGCCCCTTGTTACTTTCTCCATAGAGGATATTAAGAATGCTGGATATGATATCACCACACCGGTTATTGTCACCAACACAGATGATTACCAGGAGGTTGTCATGGAGGCAGCCGGAGAGATTCAGGTACTTGACAGGGCAGTCACAGTAAAGTAGAGGCGGTAAGATATGAATGTGATGAGAGATACGCTGCTGCGGGAGATACGCCGCATGGAGACGGAATATCAGAACCGGCCGGGCCCGGATAAGTGGAGGCTTCGCTTCCACATCATGCCCCCGGCAGGGTGGCTCAATGACCCGAACGGACTTTGTTTTTACAGGGGAAAATACCATTTCTTTTTCCAATACTCCCCTTTTGACCCGGAAGGCGGGCTGAAAGTGTGGGGAGAATATACCGGCACAGATCTGGTGCACTGGCAGTATGAGGGGACACCGCTTCTGCCGGACAGCCCCTGGGACTGCCATGGAGTATACTCCGGCTGCGCATTTACGGAGGACGGGCTGCTGGACATCTTTTACACGGGAAATGTAAAGCTGGATGGGGATTATGACTATGTGAACAGCGGCAGAGAGGCCAATACGATATATACATGCAGTGAGGATGGCATTCATTTCCGGGAAAAGGAATGTCTGCTGGAAATGAAAGACTACCCGACAGGATATACCAACCATATCCGTGACCCGAAAGTATGGAAAGCAGGGGATACCTGTTATATGGTACTGGGTGGCAGGAAAAAGGACAACCGGGGAGCCGTGCTCTTATATGCATCCAAAGATAAAAAACACTGGGAATTTGTAAGAGAAGTGACTACCAGGGAGCCTTTTGGTTACATGTGGGAGTGTCCGGATGCCTTCTGTCTGGATGGGCAGTGGCTGCTCTCTGTATCGCCCCAGGGGCTGAAAAGAGAAGAGTTTTGCCGGCAGAATATTTACCAGTCCGGATACTTTATACTACCTGAAAAATGGATGGAAGAAGGGGAGCCGAAAGAGTTCCGGGAATGGGATATGGGATTTGATTTTTATGCCCCACAGACATTCACGGATGAAAAGGGAAGACGGATCCTTGTAGGCTGGGCTGGCCTGCCTGATATCAAAGAAGAATACAACAATCCAACGGTGGAACAGGGGTGGCAGCACGCCTTTACTATGCCGAGGGAGCTTAAATGGAAGAATGGAAAAGTGTATCAGTATCCTGTGAAAGAGGCAGAAATGCTGCGGGAAAAAGAGCTTTTTTCAGGCAGCAGACAGGACCGGGATCCGGAAAAAACACAGGGGATTCTGGTTGAGGATTCCTGCTTTGACTGGGAAATCAAGGAGACAGATTCCAGGTCTTTTATCATAATAATAGAAGAGGAATGTGTACTCAAATATGAGGACGGCGTCTTTTTCCTGTCTTTTGAAGGGGCCATGGGAGCCGGAAGAAAGGTACGAAAAGCGCTTGTACCAAAGCTTTACAGTATCCGTATCCTGGCGGATACCTCACTTATGGAAATCTACCTGAACGAGGGAGAATATGTATTCACCTCCAGATATTATACAGAGAGTGACGTAAGGCAGCTTTCGGTCCGGGGCCTGCAAAATGCGGGAAATATCTGGACGATGAAGAAGCAGACATGCTTAACGGGCTTATGATAAATGAAACAATAGGTGCATGTGCCATTTCACAATAATTATGGCTGACATGCAGCATCAAACCAAAGAAAAGGAGAAAAAAATATGGGATCTTTTCATTATGTAATCAAGGACGAAATCGGAATTCACGCAAGACCTGCAGGAATGCTGGCTAAGATGGCAAAAGGTTTTGACAGCGCTGTCACGATCACGAAAGGTGAGAAGACTGTGGATGCCTCAAAGCTCATGGCAGTTATGGGACTGGGAGTGAAAAAAGGCGATGAGATCGTCATTTCCACAGACAATACAGAGGATTTGGAAATACTCAAAAAGTTCTTTGAGGAGAACCTGTAAATAAAGGCGCAAAGCATAGGGAAAAGAAAGGAAAGCTATCATGGAGCAGTATACCGGAAAATCAATTTATAAAAGTGTTGCGATCGGTCCAGTTTATTTCTATTCCAGAGGTGAACAGCAGGTAAAACGCTGCAAAGCGGAGGACAGCCAGGCACAGCTTGAACGCTATGAAACAGCCAGAGACCGTGCGGTGGAGGAACTGCAGCAGCTTTACCAAAAGGCGCTGAAGGAAGTCGGGGAAGTCAATGCGGCGATTTTTGAGGTACATGCCATGATGCTGGAGGATGAGGATTACAATGATTCTGTAAAGAACATCATCTTTTCCCAGCAGGTCAACGCTGAGTATGCTGTGGCTGTGACCGGCGATAACTTTGCCCAGATGTTTGCTGAGATGGATGACGAATATTTCAAGGCAAGGGCAGCGGATGTAAAGGACATTTCCGAGCGTGTGGTGGGTATCCTGTCAAATAAAAGGGCAGGAAGCAGCATAGGCCGGGAGCCGGTCATTGTGATCGCAAAAGACCTGGCGCCCAGTGAGACCGTACAGATGGACAAATCCAGGCTGCTGGGCTTTGTGACGGAACTGGGGTCTTCCAATTCCCACACGGCGATCCTTGCCAGGACTATGAATCTTCCCGCACTCATCGGCGTTCCGGTTAAGGAGGAGTGGAGCGGAAAACTGGCCATAGTGGATGGGTACCAGGGGATTCTCTACATTGATCCGGATGAGGAGACACTGGAAAAAATGCGGAAAAAACAGCAGGAGGACAGGGAGAGATCCAGACTTCTGCAGCAGTTAAAAGGCAGGCTGACCGTAACCCCGGACGGCAGAAAGATCAATCTCTACGCCAACATCGGCAGTGTATCGGATGTGGCGGCGGTACTGGAAAATGACGCTGAGGGTATCGGGCTTTTCCGAAGTGAATTCCTTTACCTGGAAAAGGATACATACCCCACTGAGGAGGAGCAGTTCCAGAGCTATAAGCTGGCAGCGGAAATGATGGCCGGAAAGAAAGTGATCATCAGGACGCTGGATATCGGTGCGGATAAGCAGGTAGAGTATTTCCATCTCGGGCAGGAGGAAAACCCTGCTATGGGTTACCGGGCCATCCGTATCTGTCTGGAGGAGCCGGAGGTGTTCAAGACCCAGCTTTGGGCTATTTTCCGGGCCAGTGCTTACGGAGAGATCGCGGTCATGTATCCCATGATCACCTCTGTGGAGGAAGTGCGCAGGATCAAGGCAATAGTAGAAGAAGTAAAAGAGGAGCTGGATGCCAGAAATATCCCATACAAAAATGTGGAACAGGGAATCATGATCGAGACGCCCGCAGCAGCTGTCATCAGCGATATGCTGGCAAAAGAGGTGGACTTTTTCAGCATTGGGACGAATGATCTGAGTCAGTACACCATGGCGATCGACAGACAGAACCCAAGGCTTGACGCCTTTTATGACCCCCATCATCCGGCACTTCTGCGGCTGATACGCATGGTCATTGACAATGGACATGCTCATGGATGCTGGGTCGGAATCTGTGGGGAACTGGGAGCAGACCTGTCCCTGACAAAAGAGTTTCTGCAGATGGGGATTGATGAACTTTCCGTAGCTCCCGGCATGGTGCTGCAGGTCCGTGAGGCAGTCAGAAAAGCAGAATGACAGGCCCATAATACAGCAGGGGAGCTAAGAAAATATATGAGAATGTGGAGGCGCATATGGTCCGGGACTGTATGCGCCTTTAATTTATTGCAGGGCATCTTGACACCTGTTTGCCCGAGTGCTACACTAAAGTTCCTTTCCCGGCAAAGGGAAGGCTCTGCCACGGGTTTCCCCGGCAAAATCCAGGGATATCGTGGCTTGCCAAAACCAGGAGGAAAAACAAAATGATCGAAGTGCAGCACCTGTGCAAGACGTTCCGTGTGGCGAGACGCGGAGCCGGTTTTGGGCAGGCAGTGAAGACTCTGTTCCATCGGGAATACGAGGAAGTGAAAGCGCTGGATGACGTCTCCTTTTCCATCAGCGAGGGAGAAATGGTTGGGTATATTGGACCAAACGGCGCGGGAAAGTCATCCACCATCAAAATCCTCAGCGGAATCCTCACACCGGACAGCGGTGTGTGCAGCATCAACGGGAGGATTCCATGGAAGAACCGGACTGCCCATGTAAAGGATATCGGGGTTGTCTTCGGGCAGCGGACGCAGCTTTGGTGGGACGTGCCGGTTATTGATTCTTATGAGCTTCTGAAAGATATTTACAGTATATCCGAAGATACATATCAGGCCAATCTGGAGGAGCTTACATCTCTGCTGAATTTGTCGGAACTATTGAAAACACCGGCCAGACAGTTGTCACTTGGCCAGAGAATGCGCTGTGAGATCGCGGCGTCTCTGCTTCACAGCCCTAAAATCCTGTTTCTGGAT
Source organism: Blautia caccae (assembly GCF_040095955.1). Classification (NCBI taxonomy): domain Bacteria; kingdom Bacillati; phylum Bacillota; class Clostridia; order Lachnospirales; family Lachnospiraceae; genus Blautia; species Blautia caccae. Next base: position 371,400 of record NZ_JBBMFP010000001.1, on the reverse strand, counting down.
GAGCCAACTATTGGTTTGGACGCAGTTTCAAAACTGGCAGTACGGGATTTCATCGTCAAATGCAATGAAAAATACCGAACAACCGTGATACTGACCACCCACGACATGCAGGACATTGAGGCGCTGACAGACAGGATCATTCTCATCGGAAAGGGAAAAATCCTGTTGGATGGTACGCTGGATGACATACCGGGGGCGGATAGGGGGCTGGACCAGGCAGTGGCGGATCTGTACCGCCGTTTCCGGATATAAGGAGGCGGTGTGTATGAGAAAATATCTGTCCTTTTTCAGAATCCGTTTCTCCATGGGCCTTCAGTACCGGGCAGCGGCGGCAGCGGGGATCGTGACGCAGTTTGTGTGGGGTGGGATGGAGGTGCTGGTGTTTCGGGCCTTTTACCGGGCAGACCCGGGAGCATTTCCCATGACACTGCAGGCGACCTGTTCCTACATATGGCTTCAGCAGGCTTTTTTGGCCCTGTTCATGGCCTGGCTTATGGAGAATGAGATTTTTGACTGCATTAAAAACGGAAATGTGTCCTACGAAATGTGCCGTCCCATGGATATCTATACCATGTGGTTTACAAGGAGTGCTGCCAACCGGATATCCAAGGCTGTTCTGCGGTGTATGCCAATCCTTTTGGCTGCGGGATTCCTGCCTGCCCCTTATGGAATGACACTGCCGGTCTCCCCAAAAGCAGCGGTTCTGTTTTTGACGGGAATGCTTCTGGGCTTTTTGGTGGTTGTAGCTTTTTGTATGTTAGTCTATGTGGTCACATTTTTTACGATTTCACCGGACGGAGTACGGATGGTGGCTGTCTCCGCAGTAGAGCTGCTGGCGGGGAGCATCATTCCCCTTCCGTTTTTTCCTGACTCTGTGAGAACGGTTCTGGAGCTTCTGCCTTTTGCCTCCATGCAGAATGTGCCGCTGCGCATTTACAGCGGCGATCTGGCAGGCGAAGCCGCGGTTTCGGCGCTGGCGCTGCAGGTGTTCTGGCTGGCAGTTCTGGTCCTCTTAGGCAAACTTCTGATGCGCAGGGCAGAGAAGAAGATCACAGTGCAGGGAGGATGAGAGGATGGGATATCTACGGTTATATAAGAAGTATATGCAGATTCAGATACAGAGTATGATGCAGTATAAAGCGTCCTTCTGCCTGACGGCCGTAGGGCAGTTTCTGGTGTCCTTTAATGTGTTTCTGGGCGTGTATTTTATGTTTCAGAGGTTTCATGAGGTGGAGGGATTTACATACAGCCAGGTGCTTCTGTGCTTTGCTGTCACACTGATGGAATTTTCCCTGGCGGAGGCATTTGCCAGAGGGTTTGATACGTTTTCTTCCATTATCAGCAATGGGGAATTTGACAGGATCATGGTGCGTCCGAGGAATGAAATATTTCAGGTGCTGGCAAGTAAGATCGAGCTTACCAGAATCGGAAGAATGCTGCAGGCTGTGGTGATGTTTACCTATGGAATTGCCAAAAGCCATGTGGAATGGACCTGGGATAAAGTGCTGACTGTGGTGTTTATGCTGCTTGGCGGAACTGCTGTCTTTACAGGGATATTTCTGATATATGCTGCAATCTGCTTTTTTACCATTGAAGGGCTGGAATTCATGAATGTGCTTACGGACGGGGCGCGTGAGTATGGGAAATATCCGGTTGCCATTTATGGGAAAAGGGTGCTGCAGTTCTGTACTTTTGTTGTGCCCTATGCACTGATTCAGTATTATCCGATCTGCTATATCCTTGACAAGGACAGCAGGGGATTTTACATGTTTCTGCCGCTTTTGGGAGGCGTATTTTTGCTGCCGTGCTTCGGGCTGTGGAAACTGGGGGTGAGGCATTATAAATCGGTTGGAAGCTGAGAATAAAACGAACCCCTCCCGGCAGCATGGGATGCTGTGCCAGGAGGGGCAGTGATGCAGCTTAAATATCTCCGACGATATCCTGCAGCGCCTCTAAAAAGCGAAGCGCCAGCTTGCTGATCATCATATGTTCATTGCGTATCTGTCCCACAGTAAGTTTTTCCTGGCCGTATATGGGAATATAGACCCAGCTCTCATCATGCAGGGTGCCGGGATAAGGGCCTGCTGTGATACAGTAGGCGTCACTGTTAAGCATCAGACTGGTGGCGCTGGACCGGTCTGACACGATCAGATGTTTTTTGATGTGAAAGGGCTCCAGTATAATTTCCGACATGGAATAAGTATTACTGTGGCTCTGATTATAGGAAAGAAAAGGATACGGAGCCAGATCCGGCAGGGTAAGGCCCGTCCTCTTTCCCAGGGGATGATCTCTCCGCATACAGGCATAAGGCAATGTTTCAAATATGGGTTCAAAGATCAGATGCGCCTCTTTGAGGACACGTCTTATGACCGTGCTGTTTAACGGGCTCAGATACAAAAGCCCCACCTCACTTTTCAATGAATGTACATTATCAATGATGTCCTGAGTCTGTGTCTCAATGTACATAAATTCATATAATTCGTCTTTTACGGAATCAACTACCTTTGAAAACGCCTCAGAGGCAAAGGGATAGTGCTGGGAACTGACCGTAAAATAGTGTTTGTTCACACTTCCGATCTCGTATCTCTTTTCCAATGTATCCATCTGCTGAAGTACCTGTCTGGCATAAGCCAGAAACTCAGTGCCTTCGTCTGTAAACAATACACCCCGGGGTGTGCGGACAAATAATGATTTTTGAATTTCTTTCTCCAATTCGGCAATGGCCTTTGAGAGGCTGGGCTGGGCAATATATAATTCCCGGGCGGCTTTGCTCAGCGAGCCGCATTCGGCTATAGAAGCCACATATCTTAATTGTTGTAGTGTCATAGAAACCTTCCTTCAGCATATCGCTGATAATATCACGAAAAATACACACTCTAAACACAAGATGACTGTAAACTTGATGGATTGGAAATTAGTTTGAATCATTCTATCATAGAGTACCTATAGTTTCAAGTTATGGCTGGTAAATCCTTTTAACTATTTGAATTTTTGCTAGTTTCATTTTATCATAAGTTTAATCAGAAAAACATAAAACTATTTCAAAAAACAAAAAAATATTTCATAGAATTACAAAAGTGAAACAAAGTTCTTATGAAAGAAGGGTGTCCGGAAACTTTTCTATTATGAGAATGGAAAAGTTTATGTTTTTTTGCACCGGTTGTGTAAACAGAATCACAATGTTATATCAGCGCTGATATAGTATAACGGCAAGGGCTCACCGTGAAGGTGTTTGACAAAAGTAGGGAGGTAAAAGATGAAGAATGTAGAAACAAAAAAACACAAAAAGGGTTCGATCAACAGTCTGGCGTTCTGGCCCGCTTTTGCAGGCTTAATACTATTACTGCTTATAGGAATCTTTTTTAAAGAACAGTTAGCTTCTGTTCTGAATACCATGCTGTACAGTATGGCGGATAAAATAGGGTGGGTCATTAACCTGTTCGCCCTGGTATGTTTTTTGATCGTCATGTATATCATGATAAGTAAATTTGGCGATATCAAGATCGGAGGAAAAGACGCGAAGCCGGAATTTACCAAATTTCACTGGATCGCCATGACTATCTGCGGAAGCATTGGCACAGGGCTGTTGTTCTGGGCCATGGGAGAACCGCTTTATAACTTTTTTGAGCCGCCGGCATATGCCGGCTGCCAGCCTGGAACTCGTGATGCTGCGATCTTCTCGATCTCTCAGGTTATGTGGCAGTGGTCTTTTGTTGAATTTGCGCTGTATGGAGCCTGTTCTGTGGCCTTTACGGTTGCTGTTTACAACCGCCGTAAAAAACTTCAGTTCAACTCCGTATTAGACCCGGTTTTCGGCCGCCGTCAATGGCTGGAGACACTGATTCACGGAGTCATGATATTTGCCATGGTCGGAGGATGCGCTAACTCCATGGGTGTTGGTCTGATGCAGATCGGTGCCGGACTGGAATCTGCATTTGGAATCAGCCAGTCAAATTTTGTGTATTTTTTAGTAGCTGCCTTTATCGGTGTGATGTTTGTCATTATGAGTGTTTCCGGTATTCATAAAGGACTGAAATATGTATCTACAATCACATTTTTCATTTTCTGCGCCCTGCTGGTTTATGTATTTATCTGTGGTGATACTGCATTTATCGGCAAACTTACCACAGAGTCCTTTGGTAAGATACTGGATAACTGGGGGTCTAAGACGTTAGTCAACAATACCCTTTCAGATGATACCTGGTATGCCAACTGGATCGTCCAGTATTGGTCTTCCTTTATTTTGTACTGCCCGGTATTTGGTATGTTTTTCTGCAGGATGGCAAAAGGACGTACCCTTCGGGAGTTCCTGGTAGTCAATGTTATTATCCCTGCGATCTTCTGTATCACCTGGATAGGTATCTTCGGCGGACAGACCATCAGTCTGCAGACCAGCGGTACCATGGATGTATGGGGGATGGTGCAGGATTACGGAATGCAGGCAACGGTATTCCAGATCATCAAGTCACTGCCGATTGGAAATATCGTGCAGATTGTATTTATCATAGCGATCATTGGATCCTTCACAACAATGGCAGACCCAATTGCTTCCGTGCTTGCCACCATGTCTGTACATAATCTGACCGTGGATGATGAAGCACCGAAAAAATTCAAGATCATCATGGGTCTGCTGATCACAGCTACCGCCTATACAACTGTTGCAACAGATGGTGTCAATGCGGTAAAAGCCATGTATGTTATCCTGGGGGCGCCGATTATGCTGATTGTGGGAATCTGTATTTTTTCCTTCTTTAAGCAGGCAAAAGAGATCCAAAAATATCCCAATGACATGCTGCCGGAATCAGAAAAAAGTGATGAAGAATAAAAATAGTATGAGAAAAGAGAGGTATTCCTATGAAATTAACACCATATGAACAGGACATGCTGGATGGAAAATTCGGCCGTTTTAAACAAATCGCATTGGAAAATGTTTTAAAATATGCCCGTGTCGTGGGCGCGGAAGAACTGGTTGAGATTACAAAATCCACACTGTATTTCGGGGCACATTCCTATCTGGAGACCTGCGATGCAGATACATATGATGAGATATTTGCCAAAATGTATCTCTGTACAGATGAAAAAGTGGAATTAGGCGAATTTGAGAAGACCTGTTACTGTCAGACCTGTGTTGCGCCCTGCGATCAATATGATTATAAAGTGACACATCTTCCGAAAGAATTGTTTGACAGAAATACAGAATATTTAAGACGTACACTGAAGGCAGGCTGCTGCATCGCCGGTTCCTGCACGCCGTATCTGAACGGCTGGGTGCCGTTATTCGGAGAACATGTGGTGACATCTGAATCCAGCAATATCACCATGAGCAATTCTGCATTCGGCGCAAGATGCAACGCAGACGGAGAAGAGGCGATCACATGGATATCCATCTGCGGCCGTGCTCCTAAATGGGGATTTTATCTTCAGGAAAACCGTTACGCGGATACGGTATACCACATTGAGTGTAAATCAGAGACAAGATTTGACTGGGATATCATTGGCTACACAGTAGGGCGTATGCTGCCCTCCGCCGGAGTTCCTGTTTTGACCGGAGATTTCCACAGACCTACCCTGACCATGTTGAAACAGTGCTTTACCGCAATGGCTACTACGAGCGCATGTGAAATGTGCCATATTGTCGGTGTGACTCCCGAGGCGCGTTCCCTGGAAGATGCCAGAGGAAACAAACCGCTCAGAGGTGAATTTACCATCACACAGGAGGATTATGAGGAATCCCGCCGCCAGATCTGCAGTGCGGGAGAAGGCAAGATCAACTTTGTACTGATGGGATGCCCGCACTACAGCCTGGAGGATATCCAGCAGGTAGCAAATTATATAGAAGGGAAAAAGGTAGCGGAAGGTGTAGAACTCCATGTCTGGACAGATATGTCTACGCTTGCCATGGCAAAAGCAAGCGGTTTTGTAAAAACGATTGAGGAGGCAGGCGGAAATGTATTGTCAAGCAGCTGTGCTATGGTCATGGATCCTGCAGCTTTTGCGCATGTCACTGCCATGGTGACGGATTCCGGTAAACAGGGACATTATATGCACTCCTGCTTTGGAGCAGGCAAGCATGTCCCGATCTATTATGGCGATATCTATCAATGTATTGACGCCGCTGCAGCAGGCTATTGGAAAGGAGAAGCATAATGGAAAATACGATGATCAAAGGACGCGGAGCCTATGAAGGAGTCATGGAAGGAGAAGCGCTTGTTCTTCCTGACAGTGTACAGGGATGGGCCGGTTTAGATGAAAAAACGGGTATCATCATAGAGGAAGCAAACAGCAAATTCGGCGCGTATATCGGGGGAAAGATCCTGATCCTTCCCTGTGCTAAGGGAAGCAACGGGTGGGCCAGCCATTTTTATTCTGCCTCTGTGGCAGGCCACAAGCCCATCGCATGGGTCATTGAAAAACTGGATTCCCGCTGTGCTGCCTGTATTGTGGAACTGGGAATACCCGCAGTTGTGGAGACTGAAACAGAGGCCTGCAAGATCATTCATGACGGAGACTACATTCGCGTGGACGGCAACAAGGGAACCGTAGAAATATTAAAACGGGCAGAATAAAATTTTTAACTTTCTGAATATTTAAAGAAAGACATCCATAACCTTATGATGAATGAAATAATGAATAAAGTATTTCATGCATTGGAGGGATTATGGATGTTTTTTTATTATGATGCCACATATCTTCTGGTCTTAGCAGGTGTAATACTCTGTGTCATAGCATCTGCAAATGTGAACCAGACCTACAAAAAGTACAGTACCGTGGGAAATGCCCGGCACATGACAGCGGAACAGGCAGCCAGGACCATACTGGACCGTGCGGGAATCAGCCAGGTGAAGATTGAGAGGGTCGGCGGAAATCTCACAGACCATTATGACCCCAGAAGCAAAGTACTGCGGCTGTCTGAAACCGTCTACGGCTCAGAGTCCGTGGCAGCCATCGGCGTGGCGGCCCACGAGTGCGGCCATGCGATCCAGGATGATGTGGGGTATGTACCGATCAAGATCAGAGGCGCGATCGTTCCGGTCGTAAGTCTTGGTTCTGCCCTCTGCTGGCCGCTGTTCCTCATCGGCCTTCTCATGGGAGCACCGGGTCTTGTAAACGCGGGTATTATTTTATTTTCTCTGGTGGTGGCCTTTCAGCTTGTTACCCTGCCTGTGGAATTCAACGCGTCCGGCAGAGCACTCAGGATTCTGGACGGTGCCGGAATCCTGGAGGGAAATGAACTGCAGGGGGCCGGGAAAGTTCTGCGCGCAGCAGCACTGACCTATGTGGCCTCGGCACTCTCATCTATCCTGCAGCTTTTACGTCTGGTACTGCTTTCCGGCAGACGGAGAAATTAGGCCGCTGCTGTTTACAGCCGTTGTCCCGCAGGGGGAGTTATGCACATACGCATAAAAATACCGAGTTTACTTTTTCTCCCTCCGGCAGTAGAATAAAGACAAGAGGAATAGTCCGGAGGAAGCATATGGCAGAGGGATACGAACATTCAGAGGAAAAAGATTACCTGGAAGAGATGCTTGACAATTTCGCAAAGGCAACAGAGCTGGGAATCATAGCAGTGAACACTTACGGGGAGGTCTTCCTTGCCAGTAAAGACTACTACGAGTGCGCATACTGCCGTCAGGTGCAGGACACGGAGGTGGGAAGAGCACGCTGCAGGCGTACCTATAAAAAGGCCTGCAGGCAGGCATTCCTGTGGAAAGAACCGTATTTTTTTGCCTGTCATGCCGGCCTTGTCATGTGGGCAGTCCCCATCTATGCGGATGGAACAGAAGTGGGAGCTGTCATGTGCGGACAAGTCCTTCTGTGGGAGCCGGATCATGTGTTCTGTCAGGACGCGGAAAAGTTCTGTCTGAGCGAAAAGGACCGCAGAGAGATGGAGCAGAAGGTAAAAAAGCTGCGCGTGATCTCCGCAGACCAGTGCCAGTCCTCTGCCAACCTTCTCCAGGTCATGATGCAGTATCTCTCAAAGACGCAGAACGCCATTTTCATGGACCAGAAGAATCTCATGAGCTGGCGTGATGCCATGACTACCAGGATCGAAGAGAGAAAGAAGACACTGAAAAATGAAAAATTCGACTGGTCTGTTTATCTGAAAAGGGAAAAACGGTATCTCCAGTACGTCCGCATGGCGGACAAAGAAAAGATACAGAACATGCTGGAAATGTTGTTCACGGATATCGAGATCCTGTGTTCCTACGACAAGGCTCTTGTGAAGTCAGCCCTGCACGATTTCATGGCTGTGACCGCCAGAGCCATCGTGGAGGCAGGGGCGGACAGCGAAGTCGTCATGAATGGTGTAAAACATTACAGGCAGGACATGAAGCATGTGGAAAACATTGAGGAAATGATGGAGATCACCTACCGGATGCTGAACCGGTGGTTTGACAGTATTTACCTTCTGGGGACAGATGACCATATCAGTGTCATGAAAAATGTCAGGGATTACATAGAAGAGAATTACAATAGGAAGATTACCCTGGATGACATCTGCAGCCACGTATTTTTGAGCAGGTCTTATCTCTGTACCTTATTCCGTCAGAAGACCGGAGGAACCATCAGCGATTATATCCTGAGGGTCAGGATCGAAAAGTCCATAGAGCTGATGGGGAACAGGGAACTGAGCCTGAAGGAGATCATGGAACAGTGCGGGTTTGAAAGCCAGAGCTACTATACAAAGACATTCCGAAGGCTGATAGGAGTCAATCCGGGACAGTACAGGAACAAATTCTTATAGGAGATGCAGAATGGATATATATGAAGAAATCAGGCGGAACCTTCTGGGCGGGAAGGCGGATGAGGTGGTAAATCTGATCAGAAAAGCCATTGCTGTCTGCTATCCTCCGGAGTCAGTGCTCAAAGAGGGACTGATTCTGGGCGTGGATACACTGGCGTACAAGTTCCGCAACAGTGAGGTCTGCGTGCCGGAGGCGCTGCGTGTGGCCCGTGCCTTAAATGCCGGCCTCAGATGTCTGACTCCCTATCTGGATCAGGGGGGCGCCAGGCAGTGCACTGCGGTCATCGGTACCGTGGAGGGGGATGTCCATGACATCGGAAAGAATCTGGTCAAGATATACCTCTCCACTCTGAATATAGATATGGTGGATCTGGGGGTGGATGTCAGCAAAGAGGAGTTTGTGGAGGCAGCAGTGGAACATGACGCCAGGCTTGTCATGGCGTCTGCACTTCTGCCCACAACGGTCTGTGAATTGAAGGGTGTCATAGAGGAGCTTACGAAGGCAGGCATAAGGGACAAGGTCATTGTCTTCGTGGGAGGCCTTTCCGTCAGCAAAGAGTATGCGGAAGAGATAGGAGCGGATTATTATACCAGGGATGCCATTGAACTGCGGGACTTCCTGAACAAGAATCTGTCCAAACTCCTGAAAGAAATATAGAGCAATAAATAGCAAAATACAGCAAAAGTAACAGACCCTGTTCTGTGGTATTCTTGATGTATCAAAAGAAGATACGTATCGGGAATGCAACAGAACAGGGTTTTTTATGGAGGAGGTAAAACATGAGACCATCAATCAAGTATTTAAGCGACGCGGAAGTAGTACGGGTACATGAAAAAGCATTGGAGATGCTGGAAGATCTGGGAATGAAATTTGAGGGGGCAGAGGCAAGAGAATACTTTGCAAAAGCAGGGGCAGAAGTGTCCGGACAAATCGTGAAAATACCGCGCAGCATCATCGAGGAAGGATTAAAGACGGTTCCAAAGCGAGAGGAATTCGTTTTATATGGAAGGACACCGGATAAAGATGTGCATGTGAAAGACAGGGTGCCGTCACTGGCTGCCATGACCATGGCTACCCATGTGCTGGACCCGGAGACAGGACTGCGCAGGAAAGCTACAGACAGAGACCTTGCCCTGATCATAAGGATCATGGAAAAACTGGACACCGTGACCATCGCCAGTGCACTGGTCACACCCCAGGATGTGCCCATGGCGGCATCCGACTGGTATACCTGGGCGACTTCCATTAAAAATACCACAAAACACATCACCGGCGGAGCTGTAGGAAAAGAGGGTGTGCGGGATGCCATCAAGATGGCCAGTCTGGCAGTGGGAAGCGAAGAAGAATTCCTGAAACGTCCTTTCATCTCCTTCTGGGTCCTGACCATGCCGCCGCTCCGAGTGGATGAAAATACATCCAATGTATTGATGGAGGCAGCCGTGCATAAGGTACCGTCAGTGATCAGCTCCGGCGGAATCCTGGGCATGACATCCCCCATGTCCGTGGAGAGTGCACTGGTGCATACCCATGCGGAGACATTAGCCTGCATCGCACTGTCCCAGCTTGTCAATCCGGGGGCGCCTGTGATCTATTCCAGCTATGTGCGCAGCATGGATATGAAGACCATGTGCATCAATATGTCCTCACCGGAGAGCATTATCATGAAGGTAGGCATGTCACAGATGGGAGATTATGTTGGGCTGCCGACCAAGATGCCGGCCAATCTGCGGGACGGTAAGGTGCTGGATGCACAGGCCGGATTTGAGACCGGTATGGGCGGACTCGCCGGAGCACTGAGCTGTGATTTCATCGTTTCCATGCAGCTTGACATGGACCTTATGGTGGACTTTGCGGATATGATCTATTCCGATGAGTGCATGCAGATTCTGCAGAGGATGGCCCGTCCGCTCAGCTTTGACGATGAGACACTGGCCTATGACAATATGGAGGAAGTGGGCCCCGGCAACACATTCCTGGAGACTGACCACACCTTTGAACATTTCAAGGATGAAATATGGATGCCGAGATATATGGAGAGAGGCACCTGGGAGAACTGGGAGGCGAACGGAAGCCGTGATATCCGTGATATCTGTGCGGAAAAAGTGAAGGATATGCTGGAAGAGCTGCGTGACTATGAGATCCTGCCAAAAGATGTGAGGGATGCCATAGACGCTGTCGCTGCCGGTTCCTCGGAGAAGGCGAAGAACATCAAGCGTTAGAGGGGAGAGGATGCTTATGGATAAGACAAAAGGCAAGACCATAGGGCTGCTGGCCATGGTGGTAGTCGTCACGATTTACGGTGTGTCTTATATTTCCAGGGCTGTAATCAGTGAATACCTTCCTACGGTAGTGATTCTGGTCATTCAGATGGCAGTCATGACGATTTTGTTTACCGGATTTAATCTCGTGACCGGAAAGAATATGAAAGTGAAGAAAAAGGATTGGGGCATTATCATCCTGTCCGGCCTGGTCGGTACGACATTCTTCCATGGGTTCACTATTTTAAGTGTTACATCCATAGGGGCTACGGTTTCCTCCCTGCTTTTTGGATTTGCCGCTGTCTTTGCGCTGATCATGGAAATCGTTCTGTTTCACAGGAAGAAGACAAAGCTGGGAATCCTGGGTATATTGATCTCTCTTGTCGGTGTGTATATTCTGATGGGTGTGAAGATCGGGGATCTGATGGCAACCAATTTCAAAGGGTATGCACTGTGCCTTTTGAGCATTATTTCCTGGGTGGTCTATTGTTTCCTGACTGACAAGATATCAGATGGTTATGAGAAGACCGTATTGCTGAATTACCAGGCGCTCGTGGGGGCTGTCACTACGCTGCCGTTTTTATTCTTCTATCATGTGGAGCCGTCTGTCCTTGCAAAGCCGCAGGTGTTCATGAACCTGATTGTGCTGGGGGTATTTAATTCTACGATTGCTTATTTTTTGAATATATTTGCGATCAAAAGGATCGGTGTGCTGCTGTCAAATCTGATGATGGATTTTCTGCCGGTAGTGACCATCGTGATTTCACTGGTACTATACAGTACAATACCTACTGCGAACCAGATCATCGGTGGAATCATCATTCTGGTCTCTGTGTTTATGCTGGATAAAGACCAGAGGAATCTGGACGCGCAGGCGTAAAAAGAGAAGGCGGCAGGTTTCCCTGCGGTGTAAAACAAAAAAGGATCCTTATCCCATACATCCGGATAAGGATCCTTTTTTTGCTGCCTGCTGATGAAATAATATGCTACCGCATGACATATCCAAGAGTCGCGGACAGCCTTCTTACAGCAGCGATAAGCGTTTCACTTATTGCATGTTCCTCCTCCTCGGTGAGCGTGGTGCCGCTGATACTGATCGCACCCAACGGCGTATTGGTATAATTCATTACAAGAGCGCCCACACAGAAGATGTTATATTCATTTTCTTCCCTATCCAGCGCATAATGCCGCTGTTTCACTTCACTGATATCCTGAAGTAAAGCGTGGACATCCGTAATGGTGTGTTCTGTGAGACGCTTTACATTAAATTTTTCCCATTTCTCAATAATCTCATGGTTTGAATATGTGGACAAAATCGCCTTGCCGGCACTTGTGCAGTACAGAGGAGAACGCCGTCCAACGTTTGTATAGACGGAGAAGGAAGGTGCAGTCTGTCCAATGCTCTGCACACATAAAAGCTGATTGTTATCCTCAACAGAGAATTGTGCAACCCGCCCTGTCTCTCGGCTCAAATCGGCAAGTGTGGAGTTGATCAGTGAAATCTGATCCAGATTCTGTACGGCGTTGATACCCACTTCATATGCCTTTAATGTGAGACTGTATTCATTGTTCGGTCTCTTCTCAATATAACCATTTTCCACCAGCGTATATACTAAACGTGACAGGGAAGCCTTGCTGATGTTCATCTTTTCATGTAATTCAGCTAATGTCATATTGCCTGAACGGGATATTGTTTCGAGAATTTGGAAAGCACGGTCTATAGCCTGAATCGTTTCCATTTTCTGTATTGCCTTGCTCAAAGTATATCCTCCTTATCCTGATTTCTGAAATTAATAATTTATTTCATTATACATTTATATGAATGAGTGTGCAAGAGAGATTTTGAACATTAACTTAATATAATGATTTATTGCGCAGAAAACAGAATATTAATTTATAAAAATGAAATAAATTATGAGTAGTACAATGTGCATAAAAGCAGATAAAAAACATTATGCATAATTTTATAATATTATATTTGTAAAATGAATTATAATATAGTAAAATGAAATAAATAATAAAAATAGAAACTTAAAATAAAATTATGAAATAAAGGAGAAGGAAAATGGAAGAAATGAGAAGAGTATCGCTGTCCATGTTCAGCGATAAGGATCTGCAGAGAGTTCACGATTACTCTATGAAGCTTCTGGCAGAGAACGGTGTCAATATCACCAGTGACAGAGCACTTGAACTTTTTAAGAAACATGGTTTCCGTGTAGACGGCACACAGGTTTACATGACAGAGTCGCAGGTCAGGGATGCGCTGGAGAAAGCTCCTTCGCAGTTTGTGATGCATGGACTTGATTCCAAGAAGAGCATTAACCTGGGCGGAGGCGATTATGGCGTACCGGGTCCCATCGGACCGGTGAATGTAACCGATCTGGACAATGGCATCCGCCGCGGTACGCTTCAGGACGTGATAAATCTGGTCAAGATCTACCAGGGCAGCAAAGTCATGACCATGAACTCCAATAATGGTGTAGAGGCCAACGATGTGGACCCGGTCAACCGCCATCTTGAGATCATGCGTGCTCTTTTGAACCATACGGATAAACCCTTCTATACCAAGCTGTTTTCTTATGAAGAAATGCATCAGGCTATTGATATGGTAGAGATCGCTGCAGGTGAGAAGTTAGAGCCGGGTGGAAAAGTATATCTGGCACCGGGGTCTGCGCCTTCTATGAGTCCGATGTCCTACAGCCGTGAGGTGGCTGACAATATCATTGCGCTGGCTGAGCGCGGACAGGCTGTTACCATGGGAACTGCCACAAGTACAGGGGTGACCGGTCCTATCCGTATCTTTGGCACGATCACCATGCAGAATGCGGAGATCCTGGCAGGCATTGTTCTGACACAGCTTGTGAATCCAGGCAATCCTGTAGGCTACGGAGTGGGTGCCTGCCCCGGCAATATGAAGGGTGCGACTTACTGCTGCGGTTCTCCGGGACGTGTGATGCTTCAGATCGGTTCCATGGAAATGGGCAAAAGGTTCTATAACCTGCCGTCCAGAACGATACCCTACAGCACAGATGCCCTGAACTGTGATATCCAGTGCGGTATTGAATCTTATGAAGGTACCATGGCGAATATCCTTTCGGGTGCAGATTACCAGTTATCTGAGATTGGAACCCTTGACAGCCTTATGACTACTTCCTATGAAAAAACCATTATCGATGAGGAGATTACCAGCCGTCTGCTCTATATCAGAAACGGTATCGACGTATCGGAGGAGGCTGCTTCCTTAGAGTCCATCATGGAAGAGGGCAGCGGCGGACAGTTCATTACCAGTGACGATACCCTTGATTATATGTATAGCGCATGGTACCCGGATTATACGGACTGGGACAGTAATTATAAGAAGAGGCCAATGGAGGATTATACCTATGTACTCCGCCGTGCCAATGAGGAATGGAAGCGCCGTCTGGAAGAGGCACCGGAAACTTTACTTGATAAGAGTACAGCCGAAGAAATCGATGCATATGTAGCAAAGCACAGCAGATAACAGGGCATGACATTTTAAGAGAGCTGTGCGTGTTCTTTCGGCCAGAGCAATTTTCAAATACGCTCTGCTATGCAGCAGGAGATACAGATTACATGAAACTGAGATATGGGCAGGGGTCCTGAACTGAAGGATATATGGTACAGGAACCTGTCCATATTATGCAAATGGAGTCGGAAATCAAATATTAAAAAAATAAATGAAATATACCGAAAGGAGATTGAATCATGGCAAAAGCAAAAGCAACCGCGGACACCAGCTTATGCAAGGGCTGCCGCCTGTGTGTAGGGGTATGTCCGGTGAAAGCCATTGAGCCTCTCACTGAGATCAACAAAAAAGGATACGAGATCATCAGAATCGATGAAGAAACCTGTATCGGATGCGGACAGTGCTATAAGATCTGTCCCGATTATGTATTTACCATTGAGTAGAAGGAGGCAGAGAAGATGAGTAAAGGATTTCAATTAATGAAAGGCAATGAGGCGATCGCTGAGGCTGCTCTCCGTGCAGGATGCCGCTTCTATGCAGGTTACCCCATCACGCCCCAGAGTGAGATACTGGAATACATGTCAGCCAACATGGCGGACCGCGGGGGCGTCTTCATCCAGGGGGAAAGCGAGATCGCAAGTATGAGTATGCTGTGGGGAGCTGCAGCATGCGGTGAGCGTGTAATGACAAGCTCTTCCGGTCCGGGGTATGATCTGAAGCAGGAAGGGATCTCCTATCTTTCCTCCTACAATCTTCCGACGGTCATCATAGATGTCATGCGCTACGGTGTAGGCGACGGTGAGATCACAGAGGGTCAGGATTCCTACTGGCTGGCGACCAGGGGCGGCGGCCATGGAGATTCCAGGCAACTTGTCCTCACACCGGCTTCCGTGCAGGAATGCGCAGAGCTTACATACGAAGCTTTTGACCTGGCTGAAAAATACCGCACTGTGGTGATCATCTTAAGCGATGGCGGAATCAGCCAGATGATAGAAAAGGTAGTCCTTCCCGAACCGAAGGAACACGACAGAAGTAAATTTGACTGGGCAATCAAGGGTGAGAAGAAAAAAGATGAACCGAAAGTAAAGGTTACCAATCTGGACCGTTCCATGGATTACAGTGCATACGATGCGATGGTACGGAAAAAATTCTCCGATATGTATCACAATGAGCAGCGCTGGGAGAATTTCATGACAGAGGATGCCGAGCTTATCCTTGTTGCCTATGGAATCTCTTCGAGAATATGCAAGTCAGCAGTGAGAAGAGCCAGAGAAGCAGGCATGAAACTGGGCCTCATCCGTCCCATCACGGCATGGCCTTATCCGAAAAAAGCCTTTGAAAATCTCCCGGAGGGATTAAAAGGGCTGGTAACTGTTGAGATGAGCCTCTCCTCCCAGATGGGACTGGATATCCGTCTGGCCACAGAGTATAAGGTTCCCCTCTACGGTTATCTGACATCAAAATATGTTCCCACAACTCAGGGAATCGTAGACTTCTGCAAAGGGGTACTGGCAGGAGATGTTAAGGAACTGGAGGTATATTGATATGGCAGCTAAAATGACAAAACCGGAAATAATCAACCAGCAGGTGGGATGGTGCCCCGGCTGCGGCCATGGTATCATACAGCGCCTGATCGCAGAGTGCTGCGAGGAACTGGGGCTTTGTGAAAAGACCATCCAGGTCGTGGATATTGCCTGTGCTTACTGGTCTATTGACACTCTGAACTGTGACGGCATCGCAGGTCCTCACGGGCGCTGCGCGGCAGTGGCCACAGCAATCAAAAAGGTTTATCCGGATTCCAATGTCTACGTCCATGCAGGGGATGGGTGCTCTTATGTGATCGGCCTTTCCGAGACCTGCTACGCGGCCCAGAGGAATGTTCCAATAACTATGATCGTGGTAAATAACGGAATATTCGGCATGACCGGCGGTCAGATGTGCCCGGCGACCACTCTGGTGGGAGACAAGACAGTCAGCAGTAAAAAAGGAAGAGATGACAAGGTGGCAGGAGAGCCGTTCGATATGCTGAACATCCTTCAGAATTATAAAATCGCATATGCGGCTAGAGGTTCCCTGTGTGATCCTAAACACATTGATCAGACGAAGAAGATGTTAAAGAAAGGCTTTGAGAACCAGAGGGACAAGAAAGGATTTTCCATTATAGAGATCCTTTCCCCATGTCCGACTAACTGGAAATTATCGCCGGCAGATGCCATGAAGAAGATGAAAGAGGAAAATGAAAAGGTATTCCCGGTGAAAGTATATGTAGATAATGGGGGTGACGAATAATGGCTGATATTATGTTTGCAGGTATCGGTGGTCAGGGCGTATTGACAGCCGCAAAGATCCTGATCGAGATCGCGGCAGAGCACGGCAAAAATGTGAGCTGGACCAGCGAGTATTCTGCGGAGATGCGCGGAGGCATTGCCCTCTGCCGTGTGGTGGTATCCGATGAGGAGATAGGAAGTCCTTACCCGGATTACCTGGATGTGCTGTGCTGCATGAATGAGGACGCGTATGACAAATATGTGTCTGATATGCGGGAAGGAGGCTGCGTGATCATCAACCGCTCCGTATTCGGAGAAAAGCAGTTCCCGAAAAATGTGAAGGTATACGGTGTGGATGCTATGGAAATTGCCTTAGAACTGGAGAACCAGAGAGGCCTGAACCTGGTAGTCCTGGGGGCTATGATCAGGGCTACCGGCATGATGGATGTAAATGAGTTTGCAGATACACTGGAAGCTTATTTCAATAAAAAAGGCAAAGCAAGTGACAAAAACGTGCAGTGCTTTATGATGGGATATGAAAAAGCGGAGAAGATGCAGTGAGGGCTGATATATGGATTTGAGAAAATTATTGAAACCAAGGACAGTTGCCATCGTAGGTGCCAGTGAAAAAGCGGGATTCGGCGGTGATACCACCCGCAATTACCTCAAATTCTCCGGGAATCTGGATCATCTGTATCTGGTGAATCCGGGAAGAGAGGAGATCTTCGGCCACAAGGCATACCACTCCCTGTCAGAGATAGAGGGAGATGTAGACCTGGTCATTCTGTGTACCCCCCAGAAGACCATACTTTCCTTATTACGGGAAGCGGCAGGGAAGAACTGCGGAGGAGCCGTGGTCTTTGCCAGCGGATACAGTGAGACGGGAGCGGAGGGGAAAGAGCTTCAAAGAGAGCTGGTCCGGGAAGCCGACCGCCTGGGAATCGCGGTCATGGGGCCGAACTGTGCGGGGTTTGCCAATTTCATTGACGGTATCTTTGCGTTTGCCTTTCTGGTGGAGGAACGGGACCGTTCCGGCAATATCGGTATGATTTCCCAGAGCGGACAGATCGTGCTTGGAGGGCTGGACAGTCCGAATATGGGATTCTCCCATGTGATCTCCTCCGGCAACTCCTGTAATGTGAAGGTGGAAGATTATCTGGACTTTCTGGTGGAGGATGAGGATACAAAAGTCGTGGCTGCATACATAGAGGGCGTGTCAAAACCGGAGAAGCTGGTGGAGACATTCCGCAAAGCGGCAATAAAGAAAAAACCGGTTGTAGTATTGAAGACAGGCCGTTCCGGCAAAGCGCAGGAGCTGGCAAAATCCCACACAGGCTCCCTTTCCGGGGCAGATAAAGTCTTGAGAGCTGTATTTAAGCGGTACGGTGTCATAGAGGCCAGGGATCTGGAAGAATTATGCGGTCTGGCTGCTGCATTTTCCTGGCTGGAAGAGCTTCCTAAGGGGGAGAGATGCGTATTCATGAATGTTTCCGGCGGCGAGGCCGGGGTCATGGCAGACCTGACAGACGAGTTCGGAATCCGCCTGGCGGAATATCATCCGGAGACGAAAGCATATCTTCAGACTCTTGTTCCGGATTATGGTTCCGTAAATAATCCTTTTGATATGACAGCAGGAATCGGATACAACACCCCGGTCATGGTTCGGGCCATGGAGGCCATCTCAAAAGACGATCATGTGGATGCCATCTGTATTGCCTATACCATCACGCCGGAGATCTGGGATGATACCATCTCCCATATGGTGGAGGCGGTATCCATTGCCAGAGAGAATCCGGATATGAAACCGGTATTCTGGATTCCGTTCATTGAGCACACAAGGCATCAGGCGAGTGCGGATATTCTGCAAAAAGCAGGCGTGCCTCTGCTCCCATCAGGGCGCTACGGATGCCGAATCTTAAAGCAGGTGCTGGATTTTGCCAATTTTGAATACCAGGATACAGAAGCGGCGGTTCCCGAAAGAACACATGGGCCTTCCCAAGGACTCAGCGAGTATGAGAGCCTGAATTACCTGAAAGCACACGGCGTTGCGATTCCGCCCCAGGCCGTGGCTGCCACAGCAGATGAGGCGGTAAAGGCAGCCGGGAATCTGGGATATCCCCTGTCCGTGAAGATACATTCTGCTGATATTCAGCATAAGTCTGATGTGGGCGGTGTGAAATTAAATATCAGGGATGAGGCAGAGCTTCGCCTGGCATTTGAGACGGTGATGGATAACTGCAGGAAAAACGCGCCGGATGCGAAGCTGGAAGGTGTACTGCTAAAACCCATGCTCAAAGCAGGAGTGGAGATGATCATCGGTGTGAACAACGATAAGGATTTTGGCCCTATGATCATGGTCGGAATGGGCGGTGTGTTCGTGGAGCTGTTCAAGGACGTGCAGCTTGCACCGGCGCCGCTTACCAGGGAGCAGACGAAAAAGATGCTGGAGAGCCTGAACTCTTATCCCCTGCTGAATGGCTACCGCGGTAATCCGGTATGTGATAAGGAAGCGCTGGCGGATATGCTGGTGAGCATCAGCGAGATGGCAGCTAAGGGAAAGGACAGCATAAAAGAACTGGATATAAACCCGGTGTTTGTGACGGAAGAGGGCGTAGCCATTGCAGACGCACTGCTTGTACAGTATATGGATTGATAAAAAATAAGCGGAGGAAAGAATATGGAACTGAAAGAATTAGTGAGCACGGAAGCATCCCCGGTACTGGGGCCTTACTGTCACGGAAGAAAATACGGCAATATGATCATTACCTCAGGCCAGATCCCTCTTACAAAAGACGGGGAATATGTATATGAGATCAAAGCGGCCACAACGCTGGTGCTGAACAACCTGCTCAGCATTGTAGAAGCGGGCGGAGGATGCAGGGAAAGTGTGGCCCGTGTTGACGTGTACATCAACAGTCTGGACGATTTTGCTGCCATCAATGAGGCCTATGCGGAGTTTTTCGGCAGCCACAGACCCACCAGAGTGTGCGTACAGGTGGAGGCGCTCCCGGAAAATGTCCCTCTGGAAGCATCCATGATTGCTTTTGCTGAGGAATAGATTGGTATACATATTCCAGAGAACATAAAGGAGATTGATAATGAATAGAATCGCATTAAAGGGCGGCCTGCTCATCGACGGCACAGGGGCCGCGGCAGTAAAGGACAGCCTGGTGCTGGTGGACAACGGTAAGATCACATATGCCGGCCCGGGAAAAGCGGTACCTAAGGGATATCATATAACAGATATTTCCGGTAAGACAGTGATGCCGGGATTGATCGATGCACATCTGCATTTTTCCGGCAATCTCACAGACAATGACAGTGACTGGGTGCTGGAGGACAATATCCAGAAAGCGGTGGTGGCTGTACAGCAGTCACATGAGTGCCTGGAAACAGGTCTGACGACCGTGGGGGAAATCTCAAGATTCGGCATCCATATCCGGAATATGATAGAGGCGGGTGTCATGAAGGGGCCGAGAGTAGTGGCCTCAGGCCTTGGGTTCTGCGCCACATGCAGCCACGGGGATTCTCATAAGGTATCTATAGAGATGAACAGAGAATCTCATCCGTGGGCAGAGTGTGTGGACGGGCCTTGGGATCTTCGCAAAGCCGTGCGTCGGCGTCTCAGGGAAAACCCGGATGCTATAAAAATCTGGGCTACGGGAGGCGGTATCTGGCGCTGGGAGACGGCTATGGACCAGCATTATACCATGGAGGAAGTGCAGGCAGTTGTGGATGAGTGTAATATGCGTCACATTCCTGTCTGGTCCCATTGTTTTGGAAGCGCGTACAATTCTGCTAAGGCAGGAGTTCATTTGATTATACATGGACAGTCACTGGATGACGAGACACTGGATATTATGGCGGAAAAAAATATTGCTTTTTGTCCAACCATCAATTTTATGCCGGCATGGTTTGATACGTTCCCTCCAAAATACAATCCAAAGCTCCACGACAAATATCCGGGAAATTCAGTGAAAGAGAAAGAATTAAACCGTATTTATGATAATTTGAGAAAAGCCAGCGCCAAGGGTATTATTCTCACAATCGGTTCGGATTCTTTTAACTCTCAGATGACGCCTTATGGAGAGACGACTGTCGGGGAATTGTACGCATTCGTAGAGAAAGCGGGAATCAGCGAGATGGATGCCATTGTGGCCGCTACCATCAACGGTGCAAGAGCCCTTCGTGTGGGAGATATTACAGGCTCTCTGGAGGAGGGCAAAAGCGCTGACCTGCTGGTTATAGACGGCAATCCCCTGGAAGATATCAGGACCATAGCGGCAGAGCATATGGATGTGATCATGAAAGAAGGAGATTTTGTAAAAAACCGCCTGGAAAAGTAAATATAGAATAGAAGCAGACCGGCAGGGAATGTATCATTCCGCTGCCGGTTTTTTGTCACTGCATTTCCCTGAAAAGAACATAATTTTACCATATAAAATACAAATTCTCCCCCATATTTTCCAAAGCCGTTTTTTGTTACAATAAATCCATCAAGAAAAGAGGTAACAAACCGCGGAAACTGTTACAAGATGATGGAGGATAAGAAAAAATGGAGAATTTTGTTGCATCACCGGAGCGGCTGATCATCGGCGCCCTTCTGGGATTTGCCGTGCTGCTGTTCATGATCATTAAGCTGAAGGTACAGCCGTTCCTGTCAATTATGCTGTCTGCCCTGATTATCGGCCTGGCAGTAGGTATGCCTTTTACCATGATTACAGATACTTTATCTGAGGGTGTGGGAACCACGCTTCAGACCATAGCCGTATTGATCGGACTGGGTTCCATGTTCGGAGCGATCCTGCAGGTGTCCGGCGGTGTGGAGGTGATCGCCCAGACACTGCTTGATAAGTTCGGAGAGAAAAAGGCTGCCTGGGCGTTAGGCGTCACGGGCCTTATTGTGGGAATGCCGGTATTTTTTGAGTCAGGCCTTCTGATCCTCATTCCCATTGCGTTTGGAATTGCGAAAAAAACCAACCGTTCCATTTTCCACTATGCCATTCCCCTGCTGGCCGGACTTGCCATAGGGCATGCCTTTATCCCGCCCACACCGGGTCCTGTGCTGGTGGCAGAGATGCTGAATGTAGAATTGAGCTATGTGATCATCCTGGGCATCATCATCGGGATTCCGGCCATGATCCTGGCCGGCCCTGTGTTCGGAAAATTCGCAGGGGACCGATATAACTTTCCGGTGCCGTCCTCCTTTGAGCAGAATGAGAAGAAGATGGTGGAGGGAAAACTTCCGTCCTTCGGCACCGTGGTGGCCATTATACTGCTTCCGCTGTTTCTGATCATTCTGAATACCCTGTCATCCGTGATTCCGTTTATGAAGCCGCTGAATCCGGTACTGACCTTTTTGGGAACCCCTGTGATCGCCCTTCTGCTGTCCACGATCACGGCCATGGTGCTGCTGGGAATGCGCCACGGCTACACCAGGGAGGAGCTGACAAAGATCATGACAGAATCCCTGTCATCCGCCGGAAATATCATTCTGCTGATTGCAGGCGGCGGTATGTTGCGCTTCATTCTCCAGAATTCCGGTATCGGTGAAGCCTTCGGAAATTTCGTGGGAGGCCTTCCCCTGCCGCTGGTACTTGTGGCATTTTTGATCGCTGCTGTGGTGAGAATCTCCGTTGGTTCTGCCACGGTATCCATGACAATGGCTGCCGGGATCATGGCATCCATGCCGGCCATTGCGGATCTGTCACAGATTCAGCTCGCCACTATCACCATTGCCGTGGCAGCAGGCGCTACTGCCTTCAGCCATGTAAATGACTCCGGGTTCTGGCTCTCCAAATCCCTCTTTGAGGTGGATGAGAAGACAAATCTGAAGACCTGGACCGTGATGGAAACGATCATAGGCATCGTCGGTGTCATAGGCGCCACGATCATCTGGTTTATTGTACAGTAAGATTAAAAAAATAAGAGAGGTAAAAAATTATGAAGTTATCATTTCGTTGGTATGGAAAAGAGGACAAGGTCACATTGGAAAATATCCGTCAGATTCCGGGTATGCACTCCATTGTGACTGCAGTCTATGATGTCCCTGTGGGAGAGGTCTGGAGCCGGGAGAGTATAGCGGAGCTTAAAAAGCAGACAGAGGAGGCTGGCCTTCACTTTGAAGTCATTGAGAGCGTTCCCGTACATGAGGATATCAAGCTGGGCAAGCCGGCAAGAGACCGCTATATTGCCAACTACTGTGAAAATATCAAAAGACTTGCAGAGGCAGGCATCAAATGTATCTGCTATAACTTTATGCCCGTCTTTGACTGGACCAGGACACAGCTTGACCATGTGCTGCCGGACGGCTCTACCTCCCTTGTATACTACCAGGAGCAGGTAGACCAGGTGAATCCTCTTGCCAGTGACAGCGACCTGACACTTCCGGGCTGGGATGCCAGCTACACCAGGGAAGAACTGAAACAGGTGGTGGCTGAGTACAACAGCATGTCCGAGGAGGATCTGTGGGATAATCTGAAATACTTCCTGGAGGCAGTAATCCCCACAGCCGCATCCTGCGGTGTGAATATGGCGATCCATGAGGATGATCCCTGTTGGAGCATTTTCGGCCTTCCGAGGATCATTACCTGTGAGGAGAATCTGGACAGGTTCCTGAAATTAGTGGACGACCCGCATAACGGCATCACTCTCTGCACCGGTTCCCTGGGCTGCAGCGCAGAAAATGATGTGGTCAAAATGGCCGGAAAATACGCCGCCATGGGAAGAATTCACTTTGTCCATGCCAGAAATGTGGCTGTCCTGGAGGACAACAGAGGATTTGAGGAGAGGGCACATCTGTCAGCGTGCGGAAGCCTGGACATGTTTGCCATCCTGAAGGCCCTTCATGACAATGGATTTGACGGCTACATCCGTCCGGACCACGGCCGCATGATCTGGGGAGAGACAGGAAGAGCGGGATACGGCCTGTACGATAGAGCACTGGGAGCCACATACTTAAACGGAATCTGGGAAGCCCTGGATAAAATAAACAGATAGAGAATACAGACCGGCATATGGGGAACAGAACGATTTCTCATGGGCCGGTCTGTTTTCCTGTTCCCAAAACCTGTGGTATGATAAAATAGAAAATGAAAACGGAGGGAGCAATATGAGAAAAATACGATTTCTGTCTGCTGTCCTCCTGCTGGCATTGGCCCTTACAACAAGCGGATGCGGCAGCAGGGATACAGAACGGGAAGAACCTTCAGAGACAAACACCATGCAGACAGATGACCGGAAAGTGGCATTTGTACAGAAAAGCATGAACACATATTTTCATCGTCTGTTAGACGCCTCTCTCAGAAATGATACCCAGGAAGCGGGATGGGAATTCCGGGAGGCAGTGGCGGATTACGACCAGACACGGCAGAATCAGCAGATGCTGAACTTCTGCGCCGGTACCCCGGATGTGATCGTGGCGGCGTCTATCGACAAGGACGGCATCAACTCTGCTATTGAGCAGATAAATGAAAAAGGCGTTCCCGTTGTTCTGGTAGATACCGAATCTACAGGCGGACAGGTCAGTCTTACCATAAATTTTGACAACTATAAAGCCGGAAAAATGGCGGCACAGGAGATCGTCAGGCTTCTCACAGAGAAATACGGGGAGCCAAAAGGCATTGTCTGCCATGGCTACGGCAGTGAGGAGAGCAGCGCCTGGAAAGCCAGAAAACAGGGATTCGAGGAGAAAATCGGAAAATACGAAGAAATCCGGTGTATCTCCGCTGATCTGAAAGGCGACCCGGAGGAGGCCAGGTCATGGCTTACTGGTGTTCTGGCGGATGGCACGCAGATAGACGCAGTCCACTGTTCCAGTGACCATCCGGCAAGAGGTCTTGTGCAGGCTCTTAAGGAGGCGGGAATGTGGAAAAAGACAGGGGAGGCGGGACATATTATCTTTGTCACCATTGACGGGGACCCATTTGCCGGAAAACAGATCCGCGGAGGGTATTACGACGGCAGTGTAGTGCAGGATGCCCTGGCGTACGGGGATGTGCTGGTGCAGATGCTGGATGGTTACATTTTTTCCGGAAAAGAGGTGCCTGTGGGGGAATATACCCTGGCGGATACCTGGTTCGGTACCTATGAAGTGCAGGAGGATGAGCGTGGAAGACACGCGGTCATACCTCCGTATTATATGGAACGGGACAACGTGGAAGACGGGCGGCACTGGTATAAAAAAGCAGAGGAGCAGTGGGGCTATGCATACAATGATTCGCCGGATACGGAAACTGAAAATTGAAAAACGCCTGAGGACCTTCTTCTTCCTGGCATCCATTGTACCTGTCCTGATCCTGGGAATCTGCAGTGCTGTACGTTCCTATGAGGAAATGAAGGGTATGGCTGTGGAATATTCTGCCGCCATGGCAGACATTTCTTCCGGAAACATGGAGCAGCATTTCTCAAAATACATCAGCCAGATAGAGGCCGTGGAGGAGAACGAGACGCTTCTGCGGCAGCTCTCAGTCTACAGCAGCGCGGACTGGGATGAGAAAAAGAAGACGGAGAACGAAATGCGCCTTCTGATAAACAGCATTTTCGGGCAGAACCAGGAGGTAGATACTGTGGAGATCAGCAGTGCCGACGGGGCGAAGTTTTATTATCCATCGCCGGTCACGCAAAAGGAATCTCCCCTGCTTGCCAGAACAAAAGCCTCGGAGGGGCCGCTGTGGAGCTTTATCCCGAAAGAAATCGGTACAGACCGGGAGAATTATATTGTGATCTCCAAGACAATGGAACCTTACGGTAATATTGTCCTGGCCCTGAAAAAGGATTATGCGGAGACGCTGTGCCAAAACGCAGGGGCGGGAAAGCAGTGGAAAACAGCCATATTTGACGGAAGCGGCGTGCTGGTGGCAGGGGAGAATGCCTTTGACCGGATGTCCGGGGAGAAGGGGAACATCACTTCCACGGACCAGGGAAGGATGTTCACCTCCGGCCATGTGATTACAGCCATGCAGTGGAAGATCGTAAACGGAGTGCCCTATTCTTATCTGCTGGGTGGTGTCTATCAGCAGACTGCTGTTCTGGTGGTTTTGCTGGCAGCAGGACTTCTGGTGGTATTCTTTCTCTCGAGGATCATGACAGCCAGTATCACGGAACCTCTCGGAAGGCTGACGAGAGCTATGGAACGTGACGGGTGGAGTGAACTTCTGACAGACGGAGGAAGGGATGAATACCATGAACTGATCCGGGGCTTCAACCGGATGAATGAGCGCCTGGGGCATATGGGAAATGAAGTGCTGCAGATGGAACTCAAAGAGAGCCGTCTGGAACGCATTAAAAAAGAGACGGAGCTTTCCGCTCTGCAGAAACAGATCAATCCCCATTTTCTCTACAATACCCTGGAGACAATCTATTGGAACGGGCAGTATGAAGGAGCGGAGGAAATCAGTGATGTGGTGATCGCGGTGGGGAATTATTTCCGCACCATTATCAGCAAAGGGCAGGAGTACACAACGGTAGGGCAGGAGGCTAAGAGCGTGGAGAACTATCTGTTTCTTCAGAACCTGCGCTTTGGGGACAGAATCAAAATCTCCTGGAAAATCCAGGAGGGAATAGAGGACTGTCAGGTAATGAAACTGATCCTTCAGCCGGTCATGGAGGACATGATCAATGAGGCTCTGGAAGAACGGGCAAAGGAAATTCAATTTTATGTGGAGGGAAAGCGGGAAGAGGGCAGGATACGTTTTTTTATAGGCGGTGTGCCGCAGACCACTGCACAGCATTTTCAGGAAAAACAGGATTTGCCCGGCTGTGACAATGTGGATCAGCGCCTGAAGCTTTATTTCGGAGAGGCTTATGGGATAGCAATAGAAGAAAGCGGGATCAACATTCTGGTGCCCATAAAGGAGGGGGATGTATGACGGAAATATTGAGAAAACTATCCATAAAGCGCAGGATGGTCCTCTTCTTTTGCCTCCTCTGCCTTTTCCCTATACTGCTTCTCCTCTGCTTTTCCGGGTGGAGCGGCCGGTATCAGGCGGAAAATGGTGAGCAGCGGTTTACGAACATGTATCTGGAACAGGGGCAGAACCAGTTAAATGCCTATCTGGAAGAGTATGAGCAGAAAGTCAGATATCTGACAGAAAACCCGGATCTGCTGGCTGATGTCTATCTGTATCATGAAAACTGCGGTTACCGGGGGGAAACCACTGCGTCCAGAATAGAGAGTATCCTGTACCATGCCTGCAGGGAGGAGGCATTCTTTGACTATGGGATTATTTTATCAGAGGACGGCAGTGTGTTCTTAAAAGGTCAGGATATGGAGGCGGAGGCTAGTTATTTTCAGAAGCTTATGGAATCCGAAGGGGAGAAAATAACTGCGAATAAGCCGGTTTTCCTTACAGGGGAAGACGGAAATGTGTATCTGGCAGGTCTTTTGAGGCCCGGTCTGGAGCCGAAACAGATTACGTGTTATCTGATCCTCAGATGTAATATGGATGCGTTCGGGGAAATAGTTGCACTGCTGAAACGGACACAGGAGCAGAGATTCAGCCTGATGGGGGAAGAGGGACAGGTATTATTTAGTGATGCGGAGGCTGCTGTTGAGGCAGAGGCTGCTGATGATGCAGAGGCTACAGATGAGGCAGAGGCTACAGATGAGGCAGAGGCTGCAAATGATGCGGAGGCTGCCGATGATGCAGAGCTTTCGGATGAGACAAAGACCTCGGTGGATGCAGCGGCCCCGGAGGCGGTGGATACCATACGCTTGAGAAATGGCTGGAAACTTACCATTTCCGGTGATACCATCTCTTCAAAAAATCCTTTTGGTATTCAAGGACTGCTGGCCCTCATCCTTCTTCTTTTTTCAGCGGCCTGCATGTATCTGCTGGCAAAAAGCCTGACAATCCCTCTTGGGCAGATCATGGAAAAAATGTACCGCGCAGGTCTGAAAGGAGATACACAGGAAGCTACAGAAGAGAAAAATACAGCAGTTCCGTCCGGCGATGAGCATCACATGCTGGAACAAAAACTGACAGAGATGATCGGAAAACAGCGGGAACTGCGCGATAAGATGTATATGAGCAGAATCGGTGAGGAGAAGATCCAGATGCGCATCAAAGAGCTGGAATTAAATGCCATGCAGCAGCAGATCAATCCTCATTTTCTTTTGAATGTGCTGGAAACCATTTACTGGATGGCTGAGGAAAAAGGATATGAACAGACAGAGGAGATGATCGCCGTCCTGGGTGATTATTTCAAACTCTGTGTCTCAACTGCCGGGGAGTTTGTGACCATCCGGGAGGAGATAGAAAATGCAAAAAGTTACCTGCAGATACTTGCCATATTATATGAAAAGAATTTTGAAGTCCAATGGGAGACAGACCCGGATATCCTGGACGCCAGGACCATCAAACTGATCCTCCAGCCTGTCATAGAGAACGCCTTTGAACACGGGATACGCAGTATGAAACAGGGCGGCCGCATTAGGATCACGGGCCGCCGCACGGAACACGGAGTAGAATTCTGGGTCGAGGACAACGGAAGAGGCATGACAGAAGAGCGACTGAAGGAAGTGACAGATTATATGAAGGACAGCAATTATGATCCGGCCAGAAGCGTTGGCACCAAGAACGTGAATCTGCGGATCCGTCTCTATTACGGGGAAGCATACGGTCTTTCCTATGAGTCAAAAGAAGGTATGGGGACTCGGGCTGTCATAAGGATTCCCTGGGAGACCGGGGCCGGTACACAGGGAGAAAATGTCATCAGAAGCTGATATAGGAGCAGAAAAGGAGGCTTGAAATCATGTATAAGATCATGTTGGTGGAAGATGAAGCCATCATCCGCCGGGGAATCAAAAGAGGTGTCAAATGGGAGGAAAACGGATTTGAGATAGCAGCAGAGGCAGAAGACGGGGAGGAAGCGCTGAAGCTTTTGGAGGAGACCGGCGTGGATGTGATACTCACGGATGTAAAAATGCCGGGAATGAATGGCGTGGAGCTGTCCAAAAAGGTGAAAGAACAGTATCCGCAGATAGAAATCGTCATTCTGAGCGGCTTTGCCGAGTTTGAATATGCGAAGGCGGCTGTCTCCTTCGGGGCCTTTGAATATATGGTAAAACCTGTGAGAAAACAGGAGATTGAAGCGGTCTTCGGCAGACTGAAAGAAAAGCTGGACCGGCGGTCCCGTGAGGAGGCAGAGGAACAGCGCCGCATGCTGGTATTAAACGAGGGCATGGAAAAGCTGAGAGAGACACTTCTTCTGGAACTTCTGGAGGGGGAGAGGAAAGCCTATACAAACCTGGAGGAAGAGATCATGCGTCTGGAGCTGGAGCTGTCCACCCGGAATGTACAGGCGGCTGTCATACGGACTGCAGTCTCTCAGGACGCTGAGACAGAAGAGATCAAACAGGCGTATCGGAAAATCTTACGGGAGTATGTCCCGGACGGGGTTTCTGTGATACGCAGTGCACAGGAGATGGTGCTGGTCTTTTCTGATTTGGAGATGCAGAGAGAAAATCTGCTCGCTGTCAATCTGAAGAGGGCAGCAGAAAAGATGAAAGAGGAATGCTTCGGGGAGGCCAGACCTGAAGTGCGTGTTGGAATCGGAATGATATACCCCTCCATCACCCATCTGTACAAGTCCTATGCCCAGGCGAAAAAAGCCATAGATTCCAATTTCCATGAGGCAGGCCAGATTGTAAATCTCTTCCGGGACGGAATTGAATATGAGTTTGAAAAACAGTGGATTCAGGAATACCCCAGAGAGATAAGCAGTATCACGGAGCTGGTACTGGCAGGAAAAGAGGAAGAGGTAAGGTCTTCCATCGAAAAAATGTTCGCGGAGTTCGAGCACAAGAAAATGAATCCGGAGCTTATAAAAAACTATTGTTATGTCCTGGGAATCATGCTGAAAAATGCGGTCTACGGCATTCTGAAACCTGCACAGGAACAGAGTTACCCGGACGGCTCTTTTGAGACAAGGGTGAAGAATGTCTTTTCCATGGAAGAATTAAAAGAGATCATGCAGCGGGCAGCCGGAGGCATGGTGCTTATGATGAAGGAAAACGGCGTGGAGGAACCGGCCAGGGACAGGCTTGTAATCGGCCAGGCAAAGGCTTATATAGCCGAGAACTACAGCAAAAAGATATCCCTGGACGAAATATGCCGGAATCTGTATCTGTCAACGACCTATTTTTCTTTTATCTTCAAAAAGGAGACGGGACAGAATTATATGGAATATCTGACCGGTATCCGGATGGAAAAGGCAAAAGAACTGCTTGGTACCACCACAAAAAAGGTCTATGAAATTGCCGGGGATGTGGGATACAGTGATTACAAATATTTCACGGCACAGTTCAAGAAATATACAGGGATGTCTCCGAAGGATTACAGACTGGGTGACAGGGCGGGACGGTAACAACAGAGTATCATTAAAAAATCCAGGGCAATGCATTTGGCGGCATTGCTCTGGATTTTTACAGTATAGTGACGGCTGGCAGCTACAGATTCCCAATCAAAACAGTAACGGTAAACCGATCATCCGTATAAGCAATATCCAGATTCCCTGCATATTTATCCACCACATCACGGACATTCTGCACCCCGAATCCATGGGAACTCTTGTCTTTTTTCTCTGTTACAAAGCGGTCCTTTTTTACTGTGATGGGATTCGCCTTGGAATTAGAAATCTCATAGCTGAGGAATCCCTTATCATACCTCGCCTTCAGCGATATCTGCCGTTTGGAGATGTCCTGTATTTTTTCACATGCTTCGATGGCATTGTCAAGAGTATTGGAGAACAGGGAACAGAGACTTACATCATCGATTCCCAGCAGTCCGTCAATGGAAATATTGAAAAAGCAGTCTATTTTTTTATCCAGTGCGGCACTGTATTTACTGTTCAGCACAGCGTTAACAATACTGTTTTTACAGAAAATACGGTTATTCACTGTCAGCTCTCCTGAAAGCTCCCGAAAATATTTCGCAGCGCCTTCAAAATCTCGGTTCTGGATAAAAGAATAGATGACACTCAGATGATTCTTCATGTCATGGCGTATTTTCCTGACGGTTTTCTGGTTTTCCTCCAATTCCTCGTAATAAGACTGCTGGTACTTCAGGTTCTGTATTTCAAACTCGTTTCGGATGGTCTTTGCCACATAGGAAGTCAGATAGAGACATCCTATACTGGTCAGAATGCAGGCGATACAGGCGGGATATGTGGTATGGGCTCCCTCCTGGGGAGAGTTATAGATAAAAGTAATAAGGCCAATCGCCGAAGCGAGGCAGATGATATCTATGACAAGCCACATACGTTCTGTCAGCTCCCTGGCCCTGGGGACCCATCTGCGGCAAAGCAGCCAGATCAGAAACCAGGCAGGGATACGAAGATAGGTGGTAAAAGAATGCAGGGCAGTCTGTGCCAATGGGGACATATCCCTATTGGCCAGCCAGATCTGGAAACCAATATTTTCAGTTATAAAATTAAGAATCACCAGTATTGGATACAATACTATACAAACAGAAACACGCTCCAGTATTTTCCCTTTAAAGAATATCAGCAGATACAACAGAAAGAGGAAAAGAACCGAAATAGTTCCGGTCAGCTCCTCCGGATATATGATGGGTCCGGATAAGGTGGTCAGCATCAGAAAGGATGCCAGGATAAAAAGCTTCCTTTCACTTCGGAGTATGAGAAAACGGCGAATCAGAAGGTAAAGGAAAAATACATAGGCAATGGTACCTGTGAAATTGACGATGTATTCCAGCCAATAGATTAGTTGAGATGTCATTTTATCCTCCTAAGCTTGTATAAAATAATGGCAGCTTTACATGGACAGCCGCGGCTGCTCACAGTTCTGTATACTGCAGCATTAATCCAAGCGCAATCTTCATTCCTGTCGGAATGGAATCCAGGTCCACCCATTCTTCTCTGGTATGGGCATTTTTTCCGGCAATGGTTCCGATGGTGTTGGCTGAAATACCCAGGGAGAGAGGGATATTGGAGTCCGTGGAAGCGGCATTGTAGTCGATTTCTCCGGGACAGAACATTTGGATGATCTCAGCATTTTTTTCTGTGAAGGCTTTTAATGCCTCTGCGGAAATGTCTCCGTTTCCGGGACGTACGCCCATAAGCTCAGTTTCAATGGTAAATGCACCTTTCATGTCTTCAAGGATGTCGTCAAAGTTTTGCTGCATGATCTTCAGGCATTTTTGGCTGGTGGAGCGGAATTCATATAATACGGATGCCTCCTGCGCAATGGAATTGACAGTAGTGCCGCCCTGGATATAGCCCACATTATAGGTGGTCCTGGCTTCTGTGGGAACCTGCACACGGTATAATCCTTCAACTAACCTGCACAGGATCTCAATGGCGTTGGGAGTGCCGAAATCTGACCAGGAATGTCCGCCTGCTGTTTTTACGGTGATTTTGTACCGGTAAGAGCCCACTGCTTCACAGGTGCAGTTGGACAGGCTGCCGTCAAAGGAATAAAATGCCCGTATCTGACTGCCATAAGTGCGGAAGATCTCTTTACATCCGTCCAGATTACCCAGACCTTCTTCGCAGGCGTTGGCGACGATGAGGAATCCGGTATTCATTTTCGGTTTATTCTGCAGAAGAAATTTTGCTGCCATGAGAAGATTGACCAGATTGGCAGTGTCATCCCCGATTCCGGGTGCATACAGTCTTCTGCCTTCCTGTTTCATAGTCAGAGGTTCAAGGTCAGGAAATACGATATCCATATGTGCCATAAATACAATAAGATCCGTATCTTTTTTAACACCAATTTTACACACCACATTTTTAGCAGCGTCAATCGTAACATCTTCGGCTCCCTGAGAGAGAAGCCAGTCCCGGCAGAATACGGCACGTTTGTCTTCCTGGTGACTGGGGGCCGGGATTTTTCCAAGCTCCATGAGAAGCGTTTCAGCCGTTTGTGTCTGGGAGGCGGCGTATTCTTCTATGATCATTTTTGTTTTTTCATTCATTTTTCTTGCTCCTTTTCTGCTTAGTTCAGCATATATTTTGCAAAGGCAATCGCCAGATCCTGTTTGCAGGAACGGCTCACCGGAAGTTCTTCCCCAGCCATCTGAACGGAATTTCCCTGTATGGACTGTACATATTTCAGATTCACAAGGTAACGGTTATGGATCCGCACGAAATTTTCAGGCAGTTCTGTCTCCAGTTCGGAAAGCTTTCCGTAAAAGGTATGGGTCTCCTCTGCTGTGACAGCGTTTACGGACCGCCGGTCACTGAAGAAATATTTTATCCGGCTTAAGGGAAGGCGCAGGGTCTGTCCCCTGGATTCCACCATATAATATTTTTCAGAATCCCTGCCCAGGCGTTCCAGGGCGGTATGCAGGACAGAGATGATCTTCTCTTTCTGATATGGTTTCAATATGTAATTGAGGGCCTGTACCTCATATCCCTGAAATACAAAGTCAGGATAGGAGGTAACAAAAATAATCTCCGGTGCGGAAGTCCTTTTCCTTATCTCCCTCGCGGTTGCAACGCCGTCCAGATCCTTCATCTCTATATCCAGAAATATAATATCAAACACAGAGTCGTTAAGCGCACGGACAAGTGATTCTCCGCAGTCAAATTCTGCAATCTTAAATGTCTCCCCGCACAGTTCCAGCTCTGTTTCCAATACTTTTCTCAAATCATTGCGCAGTGTCCGCTCATCATCGCAGATTACCAGATTTAACATAAGTCTCTATTCCTTTCAAAAAAAGTAATTCGCGGGAGTTGTCTTATACGATTATAACGTATTTATTGTGGAAGCTACAATAGTATTTTGGCAGCTTTAAATTATTTCCGTATATAAGATAACATTTACTGTGAAAATATGGTTTTTATGAGATATGGTTACCTTCCCATTATATTTTTCCGTAACGTTTTTCACATTGCTTAATCCGATTCCATGTTTTTCACTGCCATGGGAAGTTTTGGTAGAGATATAGTTTCCATTTTGAATACGCAATTCATGCTCGAAACTGTTTTCTACAGATATGAAAAGAATACCTTTTTCTAATTTCATTTGCAGACGCAGATACTTTTCTTTTGAATTTAATGAGGCATGGACTGCATTAGCCAATAGATTTCCCAGTATGATGCTTATATCAAAATAGTCAATACCAAGTTCTGATGGAAGTTGAATATCTATACTGAGGTTTTTAAAGTCAGTCTGCGCATCACTGAGCATATAATTTAGTATACTGTCAATAACGTGATTGGCTGAATAGCGGTGGTATGCAGTTTCTTCCAGAGCTGTCTCCATTCTTTTTATATAGAGATTTACATCCTGAAACTGTTTTTCTTTGATCAGAGCAGCTATGATATTTATATGGTGTTTTAAATCATGTCGTAAGGCATTTATTTTATCCTGCGATTTTACCATTACATCCATTTGCTGAGTATAGGCTTCCAACTGTTTTTCCATATATTCATGTCTGAGATCTTTGAGATAGACATTTTGTATGGAGTCATACAGGTAAAAGATAAAAATATTGATCAATAACAAAAGCAGTATAATGATCAGATTTATTCTTTTGTTGGGAAAGCCTTCCATAATGATTACACAGATAATGGCGATACTGCTGATTGGAACACCTATCAGAGCAGACCAGTGAGAATAATTCAATTTTTGTACTTTACGAAGATCAAATATCCGCTCAATTATAATCTCTATAATAAACAACATCAGATATGTTATAGCAGTGGCTTCTGCAGTTAAACGTTTCCCCGGATAGTATTTACTGACAGTAACAGCTGTAGCAATATCACAGAGCATACTTACAACATAAAAAAATGCAATAGAGAGAAGCCGTTTCATGATACCTGCTGCATAATTTACAGAAATTATAAAGAAACCAACAAGGCTTGTCAGCATATTTAAGATGGGATGATGAAATATTATATGTACACAACTGTTTAACAGATAGAATAATATATAAGACGCAGTCAGACGTTTTTTATTTGTAAAAGAACAACCGAAGAAATAGGTATTAAAGCGGTAAAGAATATACACCCAGAAAAGATTCAACAGTAAATAGGCTATCATATATCTCACCCCTGTATCATCTGTAAAACGGCATCACGTACGGATTTTCGTTTTGCCGGACTAATACTCAACAGGCGTCCATCGGCCATTTGTACATTATCATAAGTATATTTTTCGACAAAATTGCAATTGATTAAAAATGATTTGTGGATAGACAGAAAATATCCGTTTGTCTGAGTCTCTACGTCTCTGAGTTTACCCCAGAATTCTTCAGTGGTTTTATCTGCAGTAGTAATGTAGACTTTTTTGTCTTTGCTGTAAAAATACATGATTTTGTCATAGGGTATACGTGAATACTGATTACAATTCTTATACGTGAAAAATTGTTTTTGGGTATCAAGTCTTTGGCATAGCTCATCTAAAACGGCATATAACTCGTTCGTATGAATGGGTTTGATCAGAAAATTAAAAGGCCGTATTTTAAATAACTGTAATGCATAGTCCTTGAAAGTGGAAATGTAGATAATAGGAATATCAAAGGTTTCATAAAAAGCTCTGATTTTTTTCCCGACGTCAATGCCTGTTGTATCCTTCAGGCAGATATCTAAAATAATAAAATCAAAATGTTCATGATTATACAATCGTCTTAAAATTCCTTCACCATCATAATAGATTTCAATTTCAAATAATTTGTTATGTGATTTTTCATAAGACCGGATCTCTTCTTCGAGTTTATTACAGAGTTTTATATCATCATCACAAATGGCTAATTTATACATAATTTAAACATTACCTTTCCTTCGTTTCAGTGAAAAAAATCTCTGTGATCTTATAAAGCAGCTTTTGATTGCTGGATGACAGACAGCTCATCTTTTCATAGTACTGAGATATTCTGCCGGCATTCCCATTTATTATAACACCGGCAAGCAGTTCATCTGCAGATGCCTCTAAAACATTTGCAATACGAATAAAAGTCTCCAGTCGAGGCAGCTTTTCTCCACGTTCAATCATGCCGATATACTGTACACTCAGGTTTGTATGTTCAGCAAGATCCTCCTGTTTCCATTTTTTTGATATGCGTTTTTCCCTTATACATTTACCGATATCTTTTAAATCCATACGTCATCTCCTTGTTATTAAAATGTACTAATAGTATAGTTTTTTCGGCCCGGATTATACACAAACCAAAGGTAATGCTTTATATACTAATGGTTGCTATATACCTTTTAAATATTTTATTTTCGTAATAAACCGCATTAGTTTCGCAATGCCGGCAATAGTGAAAAACATAAAGTGGTAAAATTTTACATATAGCAATAGCCGGAAAATATAAAGAAAAGATGGAGGTAAAGAAAATGAAAAAGAATATTTTGGAGAAGACCGGAAAAGTGTTAAGTACAGTTGCCAAAGCGGCTGTACTGATTGAGGTGAACAGTACATGTCCCTTTGCCGTATACCAGCCTAAGCTGCCGGAGAGTGTGGAGAAGATGAGGAAGAAATAATATGAAGATCATAGAAAAAATGGTGCAGCAGGATATTATACAGAAAGAAAATAAAGAATGGATGGAATTCGGACTGAGACAGGCTGTTCATATTATGGGTAACTGGTGTCTGGTTATATGTATCGGACTGTTATTTCAGTTGGAAATCTGGCAGAGTTTGTTTTTTTATTTTTCTTATTGTATAGTGAGGATTTTTGCAGGTGGGTACCACGCAAAGACCAGACCAGGCTGCTACATTTGTTCTATGATTTGTATTGCACTTGCATTTTTAATTTATCAACAGATTACAATCAATAAGATAGTGTGCTGCTTATTATATATGATCGCTGTAATTATGATCATATGTTATTCACCAATGGATAACCCAAATAAAAGATTGAGTGTCGTAGAGAAAGTACATTACCGAAAAATCGTAAGATGTGTATTGTTATTATATTCCCTGTTATTTGCGGGAACCATGTGTATTTCTTTCTATAGGATGTATGTATTATCTTTACTGGCCGTTTTATTTGCGGGGATTATGGTTTTTGCAGGGCTATTGCAGGAGAAAATATCCATTCATCGATGAGTAAGCAGCATACTGCCTTTTAAAGGGAGAATGCTATGAAAAGTAAAAAAAGATTTTGGAAATCATGGCTCGCCCTGCTCCTGGCGGTTATTTTATCGCTGCAGGGAACAGAGCCTGTTTTTGTTCAGGCGAAAGAGATTTCAGAGAACAAAATAAGGGACGTAGATTTTTCAAAGCCGGAAGCATTGACTGCTGAGGAGGCCGGAATTGAGGATAAAACGAATGATTCTGCAGATGACAGCAAAGAGACGAGGAAGAAGACAGACTCTGTGGATGAAAATGGAGAAACAACAGAACAACCGGAAGATAATTTGGAAACCGGAAAAGACCTGGAGGAGAATCAGGAAACGGATACAGATGGTGATCTGACATTGGAAGATCAGGTACAGGAGAATCCGGAAGAAGAGACCACGACGGAAATAGAATTAAAAGAGCCGGCTGATTATTATCCCATACCGGAAGAACCAGAAGGGGAACTGGTTGATTATGACGAAATGTCAAAAACATATAAAAACGGTGAGGGAACTTATACGACACAGTTAGGCGGCTATCTTGGCATATATGAAGATGAGAACGGGGAACTGCAGCCCGTGGAAAATGAGCTGATTGAGCCGGATACCCGTTCCGAGGGCGATGTATTTGTTAATAAAGCCAACGATTATCTGATAACCTTACCCAAAAATATTACCGAGAACGCAGGAATTGTTTTGGATAAGGACGGGAATCGTCTGGAGATTATACCGCTGAGTGGGGATTATTCCAATTCAGTGGTGAGAGGTAATGCTGTGCTGTATAATCAGGTACAGGAAGGAATCGATGTACAATATACAGTTATAGACAATAATGTAAAAGAGGATATCGTTCTGAATCACCCTGTGGAGGCAGCAGAATTCCAATATGAGATTCTTTCTGAAGGACTTACAGCAGAAGAACAGGATGGAGTGATCTACTTATACGAAGAGGGCAGTACGCCTGCAAAAGCAGTATATATTCTGGAAGCGCCTGTTATGATTGATGCGGCTGATACGGTCAGTACGAATATCGTACTGTCTCTGCAGGAGGAGGAAGGGCGTACTATATTAACTGTCTCTCCAAATCAGGAGTGGCTCAATTCCGAGGAACGGCAGTATCCTGTACGTATAGATCCAACGACAGTAAATGTGACCCGTGAAAATTTCAGTATGATCGGTGTGGAACAGGGATCTCCCACAACTTATGTCGGTGATAACAATTACCCGTATGTGGGATATGATGATGGAATCAAGTCCATGAATTTAGAGGACTATGGTACCATGCATATGATATGCCGTACCTTTGTGAAAGTGAATTATGATTTCAGTACAATACCAAAAGATTCTAAAATTGAAAGTGCCACGTTTTCAGTGAGCCAGATGACGAATTACAGCGAAGGTGCCTCACAGTTCGGATTATACCGTGTGGATTCAGAGTGGGGAGAATTTGTTACCTGGGAAGATCAGCCCATGAATCATACATTTATGGATGTACAGAATGCAAGTGGTGCCATTAATGCCTACATTGATTACAACGTTAAAGATTTAGTGAATGATTGGATCCAGGGAATACATCCCAACTATGGGATGGTATTAAAAGCAATCGATGAGGCCAGCGGTTTGGAAGCTGCTATGCAGTGTGAGGTACTGAACAACCGCAATTCACCCTACGGACCAAAGATGACAATTGAATGGTCTTCTGCAGAAGATCCTTATCTGAGAGACATGCCCATAGAAGACCTTACGATCAACCTGCGCCCTATGACAGAAAAAAATATCAAGGGAAAGCTGAATTTTGACGGAGTATTTGCAGACGGCGTTTCCAAAAGTAAATCCAGGGTGGAATACTATTTGTCTCCAAATGAGGATAAGGAAAAACATCATGAGACGGATGCGTATCCGCTGTACAAATTCCCGGATAATACAGAATTTTTAAAAGTATTTCCGGAAGCAACAAAGTATCTGAGCAAAGATTCCAACTGGCAGAGTGATCTGTATGCGAAGCTGGAGATGGATAAACTCTTCAAAATTAAGGCAGTCGCCACTAAAGACGGCGAATCCAGTGGGGAAAAGGAAAGTGACAGTTTTGTTATATATAAGGTAAAACAATTTGATACTTTTCCTAAGATAGCAAAATATTATGGCGTTCCTCTTTCCGGTATTATGAAAGACAACGGTGTACAGGATGCGCTGGTAATGGAGAATAATACCATATTTATCAGAAATCCCAAAACCAATGTGCCGTATAATCCGCCGGCCCTTACGGATACGGATAAAATGAAGATAGACGGTGCTCTTATGGGCAGAGGACTTCACTGTGAGTTTGGGTTTGAACCGGTGAATCTGAACACCGGAAATTTCTTTATGGAACAGAAGGATGCAAAGCTTCAGGAATTAGACGGTGAATTTTCCATTCTGCGGAGTTATAATTCCAAGGCCACGGATCAGAACTCTTATTTTGGACGCGGGTGGTCTTTTGTATATGAGCAGGCTCTGATCAAAATGGAGGATGACAGCATTCTTTATACAAGGGGAGACGGCAGCTACCTGTTTCTTACCCCGAACGGAGACGGTACATATTCTGCACCGGATGGTTATGATTACCAGTTAAAAGAAGTAAATTATGAAGGGACTGAGCAGGATTATATCGGTTATGAACTGACAGATTCAGATAAAACCATTTGGTCATTTGACAAATACGGACTTTTGCGCAGCAAAACAGATATGAAAGGTTTTCAGACCGTATTGGGATATGACGATGAGTATAATCTGAAAAATATCACAACACCTTCGGGAAAGACTTTTGAAATTGAACAGGACAAGCAGGGATATATCACTGCTATCACATTTCCGGATGGAAATCAGGTGGAGTATGGATATGATGAGAATCACAATCTTGTCTCCTTTAAAAATGCGGGCGGGGACACGAGAACTTATTCATATGATAAGAAAAACCGCCTGGTAAGCTGGACAGATGAAAATGGCAGTCAGGTCGTGACAAATAAATATGATAAAGAAAACCGCGTGATAAGTCAGACAGATGCCAATGGAAATACCTGTTCCTTTGCATATGAGGATGGCCGGACGACCACTACAGATAATGAAGGATACGTCACAACCTACAACTATGATGAACAGTACCGCACCACATCTGTTGAATATCCGGACGGAACAACACGGACAGATAGCTACGCAGGGAATGAACTGGCCTCACAGACAACAGCCGCGGGAACCAGATCCTATACCTATGATGCTTCCGGAAATATCCTGTCCGAGACAAGAGA
This sequence comes from Blautia caccae, assembly GCF_040095955.1. Taxonomy (NCBI): domain Bacteria; kingdom Bacillati; phylum Bacillota; class Clostridia; order Lachnospirales; family Lachnospiraceae; genus Blautia; species Blautia caccae. Next base: position 331,323 of record NZ_JBBMFP010000001.1, on the reverse strand, counting down.
AGACGGTGCTGTCAAAAGCTATACATATAATGAGCTGAACCAGCCTCTTTCCATGACAGATTATGATGGCAGTACAACAGCTATGCAGTATAATGCATATGGAGATTTGACAGCGGTTACTTATCCGAATGGTACCACAGTTTCGCTTTCATACGATGAGCTGCACCGCATTGTATCTGTGACAGACGGAAACGGAGTCACATCATCTTACAGTTATGACGGTCCGAATCCGGTATCTTACGTTGATGGAAACGGCAATACATGGACATATACATACAGCGGTATGGGACTTTTGACCGGCACAACTGACCCTTTGGGGAATGTAAGCACGATATCTTATGATAATTTGGGAAACAAAACATCGGAAACAGACCAGAACGGCGCCACCACATCTTACGAACTGGATAAAACAGGGCATGTACTTACTATTACGGATCCTGAGGGCGGACAGACATTTTATGTCTATGATGCCATGTATAATAATGTTCTGGAAACACTGCCGAACGGAGCCGAAAAAGCATATGAATTTGACAAAAATTATCGTCAGATAAAAGAGACAGATGCCAAAGGCAACACGATCACTACAGAATATGATTCTATGGGGCGTGTCATAAGTGAGAGCAGCGAGGAAGCAGGAACGGTCTCATATGAATATGATGATGCGGGTAATATGATTCGTGTTACAGATGGAGAAGGCAATGAATCTGTGGCTGAATACAACGCTCTGGGACAGCAGATAAAATTTACGGACGCAGAGGGAAATACACTGGAGAAATCTTACGATACGGCCGGCCATGTAATTGAGACAAGATATCAGGATGGCGGAATCGAAAGCAGTGTATATGATGCAATGGGAAACCTTATTTCAAAGACAGACGTCTCAGGTGTTGTCACTGCCTTTACTTACGATGGGGAAAAACGTCTGCTGACCGCGGAAGAAGACAGTGGAAGGTGTATATCCTATACATATGACAATAATGGAAATCTGCTTACCGCAGCGAATCCTGAAGGGGGCGTGGTGTCATATACTTATGATGCTGCCAACAGACAGGTTTCTGTAACCGATGAGGAGGGAAGAACAGAACAGTTAGAATATGATGGGGTTGGCAGGCTTGTAAAAGAAACGGACGCGGAAGGTATTGTCAATACGGCAGCCTATAACGGAAACGGAGATTTGACAGAAAGTACGGACGGCAATGGAAATACCTGTAAATACACCTATAACGCCGTGCGAAAAATCACATCCCTGACAGATGGCAATGGCAATATTACGGTTATGAAATACGATAAGCTGGGTAATATGAAGCAGGTCATCGATGCGTTAAAAGGAACCACATCTTATCAATATGATTCCAGGGGAAATGTGCTGAAGATGACAGATCCTGTGGGAAGTGAATACAGCTATGAGTATGATAAGGCAGGAAGAAATACAGAAATCACCCTGCCAACAGGAAACAAGACAGAGATGTCCTATGACCGCCTCGGACGTCTGCAGAAGATCACAGATGCTCAGGGACTGTCTATTGAATACACTTACGATGGAATGGGAAGAATGCTGAGTGCCCGGGACAGTGAAGGCCACTCCATGACTTATACCTATGATGTTTCCGGCAATATGACCAGCCAGACAGATAATCTGGGACGAACGGCAGTTTATACCTATGATAAATATGGAAGACTGCTGGAAATACAGGAAGCGGATGGAAGCACTACTTCCTATGAATATGATGTGATGGACCGCATGACAGCAGTAACCGATGCAGAAGGACACCGCACAGTATTTACATATGATAAGGCCGGCAATCAGTTATCCATGACGAAAGAGGACGAAGCGGTTTATCAGTACGCCTATGACAAGCGAAATCGTATTATTTCCGAGACAGATCCGCTGGGCGCTGTGAGAAATTTTAAATATGATGGCAACGATAACCTGACAGAGTCTGTGGATGCCAATGGTATAAAAAATATATTTGCTTATGATGCCAATAATAACCTGATAAGCCAGACAGACGGCAGGGGAAATACAACATCATATGGGTACGACGAACTGGACCGTAAGATAAAAGAAGTTACGCCTATGGAGGAGATTTCAGAGTATCGTTATGATGCGTTAGGAAATCTTACAAAATATAAAGATCCCATGGAACTGATCACAGAGTATCAATATGACACTCTGGGAAACCTGGTACAGGAAATTTCGCCAAAAGGATTGATCACATCCTATACATACGATAAACATGGAAATATGACATCCATGACGGATCCAAATGGAAACAAGACGGTTTATGAAGTAAATCTGAGTGACAACATTACAAAAATCACTCTTCCAAACGGGGGTGAGTATTCTTATACATACGATGAGGCAGATAGGATCAAGAGTATCACAAGCCCTCTGGGATATAAGAGAAGCTTTTCTTATGACGCAGTTGATAATGTGATAAAAGAAACAGACAGCCAGAAGAGTACAACAACCTATACATACGACAGACTTCATAATATGCTGTCTGCAGTAAATCCACTGGACGGGAGCAGCAGTTTTGAGTATGACAAATACGGAAACCTTGCAAAAGTAACAGATCCGCTGGGGAGAAGCAATGCCTATGCGTATGACCTGGCAGGCCGAATGGTGCAGGCGGCTGATCCTATGGGTAAGATTACAGAGCTTACCTATGATCCGGTTGGAAATATCATATCTATGACCAGACCCGGAGGCAGAAAGACCGGATATGGGTATGATCAGAATTATAATCTGACCACTGTGACAGATCCCATGGGGTATGTGGAGCAAAATATCTATGACAACAGTAATCGGGTGACTGAGGTGATAGATGCGTTAAAGCAAAAGACAGCCTGGCATTATGATAAAGGCAGCCGTATAACCGAAATCACTGATAAGCTTGGGCAGACAACGGGATTTGAATACGATCCTCACGGCAATATCATCACTGTGAAAGACCGCACGGGATTAAAGACGAATCTGGAATACGATGCAAATGACAACCTTGTGCGTGTGGCTGATCCAATGGGCGGAATCACAAACTATGCATACGACAATATGGACAATCTGACTTCATTTACAGATGCGGCAGGAAAAACAACCGAATATACCTATGATCTGGAAGGAAATCTGACCTCAAGGAAAACCCCGGCGGGAAACACTGAAAAATTCGGCTATGATGAAAAAGGGCGGCTCACATCCCATATATCACCAAGCGGGAAAAAGGTGTCGTATGATTATGACAAGCTGAATGACCTTCTGGAGAAATCCTATGAGGACGCAAAAGGAAAGGAAACAGACCCGAAAGTTACTTATACATATAATAAGTTTGGTGAACGTATTTCCATGAAAGACGGAACCGGAAAGAGCAGGTATGAATACGACGCGCTTGGCAGGATCATAAAAGCCATAAACGGTTCCGGAAAAGAGACATGTTATGTATATGACGGAGCGGACAACCTGCAGGAGATTATTTATCCGGATGGGAAAAAGACCGGTTATGAATATGATCTGAATGATAATCTAATTAAAGTTACAGATAAGAACGGGTCAGTGACAGAGTATGACTACGATGCATTAGGGCGTGTAACAGCGGCTGTCCGTCCAAATCAAACAAAGACTACTGTCAAATACGATGCAGAGGATCATATTACAAAGATCACCAATACCTGCACTTCCTGCGGGAAGGAGATTTCTTCTTACGCGTATACATACAATGCCCAGGGATATATTGTCAGCGAAGCAGCTTCAGAGCTGGAAGCCGGAACACGGAAGGAACCCAGTTATGAGGACTGGTACAATTGGGGAGGCAAAAAGCTTACAGAAGATACTTCCTGCTGTCATGAAGAGAAGACAGTGATCACAAAACGCACTTACAAATATGATGACAACTGGGAATTGACCAGATGTACGGAGAAAGTGGAAGGCGGCAGAAAGACTGTCCATAATTACACCTATGACGCAGTGGGAAACCGTACTCTTTATGAAAAGATCGAGGACGGATTTACAAAGGAGAAATACAAATACGAATACAGCGATTCCAACCAGATGACGCGCCGGATCAACTGTATGATCTGGGGTGACCGGGGTGTTCGTTACCAATATGACGGGGACGGCAATCTGATCAAAACCACAGAAAACAGTTATGATACACCCACACAGTATGAGTATACTGCAGAAAACCGCCTTGCGGTGGTAAGACAGGGTGAAAATGTTCTTATGGCCGCTCTCTGCGATGGCGACGGGAACCGGGTATTTCAGATTGACAATACCTACAAGTGGGAGGACTGTTACGGTGACGAGGTGTTGATCCCTGAATCACAGAGAACAGAAAAAGGAGACAGTCCGAAAGAGCAGCTTGCCGGCCTGATTCCAAACGGGGTAAACGCCAAAGGCTATACGCTGACCGAATACATCAACGATATCAACCAGGAGAATACACAGGTATTGGCTGAATATAAAGCAGATGACACTCTGCGCCAGTCATATACTTATGGCACAGAACGTCTCAGTGTTGATAAAGGGGACAAAACCAGTTATTATTTATATGACGGCAGAGGAAGCGTGACCGGACTAATGACACAGGCCGGCGCATTGACAAACAGTTACCGTTATGATCCTTACGGTGCATTGACATCAGGAACACCCGATGCCGTGAACTATTACGGATACAATGCAGAATCCACCCATGTAAAGACAGGATTTCAGTATCTGAGAGCAAGATACTACAGTCCGGAAAACGGCACCTTTACAACAGAAGATACGGAAAGCGGTACAAAAGAGAATCCGCTCACCAGGAACCGGTATCTGTATGTGCTGAACAATCCTTTGAATTATAATGACCCAAGTGGAAAATTTTTTAAATCCTTCTGGAATAAAGCGAAAAAAGGATTCCAGGCAGCAGGGAACTGGCTTAAGAAAAATATTGTCCAGCCAATCGTAAATACAGCCAAAAGAGGCTGGAACTGGATAAAGAACACAGCATCCTCCATTGTCAGCACAGTATCCGGATGGTTTGGAGGCGGATCTTCCGGTGGAAGAAGACCATCAGGCGGAAGTCCTTCATCAGGCGGAAGACCATCAGGAAGCGGATATCCCTCAGGAGGAGGCTACCCGTCAGGAGGCGGTTATCCTACGGGAGGAGGCTCCTACCCCGGCAGCGGATACGGAACCAGCTATCATTATATTTCTCCAAATGAACAGGCATCCTATATGAGCGATGCAGAGATCGGGCAGATGAGGAATGGTCTGGGCTTATCCGGAAACCAGCTTGAAAGGTACCAGACACAGCGTTCCATCGTGATAAAGAAACAGGCAGATCTTGTGAACTGCTCGGCATTAGGTTCTTTGGCTATAGAAAAAGGATTCGAGACAACCGTAGACAAGCTGTTAAAAGAGCTGCTGAAGAAAGCTGCAGGTGCTGTCGGAGGCGTTTTAGGAGGCGCAGCGGCAATAAGCGGTGGAATTGTGATAGGCATGCTGCTGAGTACGGAAGAGGTTGGTGAGAGTAAGGAAGAGCTGGATGAGTTTGTTAAGGAGCAGGAAGAAAAGAAGAAACAGGAGAATAATAAAAATAAGCCCAATAACAAGAAGGATGAGGAGCCTGAAGCAGAATTAAATGTAGGAAAGTGGAATAAAGGTTCTTTTGAAAATGCCACGAAATCCTTATTAAAACATTTCAAAAAGCATGGTGAAGAAGTAGGTGCAAAAGATGTACAACAATATCTAAGGAAGGCAGAAGAATTTGCTAGAAACTTAAAAGGAGCAAGGAAGGTACATAATATTCGTGGTGAGACATCTAATGTAACCAGATATTATAAAAATGGAAAATATATTGATTTAGCTCCTGATGGAACTATAATTTCTTTTGGTAAGCAGTAGGGAGGGAAAATGAATGATGAATAATTTAAAAATAGATGGCATAGATGCCATAGAAAAATGTGTAGGGGAATTTCAAATATGGGCACAGGGAATATTACCATATGGAAAAATGAAAGTTAAAATTTATGAAAACAAGGATGGCGTATTTACTGGCTATACGGATGTAAGAATTATTAGAAAATTTGATAATGCCCCAGAAGGAGCCGTAGGACATGGCAAGACGATAGATGAGGCATTAATGGATACACTTAATTATTTTATAGAAATTGTGAAAGAGGACTATCCAATAGAAAAATACCCGGATGGGTTACTTGAAGAAAATATTGTATATTCAGAGTTTAGTGATTTCTAAAAGAAAGAATGGAAAATTTTTTTAAATTATATCTATAAGTGTTTACTAGTTCAAAAATATAAAGGCGGAGTACAGTCCCCAAAAGACAGAAACCAAGGGGCTGAAAATTGTTTGAAAATAATGTTTAGCTAATTGTAGAAACATCCAAGAGGGGATGTAAAGAATACAACATCAGCTATTGCTGGTATAGTATGCAGACGGTTTGAGAAGGAGCTTCCAATGGAGGAAGAACCTCAGGAGGAGGCTCCTGTTGCGGCAACAGATTCGGAACCAGCTACTACTATATCGCCTAAAATAAACAGGCATCCTATATGAGCGATGCAGAGATTGGGTAGATGAGGAATGGTTTGGGCTTATCCGGAAACCAGCTTGAAAGGTACCAGACACAGCGTTCCATCGTGATAAAGAAACAGGCAGATCTTGTGAACTGTTCAGCATTAGGTTCTTTGGCTATAGAAAAAGGATTCGAGACAACCGTGGATAAGCTGTTAAAGGAGCTGCTGAAGAAAGCTGCAGGTGCTGTCGGAGGCGCTTTAGGAGGCGCGGCGGCAATAAGCGGTGGAATTGTGATAGGCATGCTGCTGAGTACGGAAGAGGTTGGTGAGAGTAAGGAAGAGCTGGATGAACTGGAAAGGGAACAGGAGAAAAAGAAGGATAACGAGGATAGGAATGATTCTGGTGGTAGTAAGAAAAAGAAACCCAAACAAGATAAAGAGGGGGATTCTGAGACTAATGCGCCGAAGAATGAGACACCCATAAACCAAGGAAATTCTAAACCGCCACAGAAGTCAACACCTAATTCAGTGTATGAGCAATTGAATCCGGATGGAACGGTAAAGAGTAGAGCCTTTTATGATAAAAATGGCAATCAGTTTAACAGACAGGATTTTGACCATCAGCATTTTGATAAAAATACACAACAGGATTTACAACCCCATGAAAATAATTATCAGTACAATGATGATGGACTGCCTAATGGAAATTCAGCAGGTCCCTTAAAACCAGGGTACGATAATAGACCGTCAAATTAAGTAGGAGGAAATTATGAGTCATTTTATATTTGGTTGTTTTAACTCGGCTGTATTGGGATCAGAAATAACTGATGAACTAAAAAAAATAGCACAAAAAAAAGATGTTTTCATTTGGTTTGACAATGGCATAGATTTTTATTCTGATATATCAAAAATGATCAAAGAGCAAGGAGGGAAAGGAAAAGTTTTATTTGCATTGACGTCTCGGAATCAGCCAAATAATAGTGATGATCTACTGTTTCCATATGATAAATATACTAATGAACAGTTATTTGCAGATAAAACAAGAGAGTATTTTTCTCAATGTTGTAAAGAAAATTTAAAAATATTGTTTTGGTACTTAAAAGAAATGATTCAGAGATTGCAACCTAAATTATTTGATGTGTTTATCACCGAAGGATATGATTGTGATTTTATTAAAAAAAGCATAACCTTAGACGAGATGGAGTTTGATATTCAGCAACAAGTGTTAACTTCTTTTTCAATAGAATCATGTGTTTATCAAATTAAAGTTTAAAAACCAAGGTAGACATCGTCCGGCAAAGCCGGGCGATGTACTCCGGTCAGGTGGCGCGAAGCCATCCGGTTTTTAACCTGCTAACATTTCGACCCTACGATTTTTCATGATTTTCAAAAAAATAGAACTATTTTACATCGAACCAACGAGCCGATACAGTTGGCTCATGGTACATCTTTCTGAGTCCTGCCGGAAAACGGCAATACGGGCGGTCACGGCGTGTCACAGGGGCAAGAAGATGATGGGAGCGGCCCCATGAAAACTAGATGAGGCGGATTTTTTATAAGATTTTTGATTTTAATTTCTTTAGCTATAGAAAAATGCTCCGAGACAAAATTGAACAAGCTGCTAAAAGAGCCACTGTAAAAAGCGACAATAAAGTTTGTTTGAAACATAAAGGTATGTATTAATATATACAAGTTGATTTCATATATTTGTAAAATCCAATGAGATAATAGTAGATTAAATATATGTACTTGAAATTTTTAGTATTAATTTGTTCTAAGTAAAGGGGGAGAGATATGATAAAGGTATCAAAAATAATCAGGGTTTCATTAGTTGTAATATTATGTATATCAATTACATCTTGTTCAAGAGAAAAAACTTTTGACGCAGCAGGATACGTAAAGAGTACATTAGATGCAGTTTATCATAAAGAATATGCAGAATATGCAAAAATCCAGGGTATATCAGAAAAAGAAGCAAGAAAGATTTTTGAACAGGATTTTGAAGAACGTATTAATTTAGAATTTGACGGAGTTGATAATATTTCTCAAGAAGAAATACAAAAATATGTTGCTTTAAAAAGTAAGATAGACAAACTGGCAAAATTCGATGTTCTGGAATCCGAGAAAACAGAAGATGGTGATTATACAGTAAAGATACAAATAGAACCCTCAAATATTTATCAGACTTTAGAACAAAGCGCGACAGATGTAAGCAACGAAAAAATCACACAGGGGATTGAAGAAACGGAGCCGGGAGTATTTGCCGCCGTGCTGACGGAGAGCCTCCAGAGAAGTATAGACGGAAATAAATATGGGGAGAAGACAATCATTGAGGTTATAGTTACAAAAGAAAATGCAAATTCATACATTTTGGAAGAAAGCCAAATGGCGAAGATAAGCGAAGCGCTGTTTCCTAATATATAAAAATGTTTGTCATAAAAATAAAGGCTGCACATTGAATAAAGGTTGATGTGCAGCTTTTTGTATTATACATTGTACAAGTAATAATAATATCGTCCAGACAATCGTAAATACAGCTAAAAAAGGCTGGAACTGGATAAAGAATACAGCATCCTCCATTGTCAGCAAAGTATCAGGGTGGTTTGGAGGCAGATATTCCAATGGAAAAAGGCCATCACATGAGAGTCCTTCATCGAGCGGCAGGTTCTGTCTGAGGGGGGAGGAGACGCAGCGGCAATAAGCATAGGAGTTTTGATAGGCATACTGCTGAGTACGGAAGAGGATACTGAGAGTAAGATAGAACTGGATGAACTAGAAAGGGGACAGGAGAAAAAGAAAGAATAGGAAAACGGGTCTGGGAATAGTTCGAGTGGTGATAAAAAGGGGTATTCTGAGACTGTAACAACTAAAAAGGGAAATGTTATAAGGGATATTGATATGAAAAATCATGGTAACCCATCTACACATCCAGAATGGCCACATGACCATATTGCGGACTGGAGTAAAAATTCACCAAAACAGAAATAATAAAGGAGTTGAACATATGCATGATGACGTTATAGTCTCATATAACATGGATTTCAGTAGTAAGACACTGGAGATGTATACATATAATGAAAAATACAATAAAAAAGGGAAATTTATTGCTTCTGGTGTTTTAACCTACTTTTTTGAAAGTGTTCTTGAAAGTAATATAATTCTTGATATTGATGAGTGGAAAATTGAAAGTTTTTTCATGGAAAATTTAGCACTACTTGAGAAAATGAAGAATCATTGTTGGCCAATACCTTATCAGGAAACTCAAGAACTAAAAGATTTTCTTGTAATCAATGGTTATAAATATATAAAAATTGTATCGGCGTATGGATTATTTGGCTGGGTATTGGCAAAGAAGTACGAAATAAAATGAGGATATTATCTGGCAAAGTCGGACAATATTCTTCGGCCGGGTGGAGGAAAGCCACCCGGCCTTTACGACATTTTAACCTTTTATATTTTTTGACTTTTTTTCATCCGGCAGAGAATAATAATAGCAACCAATATCCCCAGAGCAATTTTATGTGAGAACAGAAACCCAATCACCCATATTAAGATGAATAATAAAAATAATAAAAGCACCAGAATCTTCATCTATTTTTTCTCCCCTCTGCGAAACGCAGGAATGTATTTATGATTTCAATAAGAACATCAATTATCACAAAAAGTATGCAGACAGGCACCAGCAATAAACAGGAGAGCGCACAGCCAAGCCATATAATTCCGGATGAAACAGTTTTTCCAAAAGGATTTTTATTCCTCATTCTACTTTTAGTGACAGGCTGCCGGTAAAGTCATTGCCCTCCAAAACAATAAAATTATCCCCGGCGGTCATTGTAAATTCATAAACATCATCAGCAGTTGCTTTTGTAATCATATAAACCTCCTTATCTCCGGAAATGATATGGCTGTCAGGACTGCCCAGCCAATATAAGGCTGCAGTACCGGATTGGATCTTTAGTGAGTAAGCTGCTTTCAGTGCAGTGCCGAACTCACGTTTCAGCAAAGTACCACCGAAGATATACTCCTTTCCATTAAACTGTGTATAGGATGCTTCATAACTTCCGGCATATTCATCAACGCCAAGTTTTCGTTCACCCTTCAAATCTTTGTCTTTCGTTATGGCATATTTGCTGGCAAAGCCCATCCATTCATTGATCTCAGCCTTCAAACCGTCTTTCAGTTCTCCCAGTTCACTTTTTATTCCTTCCTTATTATCTTCTAACTCATTCAGTAAGCCGCGGCCGATATCGGAACATCCGGTGAGACAGAACATAAGCGTCACCACGAGCAGCAATGCAGGAATAAATCTGCGCTTTAACATAATTCCTCCTTACAGTTCATTTATAGTTTCCGTAACAACCATATTCCGCAGTCGTTTGGCGGGAGCATAGACAGCGGCGGCGGCAGAGACCAGAATAAACACAATGATCACGCCCAGTAAGACTACCGGGAATTCCCATGGAATCCCGAAGAAATGTGTGAGCAGTCTGACATGCAGGAAACCGCTGAGCAAAAGTCCGATCACACAACCGACGATCAGGCCGGAAACCGCATAGGTAAAAGTCTCGGCGGCAATCATCCCGGTGAGCTGGTTTCCGTCCATGCCGACAGCCCGCATGGCACCGTACTGTTTTATCCTGGCGGTCACACTCATGGAAATACTGTTGATAATATTAAACAGCGTAATCATGGCAACCACTGCCAGAAAACCATAACCAATGAAACGCGTGGCCAGATAGGTAGCCTTGATTTCCTGATTACTTTGTCGGTTATCTGTAAAAATTACATCGTCTTGTGTAAGATCACTGATCTTCTGCACGGTTTTCTCCGTGGCATCTTTACCGAGCTGGATACAGATCAGACTATAATTTTGTTCCCCCATCAGCCGGTCAAAGGTTTCCTGGGAACATATTACGCCCATTTCGCTTGGATATAAACCGTCTGATACGGCGCAGGTGATCTTCATCTCATTTTCGCCAATCCGGATGGTATCGCCCACTTTCATTGGATTGTCCTTATTGCGGATGATCATGACACAATTGCTGTCACCATAGATTGTGGAAATATCGCCCTGAACGACTCTGTCTTTTGAGCCATCCAGCAGATAGTCAGTATAGGAAACCAGATTAATATTCTCAATGCCCTCCCGTGAGGAGGTCACCGGAACCTTATTGATGTAGGAACTGCCGAATACATGTGAAACACCAGGTATCTGACTGATTTCATCACTGAGCTGCCGGTCAAGTACCAGAGAATTGGCATAACCGTTCAGACTGATATCCGGCTGCCAGGAACGAAAAGACGGAAGAAGCTGGCCTGCAAAATCGATTCCTACAAAAAAGCAGAGAAACAGAATGATACTGAGGGAAAAGGACGCTGTCATCATAAGCCAGTTTCTTTTGGAAGCTATGGCATGATGAACACCTAATGTCCACTCGATTTTGCCGAATCCTGATTTAACCGCATGTTTTACAGAGGGCTTTGTCTCCCCATTGCCTGAGACTGCTGCCATCGGAGAAACCTTGGCAGCGCGTTTTGCCGGGGAACGAGCCGCTAGAAGCACAGTTACCACACCAACCACCGCACCGCTTATGAGTCCGACAGGACTGAGTGCAAATACCGGCATCACGGAAAATTCACCGCCAATGCCATAGTGCAGTATCGCGCAAAGTACCCAACTGACTGCTGTGCCCAGAACCATGCCTACAGGCACGGCGGTTTTACACCAGCTCAGAGCCTCCAGCCGGACAAAACGAATGATTTGGCTGCGGCTTGCACCGATACAGCGCATCATACCAAAGAATTTTGTCCGCTGGGCCACGTTGCTGTTCATACTGCTGGAAATCATCAATACCCCTGCTGACAACACCAGTACAAATAAAACAGCCGCTATCCCGTAGAAACTCATTATGGACGTATTCTTACTTTTTCCTGCAATCCCCATGACCGCCGTATTTTCAGAGATACTTTCCTTCGGAAGCTGATATTGTTCCTGCAAATCCGACATGGATTTTTCAGCCTTGCCGGCATCCTGATACTGGATATAACAGAATGGATTGTTTTTTATGCCATTTTGTTCCATGATTCCGGTAAAAGCATTCCGTGTCATGTATACGGCCACCAGATAGGTCTGTCCCTGATAATACTCTTTCTCATCAGAGCCAAAACCGGACACAATAAAGTCTGTATCAACGGCAGGGGTGCGTAAGGTTATGCTTTCGCCAATCTGTGCATGGAGAGCAATCTTTGCATTGCTGCTGAGGAGGATCTCGTTATCCTTCTGCGGAAAACTGCCTTCCTCAAGTCCATCTGTAAGCCGGGTCATATAGGTTTCATCGGTGCCGCACAGGACTGCTTTTTTTTCACCGATGTAATAAGGCAGTTCTGCGTCATCATTAAATTTTTCTGACCATCCCACGGCGGTAACATCAGGGCGCCTGATGATCTTATCTGCGGCTTCCTTTGGCGGATTTTCTAACTGAATATGCCAGCTGCCATGCTTTTTCTGCAAAAAGATACTTTCTGTCCGGATCATCATATCCGCTCCGCTGAAAATAGTTGTCACCAGCAGTACGGATATGATGATGCATAATATTGTCATCCGATTCTGCCGTTTATGCACTTTCGCTGAAATGGTAACAAGGTTCAGATAGCTTTTCATTCATGGCACCTCCCCAGATCGGTCAGTACGCCATCCGTTACCTGCAATACACGGTCAGCCGTCTGTGCGATACTCCGATTGTGTGTGATCATGATAATGGTCTGCTCATATTTTTTCGATGCTTCTTTCAGGAGCGCGATAACTTCACTGCTGTTTTGAGAGTCCAGGTTTCCGGTAGGCTCATCCGCCAGGATGAGGGAGGGCCGGGTGATCAATGCACGCCCTATGGCGACTCGCTGCTGCTGGCCGCCGGATAGCTGACTGGGAAGGTGATGGCGGCGTTTTTCCAGATTGAGCACATGAAGAAGCTCCTCCAGATATTTTTTGTTGGGCTTCTGATAGTCAAGAAGTACAGGGAAAATGATATTTTGTTCCACTGTCAGTTCCGGAATCAGGTTAAACGCCTGGAAGATAAAGCCGATATTCCGGCGGCGGAAAACCGTAAGGTTATGCTCTTTCATGGAAAAAGTATCCTTACCGTCGATAATGACCTTGCCGGAGGTTGGGGTGTCCAGGGCACCCAGCATGTTGAGAAGTGTACTTTTGCCGGAACCTGACTCACCGACCACTGCCACAAATTCACCTTTTGGTATGGAAAAGCTGACTTTTTTTAAAGCGTGTACGGCTGTTTCGCCGCTGCCATAAGTTTTTGAAATGGATTTGACTTCCAATAAGTCCATAATGAAACACCTCTTTCTTTCTTGATAAGGAAAGTCTACCATGTGAACCTTACTGGCAGATGACAATAAGCCTACAATTTTGTAGGAATTAAGAAACTGAGTGTAAATGTGGTACCTGCTCCCAGTTCACTGTCAACTTCAATGGTTCCGCTGTGTGCTTCCACAATAGCCTTTGCAAGAGACAGCCCAAGTCCGATACCCTGGGTATCTTTGGAGAAGCGGCTTCGGTAAAATCTTTTAAATATATAATGTAAATCCTCCGGGTGAATGCCGCTTCCGTTATCCTTCACTATGATCTGGACAACCGATGCGGACTGTTTCCATTCAACCGATATGGTATTTCCCTTTTCCGTATGGTCAAAAGCATTTTTTACTATATTACTGACTGCTTCCATCATCCAGGTATGGTCACACAATAATGTGACCGTGTCATCACCAAAAAGAGAGAAGTTCTTTTCTTCCTGTTCCGCACGGTAGGAAAAGTGGCTTTCGATTCTGCTCATCATCTCAGATACATTTTCCACTTTTTTTTCCAGCATGATAGTACCGGAATCCAGTTTTGTGATCTTCAACAGGTTCTGCACAAGGGTTTCTATTCTGTCCAGCTCCTGCTCCGAAAAATCCACAAATTCTTTGATCGTGGGGTATTCCACTGCTTCTTCCTGTAATATCCCATTGTAGATATTAAGGGCAGCGAGCGGTGTTTTTAGCTGATGGGAAATATCGGATATTATGTTTTTTAAAAATTTCTTTGTTGCCTTCTCGTTGTCAACATGAGCATTCAGGATGGCTGCCAGAGCATTGACCTCGTGGAATAACCGGTATAATTCGCCTTCGTCGTTACATTCAATACGCGCGTTTTCATTTCCGGACACATATTCTTTCATCTGTGTGACCGCATATTCCATGATCTTATTTTGGTCATTGAAATACCAATAGCCAACTGCCAGTATAAAGAAAACCATGCACAGAGATAGGGCCAGCACATATATAGCTGCATGTTTCACGTTCAAACAAATCAAGAGAACAGAAAGCAGGGAAAAGATCATAACAGACAGAACGGACAGGGAAAAAAATAATTTGATTTTTCTATTCACCAGTATTTTCATTTTGCACCTCCACGTTTTAATCCACAGTATTCCACTTGTATCCCATACGCCGGACGGTCACGATCTTCTTCGGCTGGCTGGGGTTATCTTCAATCTTTGTGCGGAGCCTGCGGATATAAACGGTAAGCGTGTTGCTGTCAATATACTTTTCATCGCAATCCCAGAGTTTACTCAGAATCTGTTCAGGCGAAAGGACAATGTCCGGATTTTGCATAAACAAACACAAAAGTTTATATTCACTTGCCGTTACGTCAAGCAGTTCATTATCTTTATAGACTTCGCCCTTTAAGAGCTGAACTTTTATCCCGTTGGAATCAAGCTCTGCATCGGCCTGGTTAAAATTGTCACTCCTGCGGAGCAGGGCATTGATCCGGGATAGGAATACAGCTAGCTTGAAGGGCTTTGTGATGTAATCATCACCGCCGATATCAAGTCCCATGATGATATCCGTCTCCTCGTCAGCCGCGGTGAGAAAGATGATCGGCACCTTTGATGTTTTGCGGATATTTTTACATAAATCATAGCCGGAACCATCGGGGAGAGAGACATCTAAAATGACTAAGTCATATTTACCGTTTATCCACATTTTCTCCGCCTCAAGATATGTGCGGGCTATGTCTGTTTCGTATCCCTGCTTTTTGATGGCAAAAGACAGACCATTGATCAAACTCAAATCATCTTCTACAAAAAATATACGTTTCATTTATTTACACCGTCCTTTTTCGCTTTTCCTGTATTGTTTGGTACTGCCTTAATCTTCTCACATATATGGGGAATCTGCAACTGTAGGTAAAAAACTGACAGTTTTTAAATTGTCTATTGTTCCGGAAACTATGAGTAAAATGTTAGTTGACCGGGAACTGGAAATAGATATGTGGTATTAGGTGTCAGCATTGATAAAGTAGGTAGAAGGGTTATTATTGATATACAGAAAGAAGTGTTAAGTGGTTGTAGCTATGTTTCATAAAATTGGTAATGACGAGTTTTGATTAAGAGGTGATGTATGGCAATTACTCTGGATATCAACCTAATAAGTGAGAATCTTATTGATTTAAAGGATTTGATAGAATATGGATTTTGTAAAAAGTTTGACATCAAATTAGAAGATATGATTTATATGGATAACTGGAATTGGGAAAATATACGGTTTATTTATGATATAGCTAACTACGGGAAGGTATTAGAAAAAGGAAAAATTGTAGTAGTTAATTTAAAATCTAATAAATTGAAAGATTTAGGGATTTATATAGTAAAGACAGAAAAAGAATATGTATATAATCTGTGGATAAATACGGAAGGATATCCGGAATTAGATGCAGATGTCATTAGTTTTGATAATGAAAGATTTTATAAGAAAACTTATTATACGCTTGGTGAAATTATAAAGAAATTAAAGATAAAATTAAAAACGGTATCCATAGGTATGGAAGCAGAACTTGAATATGATGAAAATATTTATAAAATTATAGAACGATCTGATAATATGGTTGTCTGGATCGTAGAAGATGGGGTGAACTTGGATCATATGCTTCATAATTATATAAAAAGTAAGGCCGAAGAAATGGATGCGGTTATTTATGAACGTAGAATCAATTAAGTAAAGAAATGGATGGGGATGTATCATCTTAATAAAAGGAGGCTACATAAAAAGAATGATCATAAAGGCTGCATTTGGAATGGAAAGTGAACTTCCCTCTAATTTGACGATTGAATGTGTAGAACAAGCCATCAATGATATCAATACAGAGTCGGACTTGGCGGCATTATTTGCTGTGGTCGAAAATAAAGCATGGTGGATAGAAGATGAGGCATATGACTTTGACGTAGGCACAGAAGAATATAAGAAGGTAAAAGAAAAAATAGATTTATGGTTTGTTTTAGCAAATAAATTACGTCGTATGATTTTTGAAATTCTAAAAGCAGAAGGTGTTGAAATACCAAAGACTAAGCAAATTCTTGTTCTGGAGCCATTTATGAAAAGAAATGGTTTCAAAGATGCACAGGGATGGTGGATTGAAACCAGCATGGCTGAAAAATAAATTTAATGATGGAGGTGTATTACAATGGATGAAATAAAACAAATCCATAATTTTGCTGTAAAATGGGCTGATAAATTCTCAGACAAAACTATTAATTTTTCAGAACTGTTTGAACGTAATATGGCCGATGACTGCGCAGAGCTTGGTTTTGAGATGGATTGCGGACATACTTTTTTTGAAAAATACGGGAATGCAGCCTACGATCATGAGGCATTGGAAAAAGTTATAGATGATATTGAAGATATTCCATTGCTTGGCTCAGCTATTTATTCACGGTGGAGATATTTCAACCATTGGGCATACACGGGCGCAGAGATTTCAGAAGCAAATAATCGTATATGGTTTCTGCTTGCTCTTAATAGATTAGCCGTGCTTACAGGAGGAAGTCCTTTCGGGTTTCAAGGAACACTGAAGAAGGTGTGTATTATTTCAAATAATATTTGTTATGGTTCTCCACCGGAACCGTATGACGAAGTGGAACAGCATATTATAATTAATGCAGAAGGACAAGTTTGGTTCTCCGGATATAATTTTGGTAATGTCAGTGGAGAATATGAGGAAGCAAGGAACAATAATTTCTCTATAACCAAGGAGTCAGCAGAAAAGTTAATGATTGCCATTTCACATTTTTTTAGTAATCAGTATATTAAGATTTATGAAACAGACGTTGGCTATTGGATATTGGAAATGACCAACACGGAGGATGTGACATATAAATTCAGAGGTTCTCTATATGCTGATATTGTTTGGAACGGAATAGACTTATCTAACCTTGTGCGAGATACAGTAGGCATGAACGATTTATATGTTTTCGATGGTAACTGCAAACGGATATAATAAACAGAATAACTTTAGAATATCATAGGTATTCAGTTGACAAGTCTAAAATATGAGATTGAAGGCGGTATAGAGCGTCTTTTAGACAACTTTGATGCCGAAGAATTATTCGTAAATGTGCGATGAAGATTTTAATCTGACGCATTAATATATATTGGAAATTATAAAGAAGTATAAAGGGCTGTGCATTGACCAAAAAATCAATGCACAGCCCTTTTTACACGAAAAACACCTACACTATTGTCACAAATACCAAACCCAACCTTAAAAATTTTAATGTTCATAGAAAAATATTCTATGTTTTCTTCCTCCTGCATCAGATATACTGTCAATATCAACAAAAACAAAGAACACGGAAAAAAGTGTCAAAGGAAAGGGAGAGAATAAGTATATGAAGAAAAAAATTGTTTTGATCACAATGGCGGTACTTTTTGGACTTTCAGCTACAGCATGCGGCTCTGGCGGTTCTTCGTCAGAAAAGACAGACACAACAAAAAAGACAGAAACAGAGGAACCGGCAGCCGAGACATCAGACGTGGCAAACAAAGACAAACCTTTAGTATGGTTTAACCGCCAGCCGTCCAACAGTTCTACCGGGGCACTTGATATGACAGCACTTTCATATAATGACAATACATATTATGTCGGATTCGATGCAAACCAGGGCGCTGAGCTTCAGGGCCAAATGGTAAAAGATTACATCGAGAAAAATATTGATAAAATCGACCGCAACGGTGACGGCGTGATCGGATACGTTCTGGCAATCGGTGATATCGGACATAATGATTCCATTGCTCGTACAAGAGGTGTTCGGAAAGCCCTTGGCACAGGAATCGACAAGGACGGCGATATCAACAGTGAACCGGTCGGAACAAACTCAGACGGATCAGCAGCAGCCGTACAGGATGGTTCCATAGAAGCAGGCGGCAAGACCTATACGATCCGTGAGCTGGCTTCCCAGGAGATGAAGAACTCCGCAGGCGCTACATGGGATGCGGCTACAGCAGGCAATGCGATTGGTACATGGGCATCCTCCTTTGGTGAGGAGATTGATGTTGTTGTTTCCAATAATGATGGTATGGGCATGTCCATGTTCAATGCATGGTCAAAGGACAACAAGGTTCCGACCTTCGGATACGATGCAAACAACGACGCGGTAGCAGCTATCGCGGAAGGATACGGCGGAACGATCAGCCAGCATGCAGATGTTCAGGCATACCTGACCCTTCGTGTTCTGCGCAACGCCCTTGACGGAGCAGACATTGACACCGGTATCGGTACAGCGGATGAAGCAGGCAATGTTCTGGGCGATGACGTATATGTATACAAAGAGGACGAACGTTCCTACTACGCACTGAATGTAGCAGTTACTGCTGACAACTACCAGGACTTCACAGATTCCACAAAGGTTTATGAGCCGGTTTCCACTCAGCTTGAGGAAAGTTCACATCCTACAAAGAAGGTATGGCTTGACATCTACAATGCATCCGATAACTTCTTAAGCTCAACATACCAGCCGCTTCTTCAGAACTATGATGGTCTTCTTAACCTGGATGTGGATTACATCGGCGGTGACGGACAGACAGAGTCCAATATCACAAACCGTCTCGGAAATCCAAGCCAGTACGATGCATTTGCCATCAACATGGTGAAGACAGACAATGCAGCTTCTTATACATCCTTGCTTAATCAGTAATATCCAGTAACTGTTCAGTCAGGTCTGCGCATTTACTGCGCTGACCGTGCAAAAGAGTAGTTACAATATCCATTGAAATGCAGACTATTAGGGAGAAGAAATTCTCCCTAATAATTTACGAAAATAGAAAGCCTGCGAAGCATGTTTTCTATTGTTTATGACTATAAAAATCATACAGGAGTAAAAATATATGGAAGATAAGAAAGATGATATCGTCTTATCCATACGCGGTATGAGCAAGTCCTTTGGCCGAAACAGAGTGCTGGACCATATCAACCTGGATGTGAAGCGCGGAACGGTCATGGGGCTTATGGGTGAGAACGGTGCTGGTAAGTCCACAATGATGAAGTGTCTTTTCGGTACATATCAGAAGGATGAGGGCAATATCTTCCTTGAAGGCAGGGAAGTGAGCTTTTCCGGACCGAAAGATGCTCTTGAGAACGGTATCGCAATGGTTCATCAGGAATTGAACCAGTGTCTGGAACGAAATGTGATCGATAACCTGTTCCTCGGACGTTATCCCACCAATTCCATGGGAGTGATCGACGAGGGCAGAATGAAAAAAGAAGCCTCAGAGCTTTTCAGAAAACTGGGC
Source organism: Blautia caccae (assembly GCF_040095955.1). NCBI lineage: Bacteria > Bacillati > Bacillota > Clostridia > Lachnospirales > Lachnospiraceae > Blautia > Blautia caccae. Next base: position 311,201 of record NZ_JBBMFP010000001.1, on the reverse strand, counting down.
ATGACCGTAAACCTCACACAGTCCATGCGTCATATGTCTGTATCACAGAGACAGATGTGTGAGATCGCAAAAGCAATTTCCTATAACTCAAAAGTGATCGTTCTCGATGAGCCTACATCCTCACTGACAGTACAGGAGGTGGATAAGCTCTTTGAGATGATGAGAATGTTAAAAGAGCAGGGAATCTCCCTGATCTATATCTCTCATAAAATGGATGAGATCTTTGAGATCTGTGATGAGATATCCGTACTCCGTGACGGTAATCTGGTCATGACAAAGAGTTCCAAAGACACAGATATGAATGAACTTATTGCAGCTATGGTTGGACGTTCTCTTGAAAACAGATTCCCGCCGGTTGACAATACGCCAAAGGATGTGATTCTGTCCATTCAGCATTTGTCCACAAAGTTTGAACCTCATTTACAGGATATTTCATTTGACGTAAGAGAAGGCGAGATTTTCGGGTTGTACGGCCTGGTTGGGGCAGGCAGGACAGAGCTTCTGGAAACCATCTTCGGTGTGCGCACCAGGGCGGCCGGGCGTGTTTATTTTAATAACCGTCTGATGAATTTCAGCAGCGCCAAGGAAGCCATGGAACATGGATTTGCCATGATAACAGAGGAGCGGAAAGCAAACGGCCTTTTTTTGAAAGGAGACCTTACGTTTAACACTACGATCGCCAACCTGGAACAGTATAAGTCGGGGGTGGCACTCTCCGATTCAAAAATGATCAAGGCAACGGCAAACGAGATCAAAATCATGCATACCAAGTGCATGGGCCCGGATGATATGATCTCAAGCCTCTCCGGCGGCAATCAGCAGAAGGTCATTTTCGGAAAATGGCTGGAGCGTGGTCCCCAGATTTTCATGATGGACGAGCCGACGAGAGGAATTGACGTGGGTGCAAAATACGAGATTTACGAGCTGATCATCAACATGGCAAAACAGGGAAAGACCGTCATTGTTGTCTCTTCTGAAATGCCCGAGATTCTGGGAATCACGAACCGCATTGGAGTCATGTCAAACGGACACCTTTCCGGAATCGTGAACACAAAAGAGACAGATCAGGAAGAACTTTTAAGACTCAGCGCAAAATACCTATAATGAGGGAGATGGAAGGATATGGCGAAAGGAAACAGTAAGATTCTTACGGCTGAACAGGAAATACAGCTGCGTCAGCCAATCGAGGATTATGTCGGCAAGATTCAGGCAAAGATCGACAGCTTCAGAGTGGATGGAATAGACAAAGTGATCTCTCTTCAGAATAAAATCGACAGTATAAAGAGAGACAGAAATTTTACAAAAGAAGAGAAAGATGCCGAGATTGCCAAAATCCGGACAGAGATGGAGAAGGCAAAGGCGGTCGAGGCAAAAAATAAAGATGAGGTTTCAAAACTGATCTCCGACGCGGAGGCATATCTCAAAACGCATTTTGACAGGGATTATTATCAGCCGGTCAAAGAAAGCTGTGAGCAGGAAAAAGCAGCCGTCCAGGAAAAACACCGCAGAAGGATTGCGGAACTGGAAAAAGAGCATCAGCAGATCATGTCAAAACTTACGGATCATCAGGAGATAAAGGATGAAAAGTATGTTTACAAGAACCGGCTGTTTGACGCCAAAATGCAGTTGGAAAAGGACCTTCAGCAGGTAAAAGACAGAAGACATATGGCATATAACTACAAATATCATCTGATTGATATGCTTCGTATGTCAAAATTCACCTTTGTGGAGTCAAGAGCGCAGAAATGGGAAAATTATAAATATACATTCAACCGCAGAGCCTTTCTTCTGCAGAACGGATTGTATATTGCCATCATTCTGATCTTTATCATGCTGTGTGCGATCACACCTATGGTAAAAAATGTACCTCTGCTTACCTATAACAATGTATTGAACATTCTTCAGCAGGCTTCCCCCAGGATGTTCCTGGCGCTGGGTGTTGCCGGACTGATCCTCCTTACCGGTACGGACCTGTCCATTGGCCGTATGGTTGGTATGGGTATGACAACCGCAACGATCATCATGCATCAGGGCATTAATACAGGCGCGGTTTTCGGACATGTGTTTGATTTTACAGGGATGCCTATTGGTGTGAGAGTGATCCTGGCTCTGTTGGTGTGTATCGTGTTATGTACCTTCTTCACAGCGATCGCAGGCTTTTTTACAGCCAGATTTAAAATGCATCCGTTTATATCGACCATGGCGAACATGCTGGTCATCTTCGGACTTGTTACATACGCGACTAAAGGTGTATCCTTCGGTGCCATTGAGCCGACGATACCCAATATGATCATTCCTAAATTAAACGGTTTCCCCACCATCATTATCTGGGCAGTTGCAGCAATCGCAATTGTTTGGTTCATCTGGAACAAGACAACCTTCGGCAAAAACCTGTACGCAGTGGGCGGCAACCCGGAGGCAGCGGCAGTTTCGGGTATCTCCGTATTCGGTGTAACGGTCGGGGCTTTCATTCTGGCAGGTATTCTTTACGGATTCGGTTCCTGGCTTGAATGCGCACGAATGGTTGGCTCCGGTTCTGCAGCCTATGGTCAGGGCTGGGAGATGGATGCGATCGCAGCCTGTGTTGTGGGCGGTGTATCCTTTACCGGTGGTATCGGTAAGATCTCAGGCGTGGTAGTTGGTGTTATGATCTTCACAGCGCTTACCTATTCCCTTACCATTCTCGGTATTGATACGAACCTTCAGTTTGTATTTGAAGGTATCATCATCATTGCGGCTGTAACACTTGACTGTCTGAAATATGTGCAGAAGAAATAAATAGATATACTTGCCAAAAGGGTCAGAGATTGTTCTGACCCTTTTGGTCGATTTTGGAAAGGCTGACGTTTACATTTATTTTTGGATTTGCTATACTATTACAATACAAGGCGGATATACACGCACATGGAGACAAAAGATATGGATACATACGCAGTGCTTTTGGTAGATGACGAGGAAGAAGTGATCCAGGTCATCATGAAAAAAATCAACTGGGAAGGCCTGGGCTTCTCAGTCATCGGATATGCCAACAATGGCATGAAAGCCCTGGAAATGATGGAGGAATTCCAGCCCGATGTGGTGATGACCGATATCAAAATGCCCTACATGGACGGCATGGAGCTGTCCAACCGCATTAAAACAGAATATCCGGCAACCAAAATCCTGATCTTCACGGGATTTGATGAATTTGAATATGCGAAAGAGGCTGTCCACCTGGAGGTGGAGGAGTATATTCTGAAACCGGTCAATTCCATAGAACTGACCAATGTGCTCACCCAGCTCAAAATAAAACTGGATCAGGAGATCAGTGAAAAACGAAATGTGGAAATCCTGCAGAAATGTTATATGGAGTCCCTACCTCTTCTGCAGGCGAACTTTTACTCCACGCTGGTGGAGGGAAGGATTCATGAAGATGAGATCCCGAAGTATCTCACAGATTATCAGATTTCTTTTCCGGGACCATGTTTCTGCTGTCTTGTCATACATACATCATCCAGTCAGGTGCCGAAGGATATGAATCCTTTGCTGCTGTCCACGTCTGTCCATAACCAGGCCAGGGAACGTCTGGGCGAAAAGTGGCAGGCAAAATGCTTTTCTTATCTGGGAAATACCATCCTGATCGCACAGCTTAAAAATGAATATGAAGTCTCGGAACTGACCGATGAATGTGACAGGTTCTGCAGATATGCACATCGTATCATCGGCGCTGTGGTCACAGTGGGAATCGGCCAGGTCTGCAGAAATATCATGGATCTGCCCCAGTCTTACAGCGGTGCCAGGGAGGCGGTTTCCTACCGGGTGATCTATGGTGCCTCCAGGGCGATCAATATGAAGGAGATCGCTCCCCAGGAGATGAGCACAACGGATTTCGCCAGCGACGCGGAACTGTCTGAACTGTTTAAAATGATCCGTTTAAAGTCAGCCGATGATGTTGTCCGGGCAGTCAATCAGTATCTGGATCATATCTCTTTTCCTGCAAAATCCCTGCAGCAGCACCACATTGATATCATGGAACTGGTAAGTGCTCTGTACCGATTTTCTGCAAATAATGATATTGCGCCGGAGGATTTTTCGGGGGATATGCGGACACTGTATGGCAGCCTTCTTGATCTGGGGCCTGATGCGCTGCGGAAATGGCTCGTTGATCTCAGCCTGTCCTTCCGTGAAAAATTGATCAGTGCCAGAAGCAGGTCCACGAAATCCATTGTATCCAGAGCCATGGAATATATCCGCAGCAACTATTCGGATGAGGAACTTTCACTGGACAATATCTGTGAGGTTCTGGGCGTGTCAAATTCCTATTTTTCTACGATTTTTAAAAAAGAGACCGGCAATTCCTTTATCGGCTGTCTGACGGATTACCGGATGGACCGGGCGTCACGCCTGCTGATCGAGACAAATGAGAAAAGTTATATCATAGCAAAGAGTGTGGGGTACACAGATCCCAACTATTTTAGTTATGTATTTAAGAGGCGGTTTGGAGTGTCACCTTCAAAGTACAGAACGGAGCATACAGAAAGTGAAAAATAAGTTTTTCGGACGTTTGAAAAGCGCGAAGCCCAGGGGCATACAGTCAACGATCATGTTTGCCATCTCCGTTATATCTATTTCCATCATGCTGATCCTGGGGATCGTGATGTACATCAGGTTTTCCGTTTTATCCCGGCAGGAGATCATACAAAGCACGCAGAAACTGATGGAACAGGCAGGAGAGAATCTGGAAGATTACCTGGGCAGTATGCGGCAGATTTCAGACGCGGTCTATTATAACGTTATAAAAGAAAATGATCTGTCCAATCAGGATATGGATATCCAGAGAGGGATGAATCTTTTGTATGAGGCGAACAGAGACAGCCTGCGCAGCATTGCCATTTACAATAATTACGGCAGCCTGATGGCAGCGGAACCCCTTGCGTCCCAGAAAGAGGACCCGGATGTGACCAGGCAGGACTGGTTTAAACGTGCTATGGGGGAAATGGAAAATATGCATTTTTCCACACCCCATATCCAGAACCTGTTTGATGACGGCACCTTCCGGTATTACTGGGTGATTTCTCTGAGCCGTGTGGTTGAGCTGACCAATAAGGGGGATTCCCAGTTAGGCGTCCTGCTTGTGGATATGGATTATTCCAATATCTCCCGGATGATGAAACAGATCAATACCCTGAACAACGGACAATATTATTATCTGTGCGACAGCAACGGGGAAATTATCTATCACATGCGGCAGATACAGATCAGCGATGGAATCGGCAGTGAGAACAGTAAAACAGCCGCAAAATACAAGGACGGTGTCTACGACGAGACCTTTGAGGGGGAACACCGCAAGGTGATCGTCAACACCATAAGCTACACCGGATGGAAGCTGGTCGGAGTGATCCCTTATTCCACATTTACACACGGAATGGTCAATATCCGGTATTTTATCATGGTGCTCATGCTCTTGATGGCAATGATGCTTGTGATCATCAACCGCGTTGTGTCTGTCAGGATTTCCAGCCCTATTTTGAAACTGAATAACTCGGTCATGGAATATGAGGCGGGGGAAAAGCCGGAGATTTATACGGGAGGCTCCCTGGAAATCCGGCATCTGGGGGATTCCATACAGCGGTCCTATGAGCAGATTGACACCCTTATGCGTAAAATTGTGCTGGAACAGAATGAAAGAAGAAAAAGTGAGCTGGATGCTCTGCAGAGCCAGATCAATCCCCACTTTTTATACAATGCCCTGGAATCGATTACGTGGATGGTGGAGGGGGAGCGGAACGATGATGCTGTATTTATGATCTCACAGCTTGCAAGGCTCTTTCGGATCAGCCTTTCCAAGGGCCGCACGGTGATTAGTGTAAAAGATGAACTGCAGCATGCCCAGAGCTATATGAATATCCAGAAGGTCCGGTATAAAAACGCGTTTTCCGTTACATTTGACGTGGATCCTTCCATATATTCCTATTGTACGGTGAAGCTGATCCTACAGCCGATTCTGGAAAATGCCATTGCCTATGGCGTCAGCAGCATGGATGACTGCGGAGAAATCAGGGTGACCGGAACCATGAGAGGGGAAAATATTGTTTTCTCGGTGGCAGACAACGGAATCGGAATGTCAGAGGAAGAGGTGAGCCTTATCCTTACGGACAGCAAACGGGTACATAAACACGGGTCCGGTGTTGGCCTTGTGAATGTGAATAACCGCATTCAGATTCTCTTTGGAAAAGAATACGGCCTTACCGTTGAAAGTGAACCGGATGAGGGGACCACCGTCTCCATCTGTATGCCGGCGGTTCCTTATACGGAGGAAAACAGCAGGATTCTGGAGAAGGGCTATATCTTCAGTCGGGAAGAAATGATTGACAGGAAAACACAGGGTAAATAGAGATGAAAAACAGCAAAAGATTGTTTATTCTGATAGAAGCGGTTCTGGCCGCAATGGTGATTGTACTGGCCTTTGTCATGCTTCAGGAGAAAAACGGCAGGGATCTTGACAAGGTCTCCGTGATCATCCAAAATTCTGATGACAACCAGTGGTCCGCATTCAAATACGGGCTCAGAATGGCAGCGGAGGACCGGAAAATAGAAATGTTTGTCGTCAGCACGGGGGGCACACTGACTGCAGAGGAGGAAAAGAGCCTGATCGAACGCGAGATTGAGAACGGGGCAGATGCAATTATAGTACAGCCCGCTCCGGATGCTGACACGGAAAACATGTTAAGAGATGTGGAAAAGAAAGTTCCTGTCATGCTGGCAGGGTGTACAGCGTCAAAGGAAAAAGAGGACTCCGCCCTGCCGGTCACAGAGCCGGACCACTATGCCATGGGCACGGCCCTGGCGGAGGAACTGCTGAAAGATTACAGCGGAAATATAGAAGGTAAGACAGTGGGAATCCTCTCAGAGACCGCTGATTCGGAAGCGGCAGCCAACCGGGAGAAAGGATTTCTCGCTGGATTGAAAGACACAGGCGCTGTGATAAGCTGGTCTGTATATGATTCCTTTTCGGAGACAGACGAAAATGCACTGGAGTTCCGTTCGAGGGTGGATTTTGTCATTGCGCTGGACGACAACAGTCTGAGGACAGCCGGTAAATATTCTGCAGCCAAGAATCTGCACGGAGCTCTGGTGTATGGAATCGGCAATTCCACGGAGGCGGTCTATTATCTGGACACAGGCTTTGCGGAATGCCTGGTGGTGCCCGATGAATTTAATGTGGGATATCAAAGTCTTACCGAGACGGCAGAAAGTCTGGATGATTATTTTCACACAATGCAGAACAGAACTGTTTCCTATACGGTGATCCGCAGGGATACACTGTTTTCAAAAGAGAATCAGGAAGTTCTTTTTACAATGAGCCAGTAGAGTACGCTTTAAGCGGCCGGAAGAAATCAGGGGTATAGTATGAGAGGAAAAAACATATTGGCAGCAGGATTGATCTTCTGCATGAGTACACAGCTCTTATGTGCCTGCCAAGAGCAGCAGCTGGCTGTGTCTGACAAGGTTCACGCGGGGGTGATCTGCTATAATCAGAGTGATACCTTCCTGGATGAGCTGATCACTTGTTTTAAAGAAAAGCTCAGTGACTATGGAAGTGAGGAGTTTAAGACCACTGTGACACTTAGGGACGCCGCCGGTTCACAGAGGACCCAGAATGACCAGGTGAAGGAACTGATTGACGCGGGCTGTAATGTCCTCTGTGTAAACCTGGTGGATCGGGCGGACCCATCGGAGATCATTGACCTTGCCAGGGATAATAATGTGCCTATCATATTTTTTAACAGGGAACCCGTTGCTGAGGATCTGATGCAGTGGGACGGTCTTTATTATGTGGGCGCAGAGGCAAAGCAGTCCGGAGTCATGCAGGGGGAACTGGCAGTAGACGTAATACAGGCAGACAGCCGCATAGACCGCAACAAGGACGGCAGAATCCAGTATGTAGTGCTGGAAGGAGAACCCGGCCATCAGGATGCCATCATCCGCACGGAAAACGCGGTGGATACCTTGAAAAACAACGGCATTGAACTGGAGAAACTGAGCTATGGAATCGCGAACTGGAATCGTGCCCAGGCACAGAACAGGATGTTATTGCTGATCAGTCAGTACCAGAATAAGATAGAGCTTGTTTTAGCCAACAATGACGATATGGCGCTGGGCGCCATTGATGCCTACAAGAAGTTGAATTATTCAGAATCTGCCCTTCCGGTATTTTTTGGGATCGACGGCACGGATGTGGGACTCCAGGCAGTCCTGGACGGGGAAATGTCCGGAACGGTATATAACGATAAAGAAGGACAGGCAGAGGCTATGGCAGAGCTGGCAGTTGCCCTTGTGTCAGGTAAGGGGATGGAAGATATTAAGTTCGAGAAGGATAAGTATATCTATCTGCCTTATTCTAAGGTTACGATGGATAACGTGGAGGATTATCTGCCGGAACCCGCAAATTACAGATAAACGTAGGCTGCGGTCTTTCTGTATGGAGATACGCACAGGAAGGAAGTGAATCCGTGATGGAATTGCTGGGTAAATGCAATCTATAACGGGGACTTATTAACAGGCGAACTCTGACCGGGGAATGCATTTGACATTCTCCGGTTTTTATTAAATTAAAAAAATACAAATCTGTCATCAAATGCAAAACTTTACAAAAATCATGTCAAACTTGTCATTCACTCATCTGTAATCGATTCCCTTTTTTCGATAGAATAAATACATACAAACAACAGCCGTCCGGCTCATCAAAAGCTTCTTAACGGCAGAATTTCCGTATCAGTTCAAAATATTTGAACGATTACAAATTTATAGAAAACAGGGAGGATTACATATGTTACAGGTAAATCATTTATACAAGAGCTACAAGACAGGGAACACCACTTACGAGGTGTTAAAGGACGTTTCATTTTCCATAGAGGAAGGCGAATTCGTGGCAGTTATGGGGCCGTCCGGTTCCGGGAAAACAACCCTTTTAAACTGCATTTCCTGCTTCATCCCTCACGACAAAGGAGAAATCCTGCTGGACGGGGTCAATATTTCCAATATGAAAGAGGAGCAGATCGCCAAGATAAGAAACGAAAAGCTGGGATTTGTTTTTCAGGATTTTATGCTTCTGGACGGGCTGAATGTTTTTGAAAATGTATGTGTCCCGAAAGTCATCCATCAGGAACCGTACAGGCAGATGGAGACAAAAGCGGAGAAGCTTCTGAAAATGTTTGAGATCTCCGATATCGCCGGCAAATTTCCGGCAGAGATATCCGGCGGCCAGAAGCAGCGTGCCGCAGTGGCAAGAGCGCTGATGAACAATCCGCTTCTGATCCTTGCGGATGAGCCTACCGGTAATCTGGACAGCCGTTCCAGCGAAGCAGTGATCGGAGCTTTTCTGGAGGCGCAGAAGGAATTGAATGCAACCACATTTATGGTGACACATGACAGTTTCTCTGCCAGTTACTGTGACCGGGTGATCGTGATGAAGGACGGAACCGTCTATACAGAATTGACCAGTAATGGAAATCACAGGGAATTCATGGAAGAGCTTTTAGATGTTTTGAGAAAAATGAACGGTGGTGAATAGAATGAAACTGAGCGGATTATTTTCAAAATTACGGAAAAACAACAAAAAGGAATATATGCAGTTCCAGTTCTGCATATCCCTGTCCATTCTTTTGATCACATCGTATCTTGTTATGTATGGGAGTGACCTGGTGCAGAAAACACTGCCGAATGGGGGTGACTCCAGAAAAATAGCGGATATGATCTTCTTCCTTGCAGCAGCAGGCTGTATTATGTTCAGTATCTACGCGACAAGTCTGTTTTTGAGATATAAGAGCAGAGAGACAGGGATTTTCCTTGCACTTGGTGCCGGGAAAAGTAAGCTTGGCAGGGCTTTATTTACAGAGATCGGCAAGATGATGGTCAGATGCTCCGTTGTGGGAATTCTGCTTGGCATTGGTCTTGCAAGTGTTATCGGTGTTATTTTTGAGCATATTGCAAGCAGCGGGAATGATAACCATTTTTCCCTCTCATTTTTGGGAATTGCAGGAGGAATTGTCTACTGCATGCTCCTGATTATCTGTGTGGCTGTGATGTGTGTGCGTTTTATGAAGAGAAGCAACGTTATGGATATCATCAATGAGCAGCGCAAACAGGAGCCGCTGCGAAAGGGCATCACATTATCTTACCTGATATCCGGTATCGTGATGATTCTTGTGGGGGTTTTTATAGGATATTTTGTGCCTATCCTCTCCGTTAATATCAGCGGACACTGGATGGGGGCCTGGACCAATCTGTTTTATATTCTGGCCGCTGCAGGGCTTTACCGGATTTTAGTCTACTCCATCGCCTCACACAGGAAAGGAAAGAATGCGCAGAAATATTATGATAACATGATATCCTACGGCATGTTAAAATTTCAGGGAGGTTCCATTGTCAGAAATATGCTGGTGATCGCATTACTGCTTATGGGAGTACAGTTTGGCGTCTTTTATCTGCCGCTTCAGGGGGGCGACAATTACGGAGAATATGAAGACGATATCTCTTACCGCTATCCCATGGATGCAGATGAACTGTCAGAGGAAGAAGTATTTGCCATGGCAGATAAGTATCAGGTATCTGTGCAGGATTACCGGGAGGCGGAATTTATTCAGGTTCTGGGGGACGGTGTAAACCGTGAGGACATGGATGAAAATAATAATATGATCGAGGAATACAACGAAAAATATTTTTATTACGAATGCATCAGCGCAGCGCAGTTTGAAGCCATGACAGGAAAAGAGACCGAGATCGCAGAGGGGCATTACAGGGTAATCCAGTCAAAATCGGGCTATGAAAATATTTTTAACAGATTTGACGATACAACCAGGCTTTATCTGCAGAATGAAGAAGATTTTATTTCTATGGAATATGACGGACTGGAGATATACCGCTCTCTTGTGATAGGAGCAGGGTATGGTGAGGATTCCAGGTATATCCTGAATGATGCGGACTATGAAAAGCTGAAGGCAGATATCAGCCAAGACAAGATCATCCGCCAGGTACTGTTTCAGGTGGAAGACAGCAAAGAGACCTACGCATTCAGCAAAGATCTCTATGAACAGTTCTGCAGCAGGGCCCCCGAAAGCATGAATCATATTGGGGCATACAATGCATATCAGGCAAAAGTGCAGGGAGAGGAATATGGATACGATCTTCCGGGTATTTATGACGGCAAAAGGCCTGCTTTAGAGGCAGACTGGCTCTACAAGCCCTCCATTGTGCCGATGGAAAAGGAAAACAGTATTATGAGACGTGCCATCTTTTTACTGCTGTTTGCATACATCGCTGTGATATGCCTGGCTGCTGAAAGTATTATCTTATACACAAGAAGCCAGAACGTAGCCATGAAAAACAGCCAAATATTCAAAGATCTGGAAAAGCTGGGTGCAAATAAGAAATACCTGCGCAGGCTTCTGAAAAGCCAGTTGGCAAAAACCTTTGTACTGCCTACGATCATGGGATGTCTTCTGATGTTTTTATATGAGCTGCTCCTTCTGTGGCAGAATGACGGCATTCTGACAACGGGTGAAATAAAAATTGCCGGATTGATGCTGGCGGTCATTGCCCTGATAGGACTCTATCAGTTTGCTTTGTACAAGATTTCCATGAAGAACGCAGCAGGTGTTCTGGAGATTTAAAAGTACGGTTCACGTTTTGCTGTACCGCGAGGCGTTTTCGGGCCAAAAGTGGTTATGCCATTGCACAAGCGTATCCTATCCCCTATAATATAAGAAAGACGGAGACGAAGAGGGGGAAGGATATGCTGAAAATAGCAGTCTGTGACGATGAGGCATCCGCAGTTGCCCTGTCGGAGAAATATACCAGGCAGTGCCTGAAGACCTGCGGGGCCGCGGCAGAGATAACGACCTATACAAGCAGCCGGAATCTGCTGTATGACATTTCCGAGGATGGATTTCATTATGATCTGATCCTTCTGGATATCGAGATGCCGGATACGGACGGCATGGAACTGGCGGCAGAAATAAAGCCTTTTCTGCCGGATGTGAAGATTATTTTCATCACTTCCCATCTGGAATATGCCATTGACGCATATGAACTCGCCATATTCCGCTATGTTCCGAAAAATGATATGGAAAAACGCCTGACAGCAGCCATCACGGACGCTGTCAGGCTGCTTTTGCTTGAAGAGGGGGATTCCTATACCATAAAAAACGGCAGTTCTCTGGAAAAGGTAATGTATCGTGACATTTATTACATTATGAAGGAGGGAAAAAATTCTGTGTTTCACACTTCCAGGGGAATCTCGAAAGTCCGGAAAAGTCTGCAGCAGGTATATGAGGAACTGCAGGCAGAAGAATTTATTTTCACGGACAGGGGTTGTATCGCAAATATCATCCACATTATGCAGCTACAGAAGCAGTCACTGGTTTTAAAAAACGGGGAGGAGCTGCCTGTCAGCCGTTCCCATATACAGGGGGTAAAAGAACAGATCACAGCGTATTGGGGGGCACATATATGATGGGATGGATGGTGTTGGTTTCCGGCTTTTTTACAGACAGTATCTGCATTTTGCTGTACTTCTTTCTCATCCGTACCTGGGACGGCGGCAGGAAAGAAAAAAGCCATACAGCGGTATTGGGGACAGCGTTTTTCCTGGCAGCCTTGTCAGGTCTTCTTTTTATACTGAAAGTGCCGGAATTTCCGATATTGACTGTGCAGGTTATTCTGGCGGCATCTGCCGGAGCATGGATTTATGGAGTCAGGAGAAAAAGGGCTCTGTTTCTGGCTGTGGAATATGCAATGGCACTCAGCCTGTGGAAGTTTATCCTTTGCGGAGCCATTGGTGTTATACTGCGCATGGATACTTTGCCGGGCAGAGGTACAGGAGGAAATCTGGCTGCGGACTGGATCGTTTGTCTGCTCACAGGTGTGTTATCCTTTTTTCTTTATAAGAAAAGGGAGGAGGAGCAGTCTGTCCGGCAGATACTGTCCAGGATCGCAGTTGCGGGACTGATACTGACAGTGACGCTCACGGAGCAGAATATTCTTCCCATAGGAGAAGAGGAAATGCTGGCTCCTCTCATATTTGCTATGGTCCTTCTCATGGGAATGCTGGTGTATTATACGCAGAGGCAGTACGAGAGGGAAAAGGAGCTGGCAGAATTAAAATCCACCCAGAAGGAGCTTTTAGAGAGGGATTACAGGCGGCTCAATGAAATCTATGCGGGTAATGCAAGGCTTTTTCATGATTTTCACAACCATATGACAATTCTGGGACAGCTTCTCAGGGAGGGAAAAACAGAGGAGGCATCCGCTTATCTGGAGGACATACAGGGGCCTGTCAAGAGGATTGCCAAAACAGTATGGACCGGGGATGAAACCATGGATTACCTGATCAACAGCAAATTAATGGCGGCAAAGGAAAAGCAGATCCATATGGAGATCAATATAGAATTTCCCAGGCAGACGGGCATACGCAGCGCTGATTTATGTGCGGTTCTCGGGAATCTGCTGGACAATGCACTGGAAGCAGCAGGGCAGGCAGAGGATGACAGCAGACGCATCATTTGGCTGACCATACGGCGCATCAACCATATGCTGGTCATAAAGGTCCAAAATACCTGTGAAAAACAGCCTGTGTGGGAAAAAGGGGAATGGATGACCACAAAAGAGGACAAATCCCTTCACGGATGGGGATTGAAGAGCGCTGCCGCCGCAGTGGAAAAATATAACGGTACTCTGCAAAACAGTTGGAAGGACTCTGTGTTTACCGCTGCGGCAGTTATGCATTACCGGGAACAGGAGGAGAGGTAAGGGTTCCATTTGCGGACAAAATGCCTCCATTTACGCCCAAATCCGTACAGCGGATTCCTCTGTGCTATGATAAGACCATAGAAAAAAGCAAAGAGGAGGAATCAAATATGCGTCATTATTACTTTCGTTTATTCTTTGGAATCATCTGGCTGTTGGCAGCATTGGTAAGCTTTCTCTCGGCGAATATCTGGTTTGGTATCCTGTATATAGTGCTGGGAGCTTGTTTTCTTCTTTCGGCATATCATTTGGGAAAGGACAGGGAGGACAAATGAAAGCAGAATTTTCCGTAAAAGGCCTTACCGCCTGGTATGTGAAAGAGAAGCCGGTTCTGCAGAATCTGACCTTTCAGTTACAGGAACATGAGGCAGTGGGGATGATCGGGCTGAACGGTGCGGGTAAGACCACCTTGCTCAATTGTCTCTGCGGCCTTCATGACCGGTTTCAGGCAGAACACATCCAATGGGAGGGCGAAGATATCTCTTTGAGAAATCCTGCATTTATGTCACGCAGATATGCTGTTTTTGACGGGGAGGCGCCTTTCGGATATTTTACATTTCGGGAATATCTGGCCTATGTGTTCGGCACATACAAGAGGCAGGTTCCTGATATAGAAACGCTGGTGCAGGGGTTTTCCTTTGAGAAATATGAAGATGTACTGATAAAAGAGCTGTCCACCGGTAATAAAAAGAAAGTGTATCTCATCACAGCATTTGCGCTGCGCCCGGAGCTTCTCTTCCTGGATGAACCGGTTAACGGGCTGGATTTTCAGAGTACGGAATTTTTGTATACGCAGATTAAAGAATATAAGGAGTACGGGACGGTTTTCTTTTCTTCCCACGTGCTGGAAAGTGTGTCTCTTACAGCGGACAGGATTCTGCTTCTGAAGAACGGAAGCATGGAGGAGCTTAAGGACAGGGAATGGAAAGAAAACGGGGATATAAGAGAGGTGCTTCGTCATGTATGAGACTTTTACAGTGTTCTTAAAAAAGCTGCTGGGTAAGCGCTGGGAACGCGCTGGCAGGTCTTTTTTATACTGCGGGATCGGAGTTACCGCCACTTATGCCGTCTGGGGCAGCATAGTCATCAGGGAAGAGATTTTTTATCTGATCCTGCTGGTGTTCTCGGCTGGTGTTATGTGGAAAGCCCTGTCTTCAGAGGAGAATCGTGTGGATCTGCGCGGTGTTCTGATGCTTCCGGTTCCCGGCAGTAAGGCAGTGCGGGCCTTTGCTGCGGCCCTTGCCGTCTATACCGTGGTGACGAAAACAGCGTTTCTGCTGACCGTTCTTCTGGCAGTGTCCGGCTTTGAGCCGTGGAAACTTGTAAACGGTCTTATCTGCGCGTTTCAGGTCTGCTTCTGTACGGCGGCGGGATACTGGCTGCTTTGTAAAAAAAGATTTCCGGCAGCAGCAGTGCTGGCAGCGGGAGAAGGATTCCTTGTTTTGGGAGCGGGAAAATACAGCCGGATGTTTCTGGTGCTTGCCTCTATGGGCGTACTGGCGGTGCTGCTTGGAAGAGCTGACCCCTGCTTACTCTGCCGGTCCCGTACAGGAGCTGCAAAACGGGTGGGAAGCCTGACAGGAGACGGAAAAAAGGGAAATGTACTACGGTACCTGTTCCGGTATATGGCCTCACACGGCAATTATATGGTGAACACGCTGGCTCTGTGCGGACTTGGCCTGATGTTCTCCTTTTTTATTCCTAAAATGGGCGGCATAAGCATGATGCCCATGGGATTTGCCCTGTTGTCCCTGAACACGCCGGTGTCGATTCTGTTGTCCTCAGACCGCAGGCTCTGCCGGGGGATTCGCATGCTGCCCGGACAGATTGGGCGGTTTGCTGTTCCTTATGGCATATTTATAGCATGTAATTTACTGGTGCCGGAATCTGTATTTTTCCTTTCCTGTGCAGTACAGTTCCCGGAAGTGGGGAAGGGAGAGGCCTTTACCGCTCTGCTTTTTATCCTGCACAGCGCCCTGCTTCTCACAGCGCTGGAGTGGAAATTTCCGCTGACAAAATGGAAAATTGAAAGTGACCTGTACCATTATCCCAGGAAATACTGCGTGCCCGTGATCATGCTCCTGTGTGCAGTCTTGGTCAGCACATGGCCTGTGATGAGTTATGTGATGCTTGGTCTTCTTGCCGGGGAGGCGGGCTGGCTGGCAGTGAAAGTGAGAGGTGAGAGAATATGAAGGAGACACATAAATGTCCGAAGTGTGCATCACACAACATTGTACGCATACCGGATAACTTCCGGTATGCCAGCGGAAATAATATCTATACCACAACAATGACACTCTTGGGAAAAATACCGGTGATCCGCTACGTCTGCTGCGACTGCGGATACGTGGAGAACTGGGTAGAACAGCCATGGGAGCTGGAGAAATTAAGAAAAACCTTCGGTGGGAAATGAGAGGGAGAGTTACTGTTCACTGCGTGCCCAGCAGCACACTTCGCGATGTACAGATATGGAGCATTTTGCTCCATATCGCGCCGGCTGCCTCGGGATTTTCATGCCTTCGGCCTGAAAACACCTCGCGGGACAGTGGCATGTGAACAATAACGGGAGGAGCTTCTGTCCGGTCCTTTTCCTATCTTTGCCCTTGCATATCGCTGTTAAAAGAGATATAATAAGACAAAAGTGCGTGCACGAGTACATTTTGGGCAGGAGGATTATTATGCCAGTAACATTACAGCAGATAGCGGAAGCGGCCGGGGTGTCCAGAGGGACGGTGGACCGGGCGCTGAAGGACAGAGGAAGAGTCCGGCCGGAAGTGGCGGAGAAGATAAAGAATATAGCGAAGGAAATGGGGTATCAGCCCAGTCTTGCGGGCAGGGCCCTTGTTATGGCAAAGCGGAATCTGAAAATCGGGATCATCATGCAGTCAGCCCAGACCCCTTTCATGGTACAGGTCTATGAGGGGATGAAAGCTGCCAAACAGGAGGTGGAAAGTCTGGGCGGTACTGTGGAGATCTTTCGTGTGGACGGCGTGGATGCAGGCCGTGTCATGGAAATCATGCAGGAAATGAAGGAGCAGGAGTATTCGGGCATTGCCCTGTCTCCGTCCGAAGATACCATGCTCAAGAAGATGATCAATCAGTTTTCCGAGGAGTATGGCATTCCCATTATCACCTTTAACTCGGATATTGAGGATACGAAAAGGATATGCTTTGTGGGACAGAATACCATCCAGAGCGGAAGGACTGCAGCCGGGTTAATGGGAGAGATCACAGGCGGCAAAGGGGAGGTGGCTGTGATCTCCGGCCATATTTCCAACCCTGCGCTGAACAACAGGATCAGGGGCTTTCAGTCCGAGATATTGGAGAGCTTTCCCGGCATCCAGCTTGTGGGAACAAAATATTCCTATGATGACGAGTGGGTGGCAGCCAAAATCGTGGAGGAGCTGCTGGAGCAGTACCCGGATCTGAAGGGAATCTACGTGACAGGAACCGCAGTAAAGGGCGTCTGCGAAGCATTGGTAAAACAGGAAAAGGAACGGGAGATCAAAGTAATAGGCAACGATTTTCTGGATGAGAATAAAAAATGGGTAGAACGGGGAGCCATCAATTTTCTCATCGGCCAGGATTCCTATATGCAGGGATATGAACCGGTGATGATGCTGTTCCATTTACTTTTTGATGATGAAAAACCGGAATCTGTTTACCGGTATGCAGAGATTGTGATAAAAAACAGATATAATTTGTAGCAGTATGACCGCTTTTCAGGCGGTCATACTGTGGTTAATACAGAAAAATGACATATCCGCCGGAAAAAAGTATCTGAGGCACTTCAGCCGATTATTCCAAATGAAAAGAAAAAACATACGTGCACGCACCTTACATTACTAATACATACTCAAGATTTAATCATTATAATCCATAAATGATAGAAAAATTACCATAAATATAGCTTGGAAAAGAATAAGTAATAATGCTCCATTACTAAGCTAAAGTAAAAATAAACAAAAGTCAAGTCTGTCATCCAGGATAAAACTGGAAATAATAGACAACATGCACAAAAACATTGTTTGTTTTTTATCAATTAGCAAAAGTTAATAAAAATAGACTGTGAATCTTGTACAAAAAAACTATTGCGTTCACGTGAACGCTATGGTATGATTGCATCATCAAGAAAGAACAAAAACAAAAAAACAAATAACTGGGAAACAATGAAAAAGAGAAATGGAGGATATGTATTATGTTAAGAGTAGGAGTTATCGGATGCGGCGGAATGGGTAAGGATCACATCAAAAGACTGACAAACAAGATTCAGGGAGCTGAGGTAGTCGCAGTATCAGACGTATTTGAGGAGAGTGCAAAACAGGCGGCAGCCATCTGCGGAGCAAAGGTATACACAGATGCAAACGAACTGATCAACGACCCTGATGTGGACGCAGTGTTCATTGTATCTCCGGGATTCGCACATGTAGAATCTCTTCTGGCAGCCATCAAGGCAGGAAAGAGAATTTTCTGTGAGAAACCGCTCTGCACAACTGCTGAGGACTGCCTGAAGGTAGTTGAGGCTGAGGTGGAATCAGGAAAACATCTGATCCAGCTTGGATTTATGAGAAGATACGACAAAGGCTATATGCAGGTGAAGGAAGCCCTCACATCCGGTGAATACGGCGAGCCCCTGATTCTTCACTGCACACACAGAAATCCGGAAGTCGGAACCAACTACACAACTCCAATGGCTGTTCATGATACAGCAATCCATGAGATTGACGTGCTTCACTGGTTAGTGGATGATGAGTATGAATCCGCACAGGTTATTATGCCGAAAGTGACAAAATATTCTCACTCTGAATTAAAAGACCCGCAGATCATGCTGCTCCGCACTAAAAAGGGTGTATGCATCGACGTTGAAGTATTTGTAAACTGCAAATTCGGATATGACATCAACTGTGAAGTGGTTTGTGAAGACGGCGCGATCAAGATGCCTTCACCGATTTACCCAAGCATCCGCAAAAATGCAGCCGTTGCCACAACCATCGACACAGACTGCTTCGTAAGATTCAAAGACGCTTATGATACAGAGGTTCAGGACTGGGTTGATGCTGCAGCTGAGGGCGTGATCAACGGACCGACCGCATGGGACGGATACCTGGCAGCTATCACAGCAGACGCACTTGTGAAAGCACAGGAGACAGGCGCAGTAGAACAGATCAACGCTGCAGTTGAGAAACCGGAGTTTTATAAATAAGCCGAAGTACGGCAATAAACCAAAATACAATAGAAATGAAGCCGGATGCACCAGACAAAGCATCCGGCATGAATAAGACAAAAACCGAAAGGATGGTATATATTATGAAACTTGGATTTAATGAGGCAACAGCACTGGAATGTAAAGGACAGTCCCTTCTGGCTGATATGGAAATGTGTGAAAAATACGGATTTGATTATATTGAGATTCGTTTTGACTGCGTAAAAGATTATCTGCAGGAGCATACCCTGGAGGAATTGGCTGACTGGTTCAAAAACCATCATCTGAAACCATGGGCATACAACACCCTGATCTATTTCAACCAGAGAGACGAAGCAGGTAAAAAAGAAATCGACGATGAAGTGGATTTCATCCTGAAAGTTTCCAAAGCGATTGGTATGAAAATGCTGATCACAGTTCCGAATTTTGACGTAAAAGACAAAAGTGTCAGTGAAATCAAGGAAGAAGCTGTGGAAAGACTCCGCTATTTATCAGACAAAGTAGGCGCTGATATGAAAATATCCCTGGAGTTCTGCGGTGCACCAAACTGTTCCATCAATCAGTTCGGCACAGCATATGATGTGGTAAAAGCAGTAGACCGTGACAATGTAGGTATCACAGTTGACACCTTCCATTTCCATGAAATGTGCTCTAAACTGGAAGATTTAAAAGCAGCAGACGGCAAGAAAATCTTTGCTTACCACTTAAATGACTGCGAAGACCTGCCCCTTGGCTCCTGCGGCGATGACAAACGTCTGTGGCCGGAAGAAGGTGTGGTAGACCATGCAGGAATCGCTGCAGCTTTAAAAGAGATCGGATTCGACGGCGTGTGCACGATCGAAGAGTTCCGTCCGGAATATTACGCTATGTCCCATGAGGAGAACGTGAAAAAAGCTGCTGAAGTGACCAAGGCATTTGTAGAAAAATATTTCTAAACGATATATGTGCCCTTTGCAGGGCATAAGGAGATGGGATAAGCAAAAATGACAGGCTGTGCAAACTCCAAACGCTGAATGTGAAGACAGAAAAGCGCAGGACTTGTCACAGAATGAGAGGAAGGAGCAGGGCGGATGGGTAAGCTCCGCCCTGTAAAAGGTGATAGTATGGCAAAGGGAGGAATTCCCGAACTGCTGAATTTTAAGCAGAAGGGTAAAGATATGAATGAATTCATCAAAGTCCCAATGTCGGAAAAGCTGGCGTACTGTTTTGGTGACCCGGCGCTGACTTTGATGTATACGATGACAACAACACTGCTGATATATTTCTACACGAACGTGGTAGGCATATCTGCAGGCGCAGTGGGTATGATCATGCTGCTCTCCAGGGTATTTGACGGATTTTCCGATGTGCTCATGGGAACTATTATTGACAGGACCCATTCCAAATACGGAAAGGCCAGAATCTGGATTCTCCGACTGGCGATCCCGTATGCATTGGCAGCCATTTTGCTGTTTACCATGCCTCCCATGGGGGATATGGGGAAGATTATTTATGCATTTGTAACTTATAACATTATGAACACAGTGGTATATACCGCAATCAGCCAGCCTTTCCATGCACTTGGTTCACTTATGAGCCGTGACAGGAGAGAGAGGGACGTGATCTGCAACATCCGTATGGTGCTTTCTATTACGGCAAGTATGATCATCACAGCATTTACCCTGCCTCTGATCAATAAAGTGGCAAAACTGATTGACAACCAGCAGATGGCCTGGATTCTTGTGACTGCGGCATATGCCATTGTATCCGTATTCGTTTTGATCAATACATACTGCACCTGTACGGAACGTGTGCAGGCATCCGGCGGCAAAAAGGAAAAAGAAAACACTCCGTTCTGGACTGCTTTCAAAGTTACGGTTACCAACAGATATTTCCTTATCGCCCTTGGCCTGATGGTGTTCTATACTGCTTATCAGATCATCATCGGTACAGATCTGACCTATTATTGTCAGTACGTGTTAAATGATGTGGATCTGGTTATGCCGCTTTCCGCAGCAGAGAAGATTTCCACTATCATCGGTATCGCAATGCTTCCGAAACTGCTTCCGAAATACGGCAAGAGAAACCTGATCTGTGCCGGATGTATCCTGGGTATTGCAGGACAGCTTCTCTTCCTGCTGAACATCACAAGTGTTCCGTTAGGTGTCGCAACCTGTATTATGAGAGGATTTGGTATCGCACCGTTCTACGGCGTACAGTATTCCCTGCCAAGTGATGCCATTGAGTATGGCCACTGGAAGACAGGTGTCCGCGTAGAAGGCCTTATGTTCTCCTCCATGAGTATGGGACAGAAAGCAGGTTCAGGCTTTACATCCGCTATCATGGGCGCAATTCTTTCCATGGCAGCATTTGACGGACTGAAAGCAACAGCAGCGGAGCAGACAGCATCTGCGATCTCCGCCATCAAGACCTTTTATCTGTATGTGCCCATCGCCATCTGGGTGATCATGTTTATCATAGCAGCATGTTATAAGCTGGACAAAATGTATGATAAGATGATGCGCGAGCTGATTTCCAGAGAAGGAAAGAACGAGCTGGAAGAGATTCCGGTGGCAGCGCACTCTGAGAATAAGATCAATGTGGCCATTGGCCGTGTCTATGGCAGCAGCGGAAGAAAGATTGCGGAGGAAATCGCAAAAGAACTGAACTGCCGTGTCTATGACCGTCAGATCATCTGTCTGCTGGCAGAGAAGATGGGAATGGAAACTTCCAATCTGGAGGAAGTGCAGAAATATCTGGATAATTATAACTATGGGGACAAAGAGCCCACATTCTCTCCGTATGCCTACCCACAGGCAGGTGTAGCGGATGATATGAACGCTGTCAAAATGTTTGAAGAACAGAGCCGGATCATCAAAGGCCTTGCCAGAAGCGCGCCCGGCGTATTCCTGGGAAGATGTGCAAACTTTATCCTTGGCGGACAGGAACACACCTATTCCTTCTTCATCTATGCAGATGATGAATACAGGGAAAAAGAAGGCAGGGAATATTACGGCGGCATTTCTCTGGAAGAACTGAAAGAGAAGGATGAGATGCGGAACAGCTATTATGAGAAATTCACCGGCATGCGGCGTGATGACCCGAAACATTACGATATGGTTGTCAATGTATCAAAGACCGGTGTACAGGGCACAGTTTCCATGATTCTTGATTACATTAGGAACAAAGAAGAGAGCAGTAAGGGAGGAAATTGATAATGTTGGATAAAAGCAAAGTAAGACTGGGTATCGCTCCCATTGCATGGACCAATGATGACATGCCTGATCTGGGCAAAGAAAATACATTTGAGCAGTGCGTCAGTGAGATGGCTCTGGCCGGATTTACAGGCTCCGAGGTGGGCGGTAAATATCCCACAGATACAGAGGTACTGAAAAGAGCCCTTAATTTAAGAGGAATCCAAATCTGCAACCAGTGGTTCTCCTCCTTCCTCATTTCCAGACCATATGAGGAGACAGAGAAGGAATTCATCAAAGCCACGGATTTTCTGAAGGAAATGGGCGCAAAAGTGATCGGCGTATCCGAGCAGAGCTACAGCATCCAGGGAAAGATGGAGCAGCCTGTCTGGGAAGGCAAATATGTCATGGATGACCGGGAGTGGAAATTGCTTGCGGAAGGCCTGAATAAGCTGGGAAAAATAGCGAAGGACAAGGGCATGACACTTACTTTCCATCATCACATGGGAACTGTTGTGCAGACAGAGGAGGAGATTGACCGTTTCATGGAAATGGTTGACCCTGAGCTGGTATTCCTTCTTTTTGACAGCGGACATCTGTCCTTTGCAGGCATTGATCCGGAAAATGTGCTGAAGAAATATGTAAACAGAGTAAGACATGTACATCTGAAAGACATCCGCAGAGAGATGGTGGAAAAATCCAGAAACGAGAGATGGAGCTTCTTAAAAGGTGTCCGTGAAGGCGTGTTCACCGTACCCGGAGACGGAGATGTGGACTTTGCACCGATCTTCAAAATTCTTGAGGAGGCCGGATACGAAGGCTGGGTTGTTGTGGAAGCTGAGCAGGACCCCGCAAAGGCCAATCCTCTGGAATATGCAAAGAAGGCAAGAGCTTATATTGCGGAAAAAACAGGTTTATGATCAAAACAGTCTGCACCTCCCGGTATTCTTACCGGGAGGTATCAGAGAATAAAGATTAGGAGGAAATCAATATGAAGATCGCATTTGACGTGGACGTACTGGCAAAACAGATGGACATCAACCGTATGGTCCATCAGGTTGCAGATTGGGGATATAAATATATTGAACAGTCACCCCATCCGAGAATTAATCCGTTTTACAAACATCCGCTTTTTTCCAAAGAGTGCGAACAGGAATACAGGCAGGCTCTGAAGGAGACAGGCGTGGAGATCTCATCTTTCATCGTTGTATACCGCTGGTCAGGCCCCACGGAAGAGCAGAGACAGTTCGCGGTTGCCAACTGGAAACGTATGATTGAGATTGCAGTGGACATGGGTGTCCAGGTTATCAACACAGAGCTGTCCGGTGACCCGAACCAGCAGGAAATCTGCAATGGCATGTGGTTCAGATCCATGGAGGAACTGCTTCCTATTATAGAGAAGGAAGGCATCCGTGTGGAAATCCAGTCCCATCCCTATGATTTCTGCGAGCTGAACAATGAGACCTGTGACCTGGTAAAATCCTTCCGTTCCAAAAATCTGGGATATGTATATTCTTCCCCTCACGGCTTCTTCTATGACGAGGGCAAAGGGGATGTGCGTTCCATGCTGAGATATGCGGGAGATGAACTGACCCATGTACTGTTTGCAGATACCTTTAATCAGACACTGGACTGCCGTTACATCGCCAATCCGCCGTGGCTGAACGGCCGGGGAAAAGCAGATGTGACCATTCATCAGCACCTGGCAATGGGGGAAGGAGATGTGGATTTTGACGGCATCTTTGAAACTCTGCGTGATATGGATTTTGCAAATAAACAACTGAAAGAAAATGCCCCGAAAGTGGGCGGTGACAATATCGCCTGCGTCTCCATGTTCGGTTTTCCTGAGAAAATGGATAAACAGGCACCGGAGGCAAGAGAGAGGATCGAGAGAGAACTTCTGGGAAAATAATATATAATTAACGACTGACAGCAAACCGGCTTTTTCATATGGCAGTATACCATGTGGAAGGGCCGGTTTTTCATTGGGCAGTGCCGGTAAAATGGTTCTATATGCTGTCCTTCAAAATGTGAAAATAATGTGAATTCTAAATCGTGTGCTTGACAATATGATATATAAGTGTTATATTACAACTAGAACAAAAGAAAATTTATTGATATTGTTCACATGTCATTGTCCCGCGAGGTGTTTTCAGGCCGAAGGCATGAAAATCCCGAGGCAGCCGGCACGATATGGAGCAGAATGCTCCATATCTGTGCATCGCCAAGCGTGTTGCTGGGCACGCAGTGAACAGTAACAATTTATTTCCTGGTTCATAACAACAGGGATTCTCTGAAGAAGTAATAAAATAATTTGTCATAGAAAGAAAGGAGAAATGACTTATGTTGATGCCCAGTATTTTTGGAGAAAATTTATTTGATGACTGGATGGATTTCCCGTTCGGAAGGGGTCTTTTTGGAAAGAACAATTCTCTTTTTGAAAATGGCGGCAGTTATGGCATGAGCACAGATGTGCGGGAAACAGAAAATGGCTATGAGGTGGACATGGAACTTCCCGGATTCAGGAAAGAGGATATAAATGCCCAGTTAAAGAATGGTTACCTGACCATCCGGGCCGCGAGAACTTCAGACAAGGAAGAGAAAGATGAAAATGGCAGATATATCCGTCGTGAGCGGTATTCAGGAAGCATGAGCAGAAGCTTCTATGTGGGTGAGGATGTGACAGAGCAGGATATTCATGCAAAATTCGAGGATGGAATTTTGAAATTGGCTATTCCGAAAAAGGATGCCAAAGCTGTGGAACAGCAGGAATATATTGCTATTGAAGGCTGAAACTATTTGAATCCGCTGCGCCGAAAAGTGCGCAGCGGATTTTATGTTCCGTCCTGACAGTTATACGTTCCATCTGGAATCATGCGTGTCTTCGGAGAAATCTACGTTCCTATGGCTTTGTCGGGTGATAATATGACAGACAGAGTTTCGCATCATATTTTTTTGATTTTGTGGAATTTAATGATAGAAATATTCAGACAGGCGGATGGTTCGCATCCGCCTTATATGATTTGAAAATAACAGAGCCCCAAAGGGCAGAAAATTGCATGGAGAGACGGTAAATATAAGATTATAATCCGTATTCCTGATACAGAGATTCCAGCAGATGTACGTCAGAAGCGGCTTTTACGATCTGATCGTTCTTTCCATCATCTGCCAGAAGGAGAATTAACCGGCTGTAACGGCTCTGTTCTTTGATCTTTCCTTCAGCAAGGCCTTTGGCAAGGCTTTCAGCAGCAGCTTCTTTCTCGGCACTTTTGATCAGCTCATCTAACAACATATACTTTACCCCCATTTCCCGATTCTTTTTCAATTCTTTGATCTTATTATGGATTTTATGAACAGTTTCACTTTGAGTCTTCGCTGCACATTGATCTGTGCTGTTCTCTACATACTCCAGAAATGCAGCCAATTCTTCTGAGATATCTTCAGGATTGTTCCCTTTTGTGCTGAAAAAGATTTTCTGTGTCTCGTCTCCAAGTGCCACCAGGTTATACCCCACCTTTATCTTGTCGCTGGCATAGATATCCAGCCGGACGCTTTTGAAATCAGAGGTGAGCAGAATGCTGTGTTCCGCATGTACGGTTATATTGTTAATCGGATATCCTAAAAACAATTCCAATATCAGCCGGCATGTCTCCGGATCTTCCAGTGCAGCAGAAAACAAAAATGCATCCTGTAAATTTAACTGTTCAAATTTCTTCCTTGCCATATGGTATCCTCCCGGAAAATATGACACGAAAGCAATCTGTCTGTGTGTATATTATAACGGATATAAAGCAAATTTACAATTACTTAAAGCGTTAAAATTATATAATTTTGCAAAATATAAATATATAAAATATAAAATTAAAATAAAATAACGGTTCAGCAGGTCTGCGCCTTTTCTGTTCGGCCCATCCGTTCCCGATATTTTTAAAATGATTTGTTTTTTTCTGTCTTTCAATCGTTATATACTATAGATACCATACAGCAGAAAGGAAAATCCCATGTCCGAAAAGAAAATTCTGAAGAACATCCGAAGCGGCCGGCAGGATTCCTTGGAAATCCTCATAAAAGAATATTACCGGGATATCTATGCGTACTGTTACTGCCGCGTGGAGGACAGGCAGACGGCTCAGGACTTGACCCAGGATGTCTTTCTGCGGTTTCTGCAGAATCTGGACAGCTATGAGCATACCGGGAAGCTGAAAAATTATCTCTATGTGACAGCCGGCAATCTGATAAAAGACCATTACAAAAAGAGAAAGGAAGTCCTTTTGGAGGAGGAAGATATGCAGCAGACTGCAGGCGGTTTTTCTTCCGGAACTGAGAATATCAGTGACAGGCTTACGCTGCAGGAAATCATCCGCGGACTTCCGGAACCGGAGAAAGAGCTGATACTTCTTCGCTATTATCAGAATCTGCGGCTGTCTGAAATCGCCGGGATTGTCTCTATGCCTGTATCCACAGTCCGTTACAGGCTGAAGCTGGCAGAAAAATATATTAAAACCAGGTGGGAGGAGTGAAGACATGAAGGACAGAAAACTGAGTAAGAAAATCAGGGAGATACCCATACCGGACTATGAGGAGGATGCCTTTTTGCGGACGCTCTCGGCTGCCAAAGAAGCAGACCTTCACCCGGAGAGGAAGCGCGTGACAAAAGCGGAATTTTTTGCAGGACAGGTTCACTTTATCAGTAAAAGAGTCTGGGCACTGAAACTGCTTCTCACAGGGCTTCTGCTTCTGGGAATCCTGGAGACAGAACTGCGGTTTGACAGCAGTGCCTGGCCGCTCATATCCGTGACAGCCCCCATATTATGTCTGGTAAATGTCAATGAACTGTGCCATATCTGCAGGCCCGGCATGCGGGAAATCCTGCAGACAGCCAGATATTCTTTGAGGGAACAGCTCCTGGTGCGCCTGCTGCTCTTCGGCGGTCTGGACGGGGCAGTGTGCCTGGCAGGCGCCGTTCTCGCAAGCGGTGTAACAGCGGGACTTTTTTTGCAGGCCATTTTATATTTTGCGGCGCCTTTCAGTGTTATGTGCGCAGGATGCATGGCAGTGCTGGGACGGTGCAGGGATGAAAATGCGCTTTGGTACTGCACGGCATGGGGAGGCTTCCTGGTTGTTGTAATAAATATGCTGCGGTCAACTTCCATTCCGGTCTATGAGACAGACCGGGTTTTTGCCTGGGGTATCACAGCAGCTCTGGGTATGGCGGTCACAATACGGGAAATCAACAGGCTTTTGAAATATATGGGAGGAAATTATCATGAAATTAACTATGGAACGGCTGACAAAACAGTTTAAAAATAAAATTGCAGTGGACAGGGTGAATATGGAGCTGGAGGAAGGCATATACGGCTTTCTGGGAGCCAACGGTGCGGGTAAGACAACACTTATGCAGATGCTGTGCGGCATTGTGACACCTACATCCGGGGAAGTCAGGCTGGATGGGCGCAATAATATAGAGATGGGGGAGGACTACCGGGATTTACTGGGGTACCTTCCCCAGGAATTTGGTTATTCCCCCAGTTTTACGGCCCGGGATTTTATGCTCTATATTGCAGCAGTGAAGGGACTTTTGCCGTCCTATGCAAAGAAAAGGACAAAAGAACTTCTGGAGCTGACCCATCTTTCCGGGGATGCGGACAGGAAAATCCGTACATTTTCCGGCGGTATGAAGCAGAGGCTTGGTATTGCGCAGGCCCTTCTCAATGATCCCAGGATACTGATCCTGGATGAGCCCACCGCGGGACTGGACCCTAAGGAAAGGGCATATTTCAGGAATATGATCTCCGGTCTTTCAAAGGACCGGATCGTTATTTTGTCTACGCATATCGTTTCGGACGTGGAATATATAGCGGATAAGATCCTGATTATGAAAAAAGGCAGATTTATCATGAACGGTACCGTGACGGAACTGACGGAGACCATCAGCGGAGAGGTATGGGAGTGCGAGACCACGGAGAGGGAACTGGAAAATCTGGACCCCAGTATCTGTGTGGTAAATTCTCATCACCAGGGGAAACAAATCCGCCTGCGCGCTGTCAGTCCGACAAAGCCAATGGAAGCAGCAGTGAGGGCAGAACCGAATCTGGAGGATCTGTACCTGAGTGTATTTTACGATGAGGTGGATGAGAGGAGGAGATGGTAGATGAAGCGTCTGGTGAGATATGAATGGAAAAAAATATGGGGAAGCAGACTGAACCAGCTTACCGTACTGGGCTGCTGCCTGTTCCTGCTGTTTTGCGTCTATTCTGTTATTGTGCAGACCTATGCAGTAGATGAAAAGGGAAACAGTGTTTCCGGAATGGAGGCAGTGAAGACCCTGAAAGAGCTGCCCACCGTGCAGGTTACCCAGGAAAATGTGGAGCAGTTTATGCAGAAGTATCTGGACTGCACGGAGGATCCCCAGACGAATTCCCGTAAGGAGGAGACCGATTTTCTGAATGAGGAGCTGTACGGGACACTTTACAGAAGAAACCGGGATTTTTTTTCTCTTCTGATGACAAATTATCAGGGCAGCAGCAGAGAATTGAACATGAAAGAAGTATTTCAGAGGAACATGGGAAAAGACTTCTACAAGAGCCGGAGTGAGCAGCTTGCCATAGAACTGGATGGCTTTGTAAAGACGGGCATGATAAAGGAAAACCAGAAAGATTACTGGCTGGAAAAGGATGCGGAGGTCAAAGATTTAAAGCTGGGTAACTTTCAATTCTGGAAAAGCATGATAAATTCCGCCGGCTGGATCATACTGATCATGCCGCTTATCTGTGTTGGAATCGCCCCGCTTTTTGCAGGGGAATACCAGACCGGCGCAGATTCCCTGCTGCTTACCATGCGCTATGGGAAAAACAGGCTGGTAAGGGCAAAAATACTCTCCGCAGTTCTCTATGCAACGGCAGTATACTGGGGAATCGTACTGGCTTATGCAGGCATTTACCTGATGATATTCGGCCCTCAGGGAGGAAACTTGCCCATACAGGCGTATGACACTGCAAATCCAATCAGCTATTCCCTGACCATGTGGCAGGCTGTACTGCTGGTTGTGCTGCTGGGCTATGGGGCCGTGCTGTGCATGACTGCTGTTACTCTGCTGCTCTCTGCTGTTTTTAAGAACAGCTATGGTGTCATTATCACTGATTTTCTGCTGGTCCTGATACCAAGCTTTCTCTATGAAAGCTCAGGGGGATATCTCTGGAAGCATGTTCTGGCACTGCTGCCGTCTAAAATAACAGAATTTCGTTTTACAGATTATCTGGCATATAACGTACCCGGAAGGGTGATCGGTCTGCCGGCCATGCTGTTTGTGGTGGATGTGCTCTGTATTGCAGGATTTATCCTTGCATCGGGATATGCCTTTAAGCATCATCAGGTGAATAAATAGAAAAACCCCGGATTTTTTATGTGTATTTATAGAAAATTTAAAATTACATTCTATCCTGAATATAAGAAAACGCCTGAAAACAAACAGATATCTGCAGGCGATTTTTCAATAGAAAGGATGGAAGCACATGAAAGAATATATTTTGAGAACAGAGAATCTGAGTAAATCATTCAAGGGGCACAAGGCGGTGAACAAAGTTTCCCTTGCCATAGAGGAGGGATGCATCTACGGCCTTCTCGGTCCAAACGGCGCAGGAAAATCCACGATGCTGAAAATGATCACAGGAATGCTGAGACCAACAGGAGGAAAAATTTATTTTGGAGATCATGAGTGGTGCAGAAAAGATTTAAACCAGATCGGCGCATTGATCGAAAATCCTCCTATTTATGAAAATCTCACAGCAGAGGAAAACCTGAGGGTACATACTCTGCAGCTGGGACTTCCGGACGAGAGGATCCGTCAGGTCCTGGATACGGTGGATTTGAAAAACACGGGAAAAAAGAAAGCCGGACAGTTTTCCTATGGAATGAAACAGCGTCTGGGGATTGCCGCAGCGCTCCTGGGAAATCCCAGGCTTCTGATCCTGGATGAACCCACCAACGGACTGGACCCCATCGGAATCCAGGAACTCAGAAACCTGATCCGGTGGTTCCCCGAGCAGGGGATAACGGTGATCCTCTCCAGCCATATCCTGAGTGAAGTGCAGCAGACTGCAGACCGCATCGGTATCATAGCAGGCGGTGTGCTGGGATATGAGGGGGATGTCGCCCGGGAAGAAGATCTGGAAGAGCTGTTTATGGATGTGGTGAGAAGGAACGGGAGGGATTGAGATGAAGCGGATGATTCAGGCAGAATTACTGAAAATGCGGCACTCCGCAATGGGAAAAATGACCTGGCTGGTGCCGGTGGCTGCGGTAGTGCTGGGATACCTCATAAGCCAGGTGGGGCTTTATGCGCAGCAGTTTACCTATAACATATGGTATGGGACATTTTATCCTTGTCTGGTGCCTCTTATATGTGCCATGAACATGCGCTGTGAAATCAGGCTCCACTACCAGACCATGCTGGCCTCCCCGGTGTTCGGTGCCGGGCAGTGGGCAGCGAAATGTGCGGCAGTGGCCCTGCGGCTGCTGTTTTCCCAGGTGATTTTCTGGGCACTGATGAGCTTGCTGGGAATAGTTTTTATTTCCTCTGTTCCGGCTGTTGCAGGCGGAGCGGGGATGCTGGTTGTGTGGGCGGTAAGTTTATGGCAGATTCCCCTTTATCTGATGTTGTCCGCTAAGCTGGGGATGATTCCCACTGTCATGCTGGGGCTTCTGGCTGCTTTTTTCAGCTTTTCCGTGGTGGAAAAAGGTTCCTTCTTCCTTTTTCCCTTCTCCATTGCAGACCGGCTGATGTGCCCGATACTGCAAATCCGTCCGAACGGGCTTCTGCTGGAACAGGGGGACACTCTTTTGAGCGCGTCTGTGTTCATTCCGGGGATGGGTATGGTAATCATTTTGCTGGCAGCAGCCGCATTTGGGAGCATAAAATGGTGGATGAGACGGGAGGCAGTGTGAAATGACAGAATTTTACAGGTTTATAAAAAGTAAAGGATACAGAATGCGGCACTCGCTCTTTTTCCCTGTCCATATTCTGATTCCGCTGGCGGGAATCTTTTTATATCTGGCATATATGGGGCTTCGGCAGGCAGGCGTCTGGGAGCATTTGACAACGTATGTGACACTTCTGGCAATGGCTTACCCTGCTATAGCCGGAATCGTAACGGCAATGCTCACGGAACGGGAGGCAAAAGCGGGAAAAATGCAGAACCTGCTGGCAGTACCCGGCCGCACAAAAGCCCTGGCGGCGGAACTGATGCTTTTATATCTGCCGGGTCTTCTTGCGGTGGGGATTGCGATGTTTGGTTTTGGAGCTGCACTTGTTTTAAAAGGGGAAAAAGGAGTGGGGTTAGGAGTTCTTTTCCTTTTGGTTTTGGTACTCTGGGCATCCAATCTGCCGGTCTATGTCATGCATCTGTTCTTAGGCCTTCGGTTTGGTGAAGGGGTGACGATTGGTGTAGGCGTAGCAGAGTCTGTCATCTCCGCAGTGATGCTCACCGGCCTTGGAGACGGTATCTGGTATGTGTGGTGGCCTTCTTACGGAATGCGGTTTTCCACCCTGCTGATTGCCCTGAGACAAGGGGCTGACCGGAGATTATGGGGCCAGATGCGCCTTGGGGGAATTTGCTATCTGACGGTATCTGTGTTATTCTTGGTCATATCATTTGTCTGGTTTCAGAGATTTGAAGGACGCAGGGAGGAGGCGTAAATATGGCATCCATTTTGGCTGTGGATGATGATATTCTGCTGCTTCAATTGATTCGGAAGATACTGGAGAGGGACGGACACCGTGTTACGGCTGTGAACGACCCTCTTGAGGTCAGAAAGCTTTCATTATCAGATTATTCTTTAATACTTCTGGACGTTATGATGCCCGGCATAGACGGCTTTTCGCTGTGCAGGGAAATCCGGGATCTGGCAGACTGCCCCATTGTTTTTCTGACTGCCAAAAGCGGGGAGGCGGATGTTCTTCTGGGGCTGGGCCTGGGCGGGGATGACTATCTGAAAAAACCTTTCGGGGCAGAGGAAATCCGCGCCAGGGTGAACGCGCACCTGAGAAGAGAGCAGAGAGAAAAAAAGAATGCTGTGGAAGTGTCCGGGTTCCGTTTTTATCTGGGAGCGAAACAGATGGAAAAGGATGGGCAGGTGCTGCCCCTTACAAAAGGGGAATATGCGATCTGCGAATACCTGGCATTGCATCACGGACAGACCTTGTCAAAGGAACAGATATATGAGGGTGTGTTTGGATACGACGCGGAGGGCGACAGCTCAGTGATCGCCATGCATGTGAAAAATATCAGGCAGAAGGCAGAAGATTTCGGAAAGATACCCATACAGACCGTATGGGGGATTGGATACACATGGAAAGAGAAAGAAGTTTAAAAGGGCTTTTTATCAAATATCTCATAAGCTGGCTGGCAGGCTCTGTTCTTCTGGCTGTCATTGGGTTTGTAATGATGTCACTGGCTATGCAGAGAGGTCTTATTTACCCGGCAAATCATGGGGATACGGAGTATGAGCAGGAGAAGGAAAATCTGAAAAACGCGGAGAAGATTCGGGCAGAGGATATTCCGCCGCTTATGGCGTATGCCCTTTTTACGGAAAATGGACAGTGGAAAGAGGGGACCATACCCCAAAAAGATGCTGAGAAAGCCTGGGAGGTAAGTCACAGGGGATACACAGGATTGGGCCGTGATTTTTATCGTGTGGTAGAGCGTGACGGCGAAGTCCTGGTGCTGCGCTATACTATGAAGGCCCAGTTTACGAATCCGAAACTGCGGAAATATCTGCCCGCAGCGGAGGAGATGATATATGGGATCATATTATTGGAAATTCTGGCGTATCTGATGTTCATGGCAGTGCGTTTCGGAAAAATGCTTGAGAATAAGATGAACGGAATCCAATACGCCATAGAAAAAATAGAGCAGGAAGATCTGGAATTTCAGGTACCAGACTGCGGAGTCCGGGAGATCGACCGTATTGGAGAGGCTCTGGACCGAATGAAGGATGCCCTGAAAAAGTCACTGAAAAGCCAGTGGAAAATGGAGAAGGCAAGACAGGAGCGGATATCAGCCCTTGCCCATGACTTGAAAACCCCCATCACGATCGTGAGAGGATATAACGAACTGCTTCTGGAGGGGAATCTCCAGGGGGATGACCGCACCTGTGTGGAGGCCATTGAGGTCAGCGTCCGCCAGATGCAGGATTATGTGGAGCAGCTTTTGGATATGACCAGGGGCGGAGATATGGAGATGCCCCAAAAAACGGCCGTCCGGGCCGATGCCTTCCTGGAAGATATCAGGAAAAAGGCACAGGGTCTGACATCAGAAAAACAGGCAGTTCTTATATGGGAGGCGGCAGTGCCGGAGGGAACCATTCGGGCAGACAGGCAGCGGCTTGAACGGGCACTGTTGAATATTCTCGCTAACAGCGCTGAATATGCCGGATGCGGAGGCAGGGTTTCCCTGCGCGCAGAGGTCTGTGAGGAGGGATTGCGTATTACAGTGGAGGACAGCGGGCCGGGTTTTACAAAAGAAGCGCTGCAGAAAGGGAAAGAAGAATTCTATACCGGCAGCAGCGCCAGAAGCGGGGGAAAGCATTCGGGGCTGGGACTGTTCATTGCAGACAGAATTATAGGAGAGCATGGGGGAAGACTGGAGCTGGGAAATTCGGAAGCCCTTGGGGGAGGGTGTGTGTGCGTTTGGCTGCCGCTTTGACGATTGAATGATCGTAAAGGCGGCAGTCTTTTTCTATGGAAATAAAGGATGGTCTGCCGGTCAGCTTGGGATGGATAAGTGAAAATATTAATATCCCGCAGTATAAACTTAGTTTTTAAAATAGAATAAAAATTTTGTAAAAGTGACCAACTTTTCTCTTCCCATACGTTATTATTATTAAGAGTGATCATTCTGAAGCAAAAACAGAAGGGAGGACATGGGGTGGAAAACAAAAGAGAAAAGCAGTCAGACGCTGAACTTCTGGAATACATATTTATGAAATACAGAAACGGCATGTATGCCGTGGCCTTCTCTATCCTGCACGACCAATACCAGGCGGAGGACGCTGTGGGGGATGCCTGTGAAAAGTTCATACCATATTTGGGAAAATGCAGGGAAATGGAGGAACGGAAGATAAAGACCCTGCTGACAAGGTTTGTAAAAAATGCAGCCATAGACATATACAGGAAGAACAGACGGGAACAGGGCAATATATCTGTGGAGGAGCAGGAGTGGCTGACAGATGCGTACAGGCCCATAGAATCCTATATGAAAAGCCTGCAGTACAGGGAGCTGATACGGGAGATCAGGAAAATCCTGCCCGCACAGTATTGGGAAGTGGTGTGTATGAGGTATTTTGAAGGAATGCCCGTTCATGAAATAGCGCTGCGCCTGAATCTGAGTGAGGAAAACGTCTATTCCAGGCTGCGCCGCGCGAAGGAAAAGGTGAGAAAGGCATTGGGAGGTGAAATGGATGAAGGATGACCGGAAGAAAAAAACAGACCGGGATGACAGCGTAGAATCCGTATTATATCTGCTGGGACAGGCATGGGAGATGGAGCATATGGAAGAAAACAGTGGGGAGCACAAATTTTCCGATACATTTGAAGCACGACAGAGGGAATTGCTGGACAGAGTAAACAAGGGAAACTACACAGCAGGAAAGAACGGGGGGAGAAAACATATGGGTAAGAAAAAGCTGATCCTATTAGCTGCGGCAGTCGTAATGCTGGCAGGACTGGCTCTCACAGCCAGCGCATCTGATTTTTTCGGACTGAAAAGTATTCTGGTGGATGATGAGATACATCCTGTGGCGGAAAAAGAATATGTCTATGAAAATGCAGAGGGCGAAGAACAGACAGGCAAAGAAAAAGAAGCTGTAAATATGGCAGCCCATGCCCTTGCCGGGAGCAATGAATATAAAGCAGCGCAGGAGTGGAGCAGCTATTTCCTGGAAAACATGAATTCAGAAGAAGAATTACAGGCCATAGCGGAGGTCAGCAAAAACGGACTGCCGCAGGAACTGGAAAAATACAGTGCATACAATGCACTCAGTCAAAGAACAGCCGATAAGATTGATGAGATAACCGGAAAATATAATCTGAAGCTGTTAAGCGAGCCGGAGACGATAGAAGGATATGACGAGATTATAAGTAAAGTTGGCATCAATGACTTTTTGCTGGATAAAGAACATTTCATCTGGGATTATGCAAGAACATTTCCGGAAGGAAACTTTAACGGAGACATTATAGTGAAATTGGAAGAGGACCAGCCAGACTATCGGTATGTAGGGGGCATGTCTGTAAACAGAAACGGAGTATTTGGAGATCTTGTTCTGAATATGGGGGAATTGTCCGATTATGAGGAATGGGAGTATACCAACAGCAATGGGGATGATGTGGAGCTTATGATCAACAATATAACAAAACACAGTTATATTTTTTATAACGGAACACAAAATTTTGTGCTGGTCAATATGTCGGAAGTCCGGGAGGAAAATGTTGATATGGACACAGAAGGAAATTATATCAACACCCTTACAAACGAACCCGCCGAAGGACCTGTATCCTTGTCAAAAGAACAGCTTCAAAGTCTGGCGGATATGATCAATTTTTCAGTATTCTAGTCTAACATATCAGGCAGTTTCAAGAGCCCTTCCGGTCATACCCGGGAGGGCTTAATTTCCGCTTATCCGGTAAAAAATAGACAGGTACACTTTCGTATGGTATAGTGTTATTATATGATCTTACACGGAAATCCGATTTACTTAATGGAGGGTATATGAAAAAGAAATATCTGTTGATCAGTGCAGCGCTCTGTCTGCTGGGACCGGTACTTTTAAAAGTAGATTCATACTTTCCCCACATACCGGAATATATGATGGCTCTTCTGACAGGACTCATGATCGGGGCAGCGGTATTGTTTTTCCTGAAAAGCGGCGGCGGGATACTTTCAAAAATTTTAGTGACAGTTTACACTGTGCTGTTTGCCGTCGTTACGATTCAGGGTGTGTACTGCAATCCGTACTGGAACACTTATATGAACACAGAGATGGAATACGTGGATATCCTGGGACAGACACTCAGTTACAGGGAAGCCGAAAAAGATATAGACTATCTTATGCATTATCTGAAAAAAGACCATCCCATGTTCATAGACGGGGTCCCGGAGGATGTGCAGCAGGCCTGTGAAAAGGCAGTGCAGGAACTGAAAGATGAGGAAACGATCACGGGAATCATGCTGTACCGGAAAGTACAGAATATCGTTTCCGTATTGGGTGACGCGCATACTTCAGGCGGCGTAACACAGAAAATGAGGCACTACCTGAAGGATATGCATCAAAAAGAGAAAGATGGATATCAGATAACTGCGGTAAACGGCATTGGGCTGAAGGAATTATTCAGAGAAAAAGAAGACTTGTACTGTTATGAAACAGAAAGCAGGGCATTAAGCCGTATGGCCACAGACCTTATCACGTTGGAAGGTCTGGAATTTCTGGATATAGATTCGGACCAAGTGCGTTATACCTTCCGGAATGATACAGGCGAAGAGAAGGAAGCGGTATACGGAACGGCAGATTTTATCCCATACGAGGAATACGAGGCGGCTGATGTTTCAGATCAGGGCGCAGATGGAAAACCTTTTGTCTCCTATCGTATTGATGTCCCCGGAAGTCTTGCCATCCTCACCTTAAATGAATGTAAGAACAGCGAGGAATACAGAACATGCCTTCAGGAAATGTTTACGGAGGTAAAAGCTGAAAATATCCGAAATGTGGCGGTGGACTTAAGGGAAAACGGCGGAGGAAATTCCATGGTGGCAAATGAGTTCATACGCTATCTCGATGTTGACACATATAAGACAGGAACGCATAGCTGGAGACGGGGGCCGTTTACCGTCGGCGGAGGAGACGGTGTCTGCCAAAATGACATACACAGCGACCTGGTATTTGACGGAGAGGTATTTGTACTTACATCTGCGGATACGTTCAGCTCTGCCATGCTGTTTTCAGAATTTATAAAAGACAATCATCTGGGCAGGATCATAGGCCAGCCGCCCGGAAATGCTCCCTCCGGTTATGGGGAGATCGCCATTTTCCAGCTGCCGAATTCAAAACTCTATGTCCAGATCTCAACAAAGAAGTTCATGAGAGCGGATGAGAAGACAGAAGATAAACTGGTGACCCCGGATATTCTGTGCGATGCTGACAAGGCATTGGAAACTCTCTATGGGGAAATAGGAGTTCCTTTCGGATGATGACACACAGTTGTCATGTTTCCTGTTGTAGAATACAGGTATCTTAACAGCAGAAAGGAAAAGAAAGATGATAGAGTCAAGATGCGGATTACTGTGTAAGGAATGCAGGTTTTATTTGAAACAGGAGTGCAGCGGATGCACTGCCATTGAAAACCCGTTTTGGGGTGCCTGTCCCGTCAAGGGATGTGCAGAGGGGAAAAAACTGGAGCACTGCGGCGCATGCGGGGAATTTTCCTGCGAACTGCTGAAGAGTTTTTCCTATGCAGAGGAGGAAGGAGACAACGGGCAGCGTATCGAACAGTGCAGAATATGGAGTAAAACATGAAAAATATAAGGAGTTATGAAGATTTTACGGAGGTTCTGCTGGAAGCCGGTTTTTCTATGGGCGGCGGCAGTTCAGAGGGGATTTATTCCATCATAAACTGGGAGTGGGACAAGGAACCGCCCTATGAGACGCCGGTCAGATGGCACACAGGAGACCGGGAGACAGATCCATGGGAGTGGCGCATGCGGGTCCTGGATGAGAGAGATGACATAGCCTATGCAAAGTGTTTTTTCAAAAAAAGCGGATATATCACGAGACAATGGTATCCCTGTTTTTTCGCCTGCCGCAGAGGAGGCATGGATTTTATGGATATGTATCTGGAGGGCAGGATCAGCAATGAGGCAAAACGCATTTATTCCTGCATAGAAGAACAAGGTGTGATGCCGCTGCATGAACTGAAGAAGTCAGCCGGGTTTGGAAAAGAAGACAAATCACGGTTTGACCGGGCGCTGGTGGAGCTTCAGATGAATTTCTTCCTGACGATCTGTGGGAAAAGACATAAGCTCAGCGCGGAAGGAAAGCCTTACGGCTGGGATTCCACTGCTTTTTGCAGAACGGAGGACTTCTGGGACAGCGAGGTCTTAAAACTGGCGACATCCGTTGATGTTAAAGAAGCGGAGGAGAGAATCAGGGAACAGGTTCTGAAACTGAACCCTCTTGCTGTGGATAAAAACATACATAAATTTATTTACGGCAGGGCAGGGAGAGTGCGCTAAGAAAGAGGCGAAAGGAGATATATAAAAGGACGGGCAGGCATATCCGCATATGCTGCCCGCCTTTTATTTTCCCCGGTCATTGCCGTCAGGGTGATAATTATATAGCATTTTCCCCATAGCAGTGATAAAATGAAACTATATTAAAATTACGAATATTGGGAAAGAATCATTGAGGATTGGTAATGCTGGAAGATTGTAAATATAGAGAACTCCTGGAGGAGAACAGAAAGTTAAGGGAAAGTGTCATCCATCTCAGAGAATATGACCCGGTCACAAATCTGTACAACAGGGAAGCTTTCTGTGCGTCAGCCGAAAGGACTATACGGCAGACTCCTCAGACACGTTTTGAGATCATCTGTATAGACATTGAGCGGTTTAAACTGATAAATGAATTATACGGCAGAGAGCAGGGCGACCTGCTTTTAAAGTACGTGGCAGAACAGTTAAAATGCCTGGTCCGTGAGGAAACACATATTGCGGGGAATCTGAGGGATGATGTCTTTGCACTCTGTATTCCCGCATACGAGGAAGAGGTCACGGTGGAGCGGATACTTCGGATCTTCAGCGATAAGCCCCTGAACTCCCAGGCGGTTCCCGCGGTTGGCGTCTATCGGATGGACGCAGAGGAGCCGGCAGCGGGGAGTATGTGCGACAGGGCCCTGATGGCTTTGAATTCTATCAAAGGAAATGACCACCATGTGGCTGTGTACCGGGAGGGAATGCGGGAAAATCTGCTGAGAGAGCAGGAAATCACAAACAGCATGGCAGCCGGGATACAAAACAAGGAATTTAAAATCTATATGCAGCCAAAATGCAATATGGAGACCGGAAAAGTGGTGGGAGCAGAAGTTCTGGTGCGCTGGCAGCACCCGGAAAAAGGTCTGCTGCTGCCAGGTGAGTTTGTACCATTGTTTGAGAAAAACCATTTCATAGAAAAGCTGGACCTGTATGTCTGGGAGGAGACAGCAGCCTGGGTCCGCCGGTGGCTTGACCGGGGCAGAGCGTGTGTGCCGGTATCGGTCAATCTGTCGCGCATGGACATTTTTAATATGGATGTGTGTTCCGTGCTGACAGACTTGATGGAGCGGTATCAGATTCCCACAGGTTTGATCGAACTGGAAATCACGGAGAGTGTATACGCAGGTCAGCCGGAGCGGATCATAAAGGAGACGGAGCGGCTGAAAAAAAGCGGATTCACGATTTTAATGGACGATTTCGGAAACGGCTATTCTTCCCTGAATATGCTGAGCAGCACCAATATCGACATTTTGAAAATGGACATGCGTTTTATGGAAGGGGAGGGGCTGAAAAGTCTGGGAATCCTGGATGCCATCTTACATATGAGCAAGTGGCTGAATCTTCCGGTGATCGCCGAGGGCGTCAACAGGGAACAGCATGTGAAAACACTGCGCAGTGTGGGCTGTGTCTACGGACAGGGCTTTTACTATTACCGTCCCATGAACACGGAAGAATTTGAACATCTGCTTCTGACACCGGGCAAAGTGGATTTTGCCGACGGAGGCAGAAAGAAGGTGGGAAGCGGTCATTTTCTGGATTTGACTGACTTGTTCCACAAGGACACCCTGACAGACCGGCTTCTTGGCAATATCACAGGTGCTGTGGCTCAGTACAGCTATGACGGGACCAGGCTCTGCGTCCTGAGGGCCAACGGGGAGTATTACCGGCTGATGGATGAATACTGGATGAATAAGAGCGGCCATGTGGATGTGATGCGGGACATTCTGCCTGAGGACAGGGAGAAAATGACAGATGCGCTTTCCAGGGCAAAAGAGAGCAAAGAGAAGGAAGGCGCTGAGGTATTTGTGAGAAAGAGAAGAGGAAATACGGTTCTATGGCTCCGAATCCGTTTTTTCTGCCTGACTTCCCAATTCGGAAACGATATCTTTTATGCGGCTCTCTCCGATGAGACAGTCCGTATGAACAGCATTGAGAACCTCCGCATCAGTGAGGAACGTTTCCGTCTGGCTATGGAGGCCACCAACACGGTGATCTTTGAACTGGATACGGAGACGCGGACTGCATATTATTCGGAATATGCGCAGAAAGCCTTCGGCCTGGACGCCACGGTTGCCAATGCCCCGGAGGGATTTATTGAACAGGGCACCGTGTGTGAGGGATATGAGGAGACTTTTCGCGAAATATACCGCGCCATTTACCGGGGGGAGGACAAGGCATCCTGTGTGGTCAGGGCAAAAATGGGGGATGGAAGTACGGTACTCAACCGCATTACACTCACTGCGATCAGGGATAAGGAAGGCAGGACGGTGAAGGCGGTGGGAATGGTGGAAAACGTATCCTGCAGTGAGGTGGAAGATGAAGAAAAATAATACGGCACCCGGCTCTTTTAAGAGAATATACAGGGTAGATTTACAGGTTTTCCTTATGACTGCCATCATTGTGGTCATCTCATGCGGGCTTACCTTTGGAGTGAGCTACCGTCTCTCCTATAACGGCATGATACGGGCACTCAGTGTCAGGGCCAACAGTATCTATGAGTATGCGGACGGCAGACTGGATGTGGAGACATTTAAGAGGCTGAACAGCAGGGCTGACGGTACGTCTTATCTTTATCAGGAAGCCAAAAAGACGCTGGAAAATGTGAGAACAGCTACAGGCGTCAGATATCTCTATACAGCAAAGGAAAAGGAGGACGGTACCTTTATCTATCTGGTGGATGGGCTGCCGGTCACGAATAGAGATTTCCGCTGCATAGGGGATATGATTGAAAAAGAATGTATTCCGGATATGAAAAAGGCCATGGCGGGTCAGGTTGTACTTCCAAAAGATATTAACCATACAAGATGGGGAAATGTCTTCATCGCCTATTTTCCCATGCATGAAAAAGATGAAGTAGTAGGTGTGCTGGGAATAGAATTCGATGCCTCCGGACAGTATCATACCTTCAGTAATATGAAACTGGCGGCACCTGCCATCATCTGCATTTTCTGCATCATCGCAGCCATTATCGCTGTGGTTCTGTTCCGCAGAATTTCCAATCCTGCCTATAAGGACATGGCCAATACGGACCTGCTCACAGGCCTGAAAAACAGAAATGCCTTTGAGGTGGATATGCATAACCTGGAGACCATGAAGGTAAAAAGCGGTTTTGCCTTTGTCTCTGTGGATCTGGATGGATTAAAACATATAAATGATACCTTTGGCCATACAGCAGGGGATACATATATCCAGGCAGGCTGCAGAATACTCAGATCCTGTCTTCCGAAACGGGCCGCTCTGTATCGGACAGGAGGAGATGAATTTACAGTCATTCTCCACGAAGTCCCCCGTGAACGCATTTTGGAAATGATAGAAAAATCCTGCAGGAGAAGACGCGTGGAGGGTCTGCCCGCGGATGCGGAGATTCAGATGTCTGCAGGATATGCCTATTATGACGATAAGACAGATACCTCCCTGGAAGACACTTATAAAAGGGCGGACGCGCAGATGTATGTACAGAAAAAGGAAAAGCACGGGGAGACGGATTTGACAAGAAGTTGACCGCAGAGGATGACCTACAGCATTCGCGATCTGATCGACTATCAGAAGACGATCATTGAAGACATCAGCCGTATACTAGGTTCCATGGCAGAGGGAGACTTCAGGGTCAAATCAGCTGTAAAAGAATATTACCGGGGCCAGTATTACCGTGTCCTGACATCCATGAGAGGACTTCGCGACAAACTCAGCAGCATCCTTCTGCAGATCAGCCAGTCAGCACAACTGGTTGCGGACGGCAGTGAACAGATCTCTTCAAGGGCCCAGGCACTTGCGTTGGGAGCGTCAGAGCAGGCAAGTTCGGTGGAAGAACTGGCAACGGCTGTAAATAACATATCGAAACATGTAAAAGCTACAGAGGAAAACGCAGTGGATGCACGTGCGCAGACGAATCAGGCCGGCACACGGGTCACCATGAGCAACCGGCAGATGCAGGAAATGATCGAGGCAATGAAGGGAATCAGCGAAAAGTCCAATCAGATCGGTGAGATCATAAAGACCATAGAGGATATTGCGTTTCAGACGAATATCCTGGCTTTGAATGCTTCTGTAGAAGCTGCAAGAGCAGGGTAGCCGGAGTGGGATTTGGTGTGGTCGCAAAAGAGATACGCAGTCTGGCTGACAGAACATCTGTATCCTCTAAAAATACGTCTGCATTGATTCAGGAAACGATGGAGGCTGTTGAAAAAGGGGATAAAGCTGCCCACGCAACAGCAGATTCCCTGTCCGATGTAGCAGAAATGACAAAGCAGGTGGTCATGGCCGTGGATAAGATAGCCTCCGCGTCCGAATATCAAAGTGATTCCATCTCACAGATCACAGCCGAGGTGGACCAGATATCTGATGTGGTCCAGAACAATTCCGCAACATCAGAGGAACTGGCGGCCGCCAGTGAAGAATTATCCACGCAGGCGCAGGTACTGGAAAGTCTCATCAGCCAGTTTCAATTACACGAATAGGCACTGCAGACAGGTAAATATTATTTGGGATCATGAGAATCCGGGATTTCTTTTTCATGGATTTTGTGATATTCTATGTACATAGAATATACGGCGGAGGAATTTTATGAGTATCATATTGAAAAAGGAACTGGATCCAATCTATGAAACCCTTGCTTTGCTCAGCGTTGAGAATCCTGATAAATGGAGGGAAGAAGTCATCCGGGAACTTGGAAGCTGTGGGCTGGGGGGAGAGATTTTTTATCAGAAGCATTTCACGGTCATTGAAAAATATATCAGGACCTTTCTGAAATATAAAGTGAAGACACCGCAGGAAGAATTTTTTTACAAAGACAAATCCAATGACATGTTTTTCTGGATCACTGCGCTTGCTGTGGAAAACCGTGAATATGTGGATCACCCCGAAACGGCTAATCCTGTAAAGCTGCGCAGAAAAATGGCGTATTATCTTGTGGACACAGAGAAAAACCAGGAAATAAAAACAGAGGACGACCTGCCTGACATTTCAGAGGACGAGGCGCTTCTTGACTTTATGGATACTCTGAGCATCAAGAGCGAAGAGATGTGGTATGTGCTGAGCTGGCTGAGAAAACCTGTCTATCGGCTTCAGCAGCTCAGTGATATGCTGAAATGCAACCTTCCGGCTTTTGAAAAAGCCAGGGAATCCGTTAAAAAACCTCTGGAAAAGCTTATGCAGAAAAAAGTTGACCCGGAAGAGAACGGATATTCAAAAATCGCGGAATCCTGCGGAAAAGACCATCTTGTCTATATGTCTCTGGGGATACCACTGGCACAGATTATTATGGAAGGACGCGGTTATCAGGGAGTCCTCCTGGGATATCTGAACGCGGGAAGGCGCTCCGGAAATGACGCCAGGGAGATTGTTATCCGCCAGGCAAAGTCACTCAGCGATAAGAGCAAGCTGGATATCCTGTGTGACCTGAAGAAGTCAAAAAAATTCAACCTGGAGCTGGCTGAGAGCCTGGGCCTGTCTCCGTCAACGGTTTCACATCATATGAATTCCCTGCTGATATGTGATTTTGTCACAGTGGAAAAGCGGGATGGGAAAGTATATTATTGTTTACAGGAGGAGTCCATACGGGAATTCTTAAAAAATGTGGAGGAGATGCTTTTATAGTGTCTCCTCCACTTTTTCTATTCCTTCCCGGGAACCATGTTACAGGCCGGTCTGCATTTCATAAAAGGCGTGTGTCTGCAGGCTGCCGGCGTCATGGATGCCGGTTAAGGACGGGAAAAGATAACAGGGGAGGAGTAAGACGTTTTATTTTTTTTGTATTTGATAAATGTGAAATGTATTTGACAAATATAAAATTGTATGATATTTTATGTGTATGAAATATATTTCAAATACATGAAATGATATTGCTGTAAGATGTAATATCCGAAAGGAACCATATGAAACTGTATAAAACGAAGGACCGTCTGCTCCTGG
Source organism: Blautia caccae (assembly GCF_040095955.1). Classification (NCBI taxonomy): domain Bacteria; kingdom Bacillati; phylum Bacillota; class Clostridia; order Lachnospirales; family Lachnospiraceae; genus Blautia; species Blautia caccae. The sequence goes on along the minus strand of NZ_JBBMFP010000001.1, from coordinate 266,832 downwards.
GCGGAACTATTTTGTTTGGAGGACTGTCCTCGCTGCTGGTGGCGTTTGCCTCTATTTTGATGCAGCAGGTAATAGACGTGGCTGTTGCCGGGGATGTGAAGGGATTTTACAGGGTACTGGCTGTGATGCTGGTTTACCTGGCGGCATTAGGGGGCATCAGTCTGCTGGAAGCTATCATGGGGAAAATTCTTATCAGGAATGTTACCAGGCATCTGCGGGACAGGATTTTTAAAGGTGTGATGAAGCAGAAACCGGTGCGGTTTTCATCAAGAAATACGGCTGATTACCTGTCTGCCCTTGTGAATGATGTAAAGCTGGTAGAGGAAAACTATCTGCTTCCATTGCTGCTCTGTTTCCAGATGATCGTGCTTTTTCTGGCTACGCTGGGAATCCTGTTTTATCTGAGTCCGCTGGTGACTGTTATTCTGCTGGGATTTCTGGTACTTTTGTTTGCAGTGCCTGCGCTTATGGGGAGAAAGCTCCAGGAGCGGCAGGATGCCTATTCAGAGCAGCTTTCTGTGTTCACAGCGGCGGCAAAGGATTTTCTTAACGGTTATGAAGTGATACGGGGATATTCTGCTTTTCGTTGTATTTTTGGCAGATACCTGAAGGTGAATAAAGAAACCGCAGAGAAAAAGTTTGCGTCAGACAGACTGATGGCAGTAAACGAGAGTTTTTCAGATATCCTCTCTTCTCTTATCACAATTGTGATCGTATTTGTGGCGGCCTGGCAGATGATGCGGGGAACGGTGACGATGGGGACACTTCTGGCTTTGATACAGCTAAGCGGAACCTTTGTCATACCGGTAGTAATGATTCTGCAGAATTTCCCTAAAATTCAGGGGATTCGGCCGGTCATGGAACATTTGGGGGAATGGATGGAGTATGAGGAAGAAGAGGCCGGGGAGACGATTGACAGACCGGAAAATTCCGGTATATCGGGGCAGAAGCGTGGAATATGCTGTTCGGATCTTACATTTGCCTATACGGAAAAGCAGCCTGTGCTGGAGCATGAAAACATGCTGTTTGAGGCAGGTAAGAAATATGCTGTCACAGGCCGGAGCGGATGTGGGAAATCCACGCTGATCAAACTCCTAACCGGATATTCCGGAGATTTTGAAGGGCAGATATACATAGACGGAATTTCTGTCAAAGAGATGACGCAGCAGGAGATTAACAGACGTATAGCAGTCATCCATCAGAATGTATTTCTGTTTGACACGGATATCAAGGATAATATCTGTCTGGGAGAGGATTACACGGAGGAGGAGATACAGGCAGCGCTGAAAGAAAGCGGAATATGGGATTATCTCTCAGGCCTGGAAAACGGGATTTATACAAAAGTAGGGGAAGACGGCCACCTTCTGTCCGGCGGCCAGAGACAGCGGATCGCAGTGGCCCGGGCACTGATCAGAAAAACACCGGTTCTCATATTGGATGAAGGAACATCTGCGATTGATCGGGAAACCGCGTTTGAAATCGAAAAAAATCTGCTGGAAAAAAAGAATCTTACGGTTATCACCATAACGCACCATATGGATGAACGTCTGGCCGGTCAGTACGATGCCGTTGTAAGACTGGGGGCTGCATAGGCGGAAGAAAAATGGCGTATGCAGGTATCTTGATTGTTAAAGCAAACTGCTGTATTCTGTATTTGAGCTATTATCCCTGCGGCCGGTCCGGAGTGTGTTGGGCAAGAGGCAGCAGGACAAAGGAAGAAACGGAGAGAAGTGCATGAAGATAAACAGAATCGCCTGCATCCATACAGATTTCCCTACAAAATTCGGCATTCCCCGCCAGAGCGGCCTGGTGAAAGAGCTTGCCGGAACCATTATATTTGAGCCAAAGTACAGAAATCCCGACGCATTCCGGGGATTGGAGGAATTTTCTCATATCTGGCTTATTTGGGAGTTTTCCGAATCAGCCAGGGATACCTGGTCGCCTATGGTGCGTCCGCCAAGACTGGGAGGCAATACGAGAAAAGGCGTGTTTGCCACGCGTTCCCCCTTCCGCCCGAACCCCATAGGCCTGTCCTGTGTCCGTCTGGAAGAGATTGAAATACATCCGGAATATGGCCCCGTACTCCATGTGACAGGGGCGGATTTAATGGACAAGACCCCCATTCTGGATATCAAGCCGTATATTCCCCACGCTGACAGCCACCCGGAAGCGGAAGGCGGATTTGCCTCCAGGCACAAGGAGGACAGGCTGGAGGTGGTGTTTCAGGAGGAGCTGGAGGAAAAAGTGCCGGAAAGCAAGAGGGCAGCCCTGAGAGGCGTTCTGGCAAATGACCCGAGACCTGCATATCAAAATGATCCAAAGCGCGTCTACGGATTCGGGTTTGCGGGTATGGAGGTCCGATTTACCGTCAGGGACGGGTGTCTCACTGTCTGTGAGGTGGTGCCGGAGATATGACACTTCTGGGCATTGACAAGGTTCTGCATCTGTACGAATATGAAGATCTGCCACAGGAGCTTGTATATCAAAAAAACGATGATGAGCTGTCCAGCGGCACTCTTATTCCCGCACCGGTAACCTATGGGCAGCGGCAGATCGCTCTTCCCATTCCCAATCTGATTCAGGGAAAGCTGTGGGCAGACAGGCCGGGGGAACGTTTGAGCGTGGGAATCGGAAAATACGGTACAAAGAAAGACGGCGGCATATACATGTGTGTACTTTTGGATATGTATGACCAGAAGCCGGTCTCCTGTTCCTACGGTGTGTATTACGGTCCGCAGCTTGTACAGAAGGCCCTGGAAATCTATTTTTTCCTTCTGGAGCAGGAAGGACTCGGAAGGCGTAAAAGGAATCCCATTCTCCACAGCAGCCGTAATCCTGTATTCAGAAACAGGACTTACTGCGGCATACTGGGCCGTTTCCCGGTCAGGCCGTCCATGACATCGCCGGGAGAGAGAGGCGGTATTGCCAATATCAGCACTTATTTTTCAAGTCTGAAACGGAGGCTGGGTGGCTGCATTTTTGAGGACTGGCAGGATGCGGTAGACTGGCTGGAGAATGACAGGGAGAGACATTCCCAGCCTTTTTGAACATCTGCCGCGCCTGCATATTTATAAAATACGGATTTTATATTTTTCCAGCCAGTAATTCACCTGCAGCATGTAGGCCAGCATCTGCGGGCCTGCCATGAGCTGGCCATAGAAAGGTTTTCCGTAGTCTGAGGGACTTTCCAGAAAAGCATGAACCTTTTTCGGGTCCAGAATCTGCCGGACGGGAGCATTGGGGTCAGCCAGAACTTCTTTTAAGCGGTCACCCAGGAGCTTTTCGTAAGCCGGGTCATAGGTTTTTGGATACGGGCTCTTTTTTCGCCAGAGAATCTCTCTGGGGAGATGACCTTCCCCGGCGTGGCGGAGCAGGCCTTTGACGATACCGTCCGGGCATTTCATGCTCCAGGGGACATTGAAGACATATTCCACGATCCGATGGTCTGCAAACGGAACCCTGGCTTCCAGGCCGGAGTACATGCTGGTGCGGTCCATACGGTCCAGAAGAGTCACCATGAACCACCGCAGGTTCAGATAGGAGATTTCCCGGCGGCGTTTTTCATGGGCATCCTCACCGGGCAGAACAGGGGTTTCCCGGATGGTCTTTTCATAGGCTGCATGGGCGTATTCCTCCATGCCGAGAGAATCGGCAAAGTCATCGGAAAGCAGGATTTTTCTTGGTTCCATGCTCGTGGACCAGGGGAAATGATCACCTTCAAACGCTTCCTTTTTATGGAACCACGGATATCCTCCGAAAATCTCATCCGCGCATTCACCTGTAAGGGTCACTTTGTTGTGCTCTACTACCTGGGAACAGAAATAGAGCATGGAGGATTCCACATCCGCCATACAGGGCAGATCTCTGGCATCTACAGCCTTGAACAGACAATCCACCTGCGCTTTATTGTCACATTCCAGAAAACGGTGGTTTGTACCTGCATACTCTGCCATTTTTTCCACCCAGGGGCGGTCCTGGCTGGGCTGGAAGGCGTTGGATTTGAAGTATTTATTGTTGTCTTTGAAATCAAAGGAAAAGGTATTCAGAACTTTCCCCTGTTTTTTCAGTTCCCTGGCGCAGATGGATGTGACCAGGCTGCTGTCCACTCCGCCGGAGAGGAAGGTACTTATGGGAATATCGGAGAGCATCTGCTTTTTCACGGCATCCTCCACAAGCCAGGCTGTCTTTTCCACTGTCTTTTCAAAAGAATCCGTATGGGGGCGGCTTTCCAGTTTCCAGTACGCATGTTCAGAGACGCCGTCTTCGCCCAGGGTCAGGCAGTGCCCGGGAAGAATCTCCTGAATCCCTTTGAAGACGCCCTTTCCATAGCTTTTGGCAGGCCCCAGAGCGAATACCTCGCACAGTCCGTCCCGGTCCAGTTCGGGTGTTACGCCCGGATAAGCGAACAGCCCTTTGAGCTCTGAGGAGAATACAAGTGTTGTGTCAGCCCAGGTATAGAAGAGGGGTTTGACTCCCAGACGGTCCCGGATAAGGCGAAGTTGTTTTTTACCGGAATCCCAGAGGGCTATGGCAAAAATTCCGTTTAGTTTCTTGATATATTCCTCCCCGTGCAGCATAAAACCATGGAGGATCACTTCTGTATCGCTGGTGGTCTGAAAGACAACGCCTTCCTTTTCCAGCTCTTTTTTCAGTTCAGGCATGTTATAGATTTCACCATTGTAGACAATGGCGTATGTCCCGGAGGCGTTTTTTTGTACCATGGGCTGATGGCCTGTGACAAGGTCGATGATCTCCAGTCTTACGTGGGACAGGCCGCAGCCGCTGTCCAGGTAAGTTCCCTGGTCATCAGGCCCCCGGCGTTTCTGCGTTTGGTTCATTTTGTCCAGAATGTGATTCCATTTCCCTTTCTCTTCAGAAAAATTTCTTTTCGGATTACAAAATCCTGCAATTCCACACATGATAATTCCCCTTTCTGCTATTGGCCCGGCAGGACATTTACCCCACGGCCGGTTACTATTCACAGCCGTGCAGAAAAAGCCCCGCCGGATAAATGATCAGGCTGCGATTTGCGGCAGCAGCGGTTATTTACTGTATAACCGGCTGATATTGTTTTCCGTTTAAAGCTGCCTCAATAGAAGGTATGAGAAGTTCTGTGCGGGCAATCATGGAGTTGGGCTTTTTTTCCGGGTTATCCTGGCCAAAGGGAACAAAATAGATATTCTTGGCATTCAAAAGCAAGCCGATATTTTTCATATTCATTCCCAGCGCGTCATTGGTGGAGATGGATATGAGCAGCGGTTTATCGTTTCTGAGATGTGCCTTGGCTGCCATGAGGGCAGGTGTATCTGTGATGCCGTTGGCAAGTTTGGCTATGGTATTGCCTGTGCAGGGCAGGATAACAAGAATATCCAGCAGGCTCTTAGGACCGATCGGCTCCGCCTGGGGGATGGTGAGCATGGGCTCTTTGCCTGTGATACTGCGGGCTTTTGCCACAAAGTCCTCCGCATTGCCGAAACGGCTGTCAATACTTTTGGCGGCATCGGAAAATATGGTCTGTATTTCGGCGCCTTCGTCCGCCAGCTTCTGTAATTCATCAAACACTTTTTTATATGTGCAGAAGGAGCCGGTAAAGGCCACTCCCACTTTCCTTCCTTTTAACGACATAATTCTTCTCCTTTTATTTATGACGACATATCATTAAATTCCTTTAATATACGAAAAACAGCTTCCGCTATGGCATGGGCGGAGGAACGAGGGGCATATCTCCCCGGAAGTCCCGGGCAGAGATATGCGGATATCCCCAGGTCCCTGGCCGCGGCAAAATCCACGCCGCCGGGAGCAGAAGCGATATCAATAATAAGAGCCTGTTTTCGGAGGCTCTTTAAAAGTGACCTGTCTAGAATCGGCGCGGGAATCGTGTTGAAGATAAAATCAAAACTGTCCGCGTGTTCTTTCAGTGCTTCCGGGGCGATGGCCTTTCCTGTCAGGGTTTCGGCTTCTGCCCGTATACCGGGTCTTCTGGCACATACAGTTACATGACAGAACATGCCTGTAAGATACGAGACCAGGGTTTTTCCGCAGGTTCCGTATCCCAATACGAGACAGCGGCTCCCGTGTAGATTGCGGCTGCTTTTCTGAATGGCTTCCGCAATGGCACCCTCAGCGGTTGCGATACTGTTTTTTACTGTGAGAATCTCATCCTTCATCAGATCAGAGACAAAGATTCCTTTTGAAAAAACTTTTTCCTGAAAGTCTCTGGGTATGCATCCTGCAAAAAAGGACTGGCCCTCCCGGAGCATATCCGGCAGAAGGGACAGGGGAATCTCTTTGCTTTTATTTATGGGAATCGGCGCAAGGACAGTCTCCGCGTTAGAAACTGCTTCCGAAAGAGAGGAGGCAGCATAACAGGAAGAGTCCGGAATATCTGCGCAGAGTGCATATTTACAAACCCTGCAGCCGCATTCCAGGAGATACTCTGCCAGGTAGACCTGGCGCATATCTCCCCCGATCACTGCAAAATCAAATTTTAAGTGACTCATTGCCTGGCTCCTGAATGTCTGAACTCTTATTTACTATATGTAAGAGGAAAAAAAGATGTGCCCCGGTATGGGGGCGGACAGAGGGGAACGCCGTTTATGACGGATTCCGTTCCCCTCTGGCGGAAGTGTGGAACAGCTTTTTATAAGCTCTGGAAAAGGAAGAATAGTTTTTAAATCCGCACTGGTAACAGGCATCTGTGACGGACATACCGTTTTGGATCAGTGCCCTGGCCCGCAGCAGACGTTTGGTAGAGATATAGCTGGCTACACTGTATCCTGTCTCCTGTTTGAACAGGTGCATGAGATAATAACGGCTCATATAGAACCTGGACGCCAGCAGGTCGATGGAAATGTCCTCAGCCAGATGTTCTCCGATATAATCCAGCACAGGAAGGATTTTGGAATTACAGCGGCTGTTTTCTATATACGTGCCTGTGTAGGCATCCATGGAGAAGCGGTTTAAAAGGATCAGAAATTCCAGAAAAAGGGCCTTCTGGTACAGGGCGGCTGCAAAGGCATCCCCGCCAAAGGATTTCTCCAGCTCCTGCAGAACCTGATACAGCCGGCTCTGGCTGAACAGCTCTACGCGCAGTACATTGGAGCGGCTGGTCTGGGCCTGCACAAAGCACCGGTTCAGGGAATCTGCCCCGTCCCGGCAGGCATCCATAAATGCAGGCGAGATATAGAGGATCATGCGTTCATAGACAGATCTGCTGTTGATGACCGGTTTGTGGATCTCACCGGCATTTACAAGGACAATGTCATAGGGCTTCAGGTCAAAAGACTTACCTTCAATATGATATGTGACATCACCGCGTATGAAGATCAGTATTTTATAAAAGTCATGATAGTGGTAGGAAAAGCTGTGTTCCTCCTCATCGGTAATGTGAAAAAGGCGGAAATCGTCTTTCAGATAACCGGTTTTGCTGTAAGAATCCAATTTGGGTCCCTCCTGTGGGCTGATTTTTTTGGTTCAGCATATTTTGCAATGTTTTTAACACGATGCTTATATTATAACATAAAAGTGTCTGATAAACTAGATACAGACTCTAAGACCGATGCTTAAAATTGTTTTGAGCCGCAGAGGTATCTGGGACGGCACTGTGGGCTGTGACATAAAATAGGGTATGGCGCGTCAGATTCTGCAGACGCATCGCAGCAGGAAAGGAAAGAGAGCAGTGAAATTTGAAAAATATCATGGAATAGGAAATGATTATCTGGTATATGACTGTCAGAAAAATACGGAGGAGCTGGATGCTGATAAAATCCGTAAAATCTGTGACAGGAATTTCGGGGTTGGTTCAGACGGTATTCTGGCAGGCCCTTATATAGAAGATGGAGAATTTGCCGTCCGTGTGTTCAATCCGGACGGCAGTGAGGCAAAAAGAGCAGGAAACGGTATCCGTATCTTTGCAAAATATCTGAAGGATGCCGGATATACTTTGAGTGAACGGCTGACGATCCGGACAAAAGGCGGGAAAGTGCAGGTGCGTTTTCTCAATGCGGACGGCACGCGGATTCAGGCGGATATGGGAAAGCTGTCCTTTTCCAGCAAAGACGCGGGACTTGCGGGGGAGGCCAGGGAAGCGCTCAGAGAGAAGATGGTATTCGGGCAGAAGGAATATGACTGTTCCTGCGCATCCATGGGCAATACCCACTGTGTGATCCCCATGGCGGAGATATCCAGGGAGAAGGTCTGCACAATAGGTGCTTTTTCTGAGCGCTCTGCATACTTTGGTGACCGGGTGAATACACAGATCATGAAGGTTTTGGATAAAAATAACATTCAGATAGAGATATTTGAACGGGGTGTGGGATATACGCTGGCTTCCGGCACCAGCAGCTGCGCAGCGGCAGGGGTGGCCTACAAGCTGGGGATGATCGATTCGGATGTGATGGTACACATGCCCGGCGGCAAGCTCTGGATCCAGATCGATGAGGACTGGCATGTGATGATGACCGGCAGTGTACAGAGTGTGTGCCGGGTTGAAATGACCGAGGATTTCCTTCGGTTTGAGCCATAGGTCCTCAGGTTGAGTAAAAACCCGTTAATGCGTCCAAACGGTGCTTTTCACTGCGCGGTACCTGCGTTAAAATGAATCTGTGTAAAGAGGAACGGATTCATTGGCAGCAAAGGGAGAGGAAGATGCAGATGGATGAGAGGACCTTCCGTGTGACTGTGAGTTCACAGCAATATCATACCTGGCAGGGAGTTCTGGAATATGAGAATTGGACATATTCTTTTCTCAGCGAGCTGGACCTGGTAAGGATGATGGATGATTTTTTGAGAGACAACAAAGAAAAAACAGATACTGAGGAATAAAAAGAGCAGAAAGGCTTCCGCGCAGCATACAGGCTGAGCGGGAGCCTTTCTGTCTGTTCTGCTGCCGCTGCCTGTAAAACTGCCGGTTTTTCCGCTTTGTTGGGCAGTTTTTTGGGGCTGAGTTTACAACAAACCTGGCATTTGATACAAAAACAATGAGGCAAAGTTGCTAAAAATGATTGAAAATGCAAAAAAACGAATCGATTATGAGTAAAATAACCGGATATATGATGGTATAATTGATGAAAACCAAGGGGCAAAAGCCGAGGTGATTAGGCCGATTGACAACAGGGATCGGAGAAAAATCCTGGACAAGGGGGAATTTCTTATAAGAAAAGTCTGAGAGAGTCCGTGATAACGGAAGTTGTACGTTTTTTTTCAACAGGTTCTTAAAAATTTGACGAAGCCTAAGGGGCTATGATAAGCTAAAGTATAAAGTTATGAGTTTATTATGGAAACGAGGGCTTACAGATGAAGAAGAGAGAAAAAGAATATGTGGAATTCCGATATTATGAGATTCCGCAGCGTGTGCCTCTGATCGCACTCATGGGCGAACGCTGGGTAACAAGGTATGGAAGTGATCCTATGCATTTCCATAACTATATGGAGATAGGCTACTGCTGTTATGGCGAGGGTGTTATGCACCTGGGAAAAGAGGACGTCAGGTACGGGGAAGGCACTGTCACAGTGATACCCAAGAATTTTCCCCACCACACAACGGGAAGGGACGACGTCTTTGACAGCTGGGAATACCTTTTTATAGATACGGAGCGCTTTTTAAAGAATGTATATGCAGATAAACCTGTGTATGCCAACACGGTGCTTGAACGGCTTCACAGCCGCATGTTTCTGACCAGCAGGGAAGAAGCACCGGAAATCGATGCGCTTGTACGTGTCATTCTGAATGAGATGCGGAACAAAGAGGAGTTTTATCTGGAGAGCGTGCAGGGATGCCTGCTCACACTGCTCCTCAAAATAGCCAGAATGAATCCGGCAGACAGCGTGCCGGAGGCTAAGGTCATAGATGACGGAAGCCTGAACAGTATTCTGGCAGTTCTGAATTACATAGAAAAGCATTATCAGGAAGAGATCAAGGTAGGACAGCTGGCACAGATATGCCATATGAGCGAGACACATTTCAGGAGAGTGTTTACGGAATACATGAATACCTCTCCGGCAGAATATGTGAATCTTGTGCGGATCGAACGGGCCTGTGAATATCTGGCCAAGTCAGATGAACGTCTGGAAGACATTGCCGTTAAGGTTGGTTTCCAGGCATCCGCCACATTCATCCGTAACTTCAAGAAGATTGTGGGAACTGCTCCACACCAGTGGAGAAGTGCGGCAAGGGGAAAAGAAGACAACCCCTCCAACTATAATGTATCGGTTTTAAAGGGCTGGTAAGGCCCCGAATGCGGGTAAATATCAGAAAAAAATAGGGAATGTACAAATTAGACAAATAAATTATTGACATATGCGGCGAAGTGATGTAATATACATATATGCTGGACCGTGAAAAAACGGAAATGTGGTCATATTACACAAACAATTTGTCGAATAATAGGACCGTATGTACATTCATGTGTTTGATGCTAATAATTAAAGGGAGGCATTTATTATGAGAAAAAAAATTGTTGCAGCTATGCTGGCTTCTATGATGGTTGTTTCACTTGCAGCCTGCGGAGGCGGAGATGACGGAAGCGGAAGTACCGGCGGAGATACCAAAAAGGAAGAGACTACCGGAACAGACGAGAAAAAAGATGACGCGGCAGATGACGCCGTAGCAGCTACAGATGATGAGAATACCCTGACCGTATGGTGCTGGGACCCGAACTTCAACATCTATGCGATCAATAAAGCAGCTGAGATTTACGCAAAAGATCATGAAGGATTTAACGTTAAAGTTACTGAGATCCAGTCAGATGATATCGAGACAAAACTGACAACTGCTATGTCAGCAGGTGATTTAAGTACATTACCTGACATCTTCCTGATGCAGGACAACTCCTTCCAGAAATATGCTACAAACTACCCGGATATCTTCGTTGACTTAACGGACAAGGGTATTGACTATACACAGTTCTCCGAAGCTAAAGTAGCTTACTCTACCTTAGACGGCAAGAACTACGGCGTTCCGTTTGATAACGGTGCTGCAATCAGCTGCTACAGAACAGATATGCTGGAGCAGGCAGGATATACTGTAGATGACTTTACAGATATCACATGGGATGACTTTATGGAAAAAGCTAAAGTTGTCAAAGAAAAAACAGGACAGCCTCTGCTGACACAGCAGGCAGGTTCTACTGATATTATCATGATGATGATCCAGTCTGTGGGAGCTTCCTGCTTCACAGAAGACGGAAAAGCAAACATCGTTGATAATGAAGCTGTTAAGAAAGCTGTTGAGATTTATTCTCAGATGGTAAAAGACGGCACATTACTTGAAGTAACTGACTGGGATCAGTATGTTGCATCCATCAACAACGGTACCGTTGCAGGCGTTATCAACGGATGCTGGATCATGGCTACTGTTACAGCACAGGAAGATCAGTCCGGTAAATGGGCAGTTACAAACATGCCTAAGATGGAAGGCGTTGGCGAAGCAAGCAACTACTCCAACAACGGTGGTTCTTCATGGGCAGTTACATCTAACTGTAAGAAACCGGACGTTGCTGTAGATTTCCTGAAATCCACATTCGGCGGAAGCACAGAACTGTATGATGACCTGATCGCTAAGGGCGCTCTGGCAACATGGGCACCGGCTGGTGATTCTGATGTTTACAATCAGGAAGTTCCGTTCTTCTCAAATGACAAAGTATATGCTAAGATCGTAGATTTTGCTACAAAGACACCTTCCAACGTTACAGGACCGTTCTACTATGACGCTCGTGATGCTATCGGTGTTGCACTTTCCCAGATCACACAGCAGGGTATTGACATCGGAACCGCACTTCAGGAAGCTCAGGATACTGTAGACTTCACAATGGGCGGCTGATAAATAACAGACCCCTGAATTGATTCTTTATTTCTAAGAAATGAAAGGTCTGCTGCTGCTCATCAAAAGCAGCGGCAGACCTTTTTGAATCGGGTACAGAGGCGGAAAGCGCACTGTATCTGTTCACAATTAAAAATGAAAAGGAGGGTGCATATTTATGAGTGGTCCTAATAAAAAAGGGATGTCTCTGGAAAAGAAACATAATGTGACAGGCTGGGTCTTTCTGATTCCGGCAACAGCCCTGATCTGCTGGATGAGTTTTTATCCCATGATCAAAGCGTTCATTATGTCAATGCAGACAGGTATTGGTATTAATTTAACCTTCGGAGGTGCTGCGAACTATCTCCGTATTCTGAAAGACCCTACATTCAAACAGTGTTTGTTCAACACATTCTTCTACCTGATCATTCAGGTACCGGTCATGCTGGTATTGGCGCTGGCACTGGCTTCTATGCTGAACAACAAGCATCTGCGGTTCAAAGGACTGTTCCGTACAGCGATTTTCCTTCCCTGTGCAACATCCCTTGTATCCTATGCTATGATTTTCCGTTCCATGTTTGCAAATGATGGTTTCATCAACACAGTCTTAAGAGGCTTTGGCATGAACCCTATTATGTGGTTTGCAAATGCATGGACCGCAAGAGCAGTTATCATTATCGCCCTGATCTGGAGATGGACAGGATACAACATGGTATTCTATCTGTCAGGCCTGCAGAATATTGAATATTCCGTTTACGAGGCTGCCAAGATTGACGGTGCTTCACCGGTACAGTCTTTCTTCAAAATTACAGTACCGCTTTTGAAACCAACGATTCTTCTGACAACTATCATGTCCACAAATGGTACACTGCAGTTGTTCGATGAGTCCCTGAACCTGACAAACGGCGGACCGGGTAAATCAACAATGACTCTGTCCCACTACATATACAATACGTCCTTTGTACAGAGCCCGAATTTCGGCTATGCGGCTGCAATGTCCATCATTGTACTGATCATGGTTGCGATTCTGGCAGTTATTCAGATGAAAGTAGGTGATGAACGATGAATAAAGGCCAAAAAATATTCCAGTATGTATTCCTGACGATCGTTTCCCTGTTATCTGTATTTCCGCTGTACTACATGTTCTGCGGAGCAACAAATAAAAGTACAGACGTAGTTGCCGGCAAGCTGATTCCCGGAGGTTATGTTGCAGAAAACTTCAAAGCCCTTCTGGCAAATCAGGATCTGGCAAGAGCTATGTGGAACTCCTTCAGAAATGCTGTTATCCTTACAGCTCTGGCTCTGCTGGTATGTTCCATCGCAGGCTACGGCTTTGAGATTTACCATGACAAAGGCAAGGATGTGGTTATGACACTCCTTCTGACAGCTATGATGATTCCTTTCGCAGCGATCATGATTCCTTTGTTCAAGATGTTCTCCACTTTGAAAATGGTTAACAGCATGGCAGCCTTCATGCTGCCCACCATATCGACACCGTTTTTGATCATGTTGTTCAGGCAGAGCGCGCGTTCGTTCCCACATGATATCATCGAGGCAGCACGTCTTGATGGTTTGAGTGAGACAGGAATTTTCTTCCGCATGTTCTTCCCGACCATGCGCTCCACTTATGCGGCAGCCATGACCATCACTTTCATGAACGCATGGAACAACTATCTGTGGCCAAAGGTAATCTTACAGACAGACAGCTCCATCACCATGCCTATGCTGGTAGCCAACCTGTTAGGTGGTTATACGGTTGATTATGGTATGCTGATGCTCGGTGTACTTATCTGTACCTTGCCTACCGCAATTGTATTCTTCTGTCTGCAGAAGAGCTTTGCCGAAGGTATCACAGGTGCTGTTAAATAAAAAAGAGACAGTATTCGGTCTTGTGCCGGGCTGTTGAAAATAAGTAATTTACAGGCGGATATTTTGTTTTCATGAGATATCCGCCTTATTTTTTAATCATACGGCAGATAAAAAATAAAGGATTGTCCGCCGGATAACGAACAGGAGGTAAAAAATGAAAGCATTTCAGTACGAGAAAGTAAAAGACCCTGCCTGGTTCCAGGAAAACAGGGCAGCGGCCCATTCGGACCACAGATATTATGGTTCCATGGAAGAGATGGAGCAGAAGCAGGAGAATTTCAGGTACAGCCTGAATGGTCTGTGGAAATTCCACTATGCAAATAATTACCACAGCACAATTCCGGGGTTTGAGTCCATGGATTACTGCTGCAGGTCCTGGGATGACATCCATGTGCCGGCTCACATCCAGATGGAGGGATATGACCGTCCTCAGTATGCCAATGTGCAGTACCCCTGGGAGGGCTGGGAAGAGCTGGAGCCAGGTCAGATCCCTACACGGTTTAATCCTGTGGCAAGTTACGTGAAATATTTTGAAGTACCTGAGAACATGAAAGGAAAGCGTGTGTTTATTTCCTTCCAGGGTGCCGAGAGCGGCATTGCAGTTTGGCTGAACGGCAGTTATGTGGGATACAGTGAGGACACATTTACACCGTCCGAGTTTGAACTGACACCATACCTGCAGGAGGGAGAGAATAAACTGGCAGCCCAGGTCTTCAAATTCACAAGCAGCAGCTGGTGTGAGGACCAGGATTTCTTCCGCTTTTCAGGTATTTACAGAGACGTCTATCTCTATGCGGTGCCTGAGGTACATGTGGAGGACATGAGGATCCGTACTCTGCTGGATGACACCTTTACAAAGGCAGATCTGGAGATCGTGCTCAAGGCCACAGCAAAGGGCAGCGTAAAGATTGCTCTGTCAAAGGATGGAAATGTGCTGATGACAGAGGAAAGTGCTCTGGGCAGTGACACAAGGCTGGTAATGAAAGTGGATAACCCCGCGCTTTGGAGTGCGGAGTCACCGGTGCTTTATGACCTGCTTTTCCAGGTGTTTGACAATGCAGGTACTCTGACGGAAGTGATTCCTTATAGGGTAGGCTTCCGCAGATTCGAGATGAAAGACAATATTATGATGCTGAACGGCAGAAGAATCGTGTTCAAGGGCGTGAACCGTCATGAATTCAGCTCTGTAAGCGGCCGTCATGTGTCGAGAGAAGAGCTGGTGAAAGATATTGTCACCATGAAGAGAAACAACATCAATGCCATCCGTACCTGCCATTATCCGGACGGTTCAGATATCTATGATCTGTGTGATGAGTACGGGCTCTATATGATCGCAGAGAACAATCTGGAATCACACGGCTCCTGGGATTCCCAGGCGGAGAAGAAGGAACCGGATCTGAACAAGGTAGTGCCTTGTGACCATCCGGAATGGCTGGGCATGATGCTGGACCGCGTAAATTCCATGTATCAGAGGGACAAAAACCATACGGCTATCCTGATCTGGTCCTGCGGAAATGAATCCTTCGGCGGCAAAGACATCTATGAGATGTCAGAGTTCTACCGCAAAGAGGACCCCACAAGGCTGGTGCACTATGAGGGGGTATTCTGGGACCGCAGATATAACGGATCCAGTGATATGGAAAGCCAGATGTATCCTTCTGTGGAGAGCATCAAGGCATTTCTGGAGAAAGACAGGAGCAAACCGTTTATCTGTTGTGAATACACGCATGCCATGGGAAATTCCTGTGGTGCCATGCACAAATACACAGATCTGACAGATACAGAGCCATTGTATCAGGGCGGATTTATCTGGGATTATATTGATCAGTCCATTTATAAAAAAGACCGTTACGGAAAAGAATTTCTGGCATACGGCGGAGATTTTGATGACCGCCCCTGCGATTACAATTTCAGCGGCAACGGTATTGCATACGGCGGAGACCGCATGCCATCCCCGAAGATGCAGGAAGTAAAGTTCAATTACCAGAACATTACGGCTGTTGTGGAGAAGGATAAGGTGCGGGTGGTCAATAAAAATCTGTTTGTAAATACAGACAGCTTTGACTGTGTTGTTCTGGTGGAAAAGGACGGACATCTGCTGAGAGAGGCAGGTCTGGAAACACATGTGGCACCTCTTTCTGAGGAAGTCTACGAGCTGCCGGTCAGTGTCCAGACTCTGCCGGGAGAGTATGCCGTCACGGTATCCTTCCGTCTGAGAGAGGATACGCTCTGGGCCAAGAGAGGGCATGAGGTTGCCTTCGGACAGGGTGTGTATGAGGTTCCGGCACCTGCTGCGCTGCACAGGGGAAAGATGGAGATCGTAAAGAGCATGCACAATATCGGCATTCACGGAGATGGATTCCGTATTCTCTTTTCCTATCTGAACGGCGGCCTCGTGTCCTATGTGTACGGCGGTGTGGAGATGATCAAGGCAATACCGAAACCGAACTTCTGGAGGGCACCTACAGACAATGACTGCGGCAATCTGATGCCCATGCGCTACGGGCAGTGGAAGCTGGCCAGCATGTATCTGAACCACAAAGACCCCCAGGGCGGATACCGCATTCCGAAGCTGGAAGTCCTGGAAGACAGTGCTGTGATCACATACACATATTATATGCCGTCCATTCCTTCCGCAGAGTGCAGCCTTGCTTACAGGGTATACGGTGACGGGACCGTGGAGACCACATTGTCTTATGATCCGGTAAAGGAACTGGGCGATATGCCGGAGTTCGGCGTGATGTTCAAGTTCGACGCGGATTACGACAATGTGGCATGGTACGGCATGGGGCCGGAGGAGACCTATGTGGACCGCTGCCTCGGTGCAAAGCTGGGAATCTACAAAAATAAAGTGGCTGACAACATGGCAGAGTACCTGGTTCCGCAGGAATGCGGCAATAAGGTGGGCGTACGCTGGGCCAGCGTCACAGACAGAAAGGGCAGGGGAATGCTCTTTACAGGAGATAAGATGGAATTCTCCGCACTTCCCTATACGCCGCATGAGATTGAAAACGCTATGCATCCCTTTGAGCTTCCGGAAGTACACTACACGGTTGTCAGGGTATCTGCAAAACAGATGGGTGTTGCGGGAGATGACAGCTGGGGTTCCAAAACCCATCCGGAATATCTTCTGAACACGGACGGCAGAATGGAATTTACATTCAGCTTTAAAGGGGTATAAGAATACAGAATAGTTTAAGAACAGGGCCGGCCTGCCACAGACCGGCCCATTGGAGGACAGATATGGGCAAAGACGTAAATTTCGGTAAAATGATTCACGGCGGGGACTACAATCCGGAACAGTGGCTGGATTCCCCGGATATCCTGGAAAAAGACATCGAGTATTTTAAGAAAGCAAAAATCAATGAAGTTTCCCTGGGGATTTTCTCCTGGGCAGTTCTGGAACCCCGTGAAGGGGAGTACCATTTCGGCTGGATGGAAGATATCATAAATCGTCTCTGGGAAAACGGTATCTCCACAATCCTGGCTACTCCTTCCGGTGCCCGCCCAAAATGGATGGCAGACAAATATCCCGAGGTCCTGCGGGTGGACGCGGACAGGCACAGAAACCTGTTTGGCGGCAGACATAACCACTGCTATACCTCCCCTGTATACAGAGATAAAGTACGCCGGATGAATATGGCTTTGTCCGAAAAATTCGGAAAGCATCCCGGTGTCATTGGATGGCATCTGTCCAACGAGTACGGCGGAGAATGCCACTGTCCCCTCTGCCAGGAAGCGTTCCGCAGTTGGCTGAAGGAAAAATACGGGACTATTGAGGCGCTGAACAAAGCCTGGGCGACAACCTTCTGGAGCCATATATACAATGATTTTTCACAGGTGGAAAGCCCGTCCCCGAGAGGGGAATCCGGACTTCACGGGTTAAACCTGGACTGGAAACGTTTTGTTACGGACCGGACCGTGGATTTTGTACGCCACGAGGCACAGGCTGTGAAAGACGGCGGCTCAGACCTTCCGGTCATGATCAATATGATGTATAACTACGAAGGCCTGAATTACCACAAATTCAAGGATGTGGTGGATATCGTCACATGGGACAATTACCCCACATGGCATAAGGGGCCGGAATCCCACACTGCCATGGATACGGGAATGCAGCATGATATTATGAGGAGCATTCTGAAAAAGCCGTTCCTCCTCATGGAATCATGTCCTTCAGCCACCAACTGGCAGAGTGTGAGCAAGCTGAAAAAGCCGGGGATGCTGCGGGCAGCGTCTCTGCAGGCAGTGGCACACGGCTCAGACAGCGTGCAGTATTTCCAGCTCCGCCAGAGCCGCGGTTCCAGCGAGAAATTCCACGGCGCTGTCATTGACCACTACGGCGGGGATGACACCAGAGTGTTCGGTGAAGTCACAGAAGTGGGAGAAGCGCTGGAAGCTCTTGGCGAAATGGCGGGCAGCCGTACCATAGCCCGGGCGGCAGTCATCTATGACTGGGAAAACCGCTGGGCCATGGAGGACGCGGCAGGTCCGAGAAATAAAAACCTGTATTATAAAGAGGCAGTGGAGAAATCCTACTATGCATTTCGTAAGCTCGGACTGGATGTGGATGTCATTGACATGGAACAGGATCTGGAAGGTTATAAGATAGCGGCGGCTCCCATGCTTTATATGTTCCGGGCCGGGTTTGAGGAGAAGGCAAGGAAGTTTGTGGAAGCAGGCGGTAAGCTGATCCTTACATACTGGTCAGGGATTGTGGATGACACGGACCTCTGTTTCCTGGGCGGAACACCTCACGGACTTATGGACGTGTGCGGTCTGCGCAGTACGGAGATTGACGGACTCTATGACGGAGAGACCAACAGCGGTGTTCCGGTGGAAGGAAATACCCTGTGCATGACAAAGAGCTACACCTGTGAGCACCTCTGTGACCTGGTGAAAACAGACGGCGCGGAGGTTTTTATGACCTTTGGCAGTGATTTTTACGCGGGAATGCCGGCACTTACCTGCAACGCTTACGGTGAGGGGAAAGCTTACTATGTGTGTGCGGATTTTGAGCAGGGCTTCTATGATGAATTATACAGGAAGCTGGTAAAAGAATGCGGAATCAAACGCTACATCCATCATATTCCCGCCGGAATCGAAGTGACATCCAGGGAGACAGAGGATGCGCTCTACCTGATCGTACAGAACTTCAACCGGGAAAGCACAGAGGTGCGCCTGCCCAGAGGGCCGTTTTCAGTCTGGTATGGGGAATATGACGGTACGGTGAAGGGCTTTGACATGGTGGTTCTCAAAAAAAGAAAATAGACAGGAACCGTATGAGCTGAGATACTGAATAACAGTTAAGAGGATATAAATGCAGACAAAGAAGTCTTACGGACTCTTTGCCTGCATTTTTCATGGAGGAAAGGGGATGGACAGATTTTTGCAGGGGCTGCATCCGACAGTGGTTGTTAAGGAATTTCCAGGTATACATTGACTTTTCTTTCTGAGGGGGTATAATTTTTAAGGTATATTGACAACGTTGAAAAGACAGAAGGAGGAGCTATGAAGTATTTGAGACAATTCTGTATTATTTTACTTTTTTCATTTCTGGGAGAAGGGCTTCATATTATCCTGCCGCTTCCCGTGCCTGCCAGTGTCTATGGTCTTGTTCTGATGCTGGCCGCGCTTCAGACAGGGATTCTGAAGACGCGTCAGGTGAGGGAAACGGCGGGTTTTTTGATTGAGATCATGCCTGTGATGTTCATACCCGCTGCCGCGGGGCTGCTGAATTCATGGGGCGTGCTGAAACCTGCCTTCGTTCCGGTTGCAGTTATAACTGCGGTCACCACGGTTTTCGTCATGGCAGTGACAGGACTTGTGACCCAGGGGATTATACGGAAGGGGAAAAAGAAAAATGAAAGCATTTCTGAGTGATTCTGTTTTCTGGGGAGCTGTTTTAAGCCTGCTTGGGTATGAAGCGGGGCTGCTTCTCAAGAGAAAATTTAAAATGGCAGTCTTTAACCCACTGCTTATAGGTGTTATCTGTGTGATGGGTGTGCTGGCAGTGGGGCATATTGATTATGACAGTTATTATGAAGGCGGCAGGTATATCAGCTACCTTCTGACACCGGCAACGGTATGCCTTGCAGTGCCTTTGTATGAACAGATGGGGCTGTTGAAGAAAAATCTGAAGGCTGTGGCAGCAGGGCTGATTTCCGGTGTGCTTGCCAGCCTTGTCAGTGTATTTCTTCTGGCAAAGCTTTTCGGCCTGAACCATGCCCAGTATGTGACGCTGCTTCCAAAGTCCATTACAACAGCGATCGGTATGGGTGTGTCTGAGGAATTGGGCGGAATTGTCACAATTACCGTGGCAGTTATCATTATTACCGGGATATTGGGCAACATGATAGGAGAAGTGATATTTAAGATTTTCCGTATTCAGGAGCCTGTGGCAAAAGGACTGTCCCTGGGGGCCGCGTCCCATGCCATCGGAACGGCAAAAGCTATGGAGCTTGGTCCGGTGGAGGGCGCCATGAGCAGTCTGGCGATCGCGGTAGCAGGTCTGTTGACTGTGATCGGTGCCTCAGTGTTTGCAGGGTTTATGTAGCGGAAGGGAGCGGTTGAGATGGAAAAAGGAATCATTACCATAGGAAGACAGTACGGAAGCCAGGGGAAGGCAGTGGGGAAGATGCTTGCGCAGCGCCTGGGCTGTGCCTTTTATGACAAAGAAGAGCTTGCCAGGATCGCCAGGGGAAGAGATTATGAGGAAGTAAGGGAATTTTATGAGGAACAGCCTGTGGACAGCCTTTTGTATGCCATTGCCATGAACAATGAGGAGGGAGAAGTGGGAAGGATACCCTTTGCCCGTATCCGGGAATTGTGCGGCAATGGTCCCTGTGTACTCATTGGCCGGTGCGGAAATGAGATCTTCCGGAAAAAACAGGATGCCGTAAGCATTTTTATACACGGGGATATGGAAAAGAGGGTTCAATATGTGACGGAGACAGAGGGGCTTTCCGCACACGGTGCCAAAAAGAAAATAGACAGAGTGGATGAGGAGCGGGCATCTTTCCACAGGTATTATACCCACAGAGAATGGGGAAGGGCGGATGCCTATGAGCTGTGTCTTGACAGCGGTGTTCTGGGGGCGGATAAGTGTGCAGCGGTGATATTTGATTATCTTAAGATCAGGGGGCTGTTTTAAGGCCTTTGGGGTTGATATTTCCGTCCATTGTGATTATCATTATAAGCAGTAAGGTGCTTCAGAAGTTTAAGGATTTCCGGGTTGTGCAGGATGCGTTTTACGGCCTGCGCCCGGCGGAGGATTTGTATGGCATTTTTTGAAAAACCATTGACCAGGAAAGAGATTTTTTCCATTCCGAACATCATGGGGTATTTCCGGATTCTTTTGATCCCGGTCTATGTCCTTTTGTATTATCATGCGGAGTCGGTGAGGGAGTATTATATTGCCGCTGTGCTGGTGGGGATTTCCGGGATCACGGATATGCTGGACGGCAAAGTGGCGAGGCATTTTCATATGATCACAGAGCTGGGGAAAGCCCTGGACCCGGTGGCGGACAAGCTGACTTTGGGTGCTATGATCCTATGTCTGGCTTTCCGGTATGAAAATATGCGCTGGCTGGTGGGGCTGTTTATATTGAAAGAGGGCTTTATGGGAATCATGGGGCTTTTGCTGTCACATTACCGGGGCAGAAAGCTGGATGGGGCAAAATGGTATGGGAAGGTCTGTACTGCGTTTTCTTATGTAGTGATGTTTGTGCTGTTTTTCTTCCTGCGGCTGCCCTTATCCCTGGTAAATGCCCTGATTGTGTGCTGCGGCGTGCTCATGGCTGTGACCTGGGTGCTGTATGTGCCGGTGTTTGTGAAGATGTGGAAAGAAAAAGGACAGGCTTATTGAAAATATTTAAACTTTTTGATAAAATATTTATATGTAAATTTTATATGCAAAAAGTCTGGATAAAGGGATAGGTCGGAATATGAAAGTAAGTATAAAAGATATCAGTGAGCGCACAGGATTCTCGCCTGCTACGGTTTCCAATGCACTGAACCACAAAAAAGGGGTCAATGCAGATACGGCAGCCGAGATTTTCCGTGTGGCGAAAGAGATGGGTTATATCAGTGAATCGCGTATCGGGAAAATCAAATTCGTTATCTTCAAGAGAAATGGTTTGATCATAGACGATACGCCTTTTTTTTCACTTCTGATCGACGGAATCGAGAAAGAGTGCCGGGCATCGGGGATGGAGATGGTGCTGTGCCGCCTGAATTATGAGGACGAGGACTACGAGGAACAGGTGAACTGGCTGATACATGACAATTCTTCCGCGGTGATCATGCTGGGAACAGAGCTGATGGAGGAGGATGTGGCTCTCTATAAGAATGCGTCCTGCCCCTTTCTCATGCTGGACTACTGGAGCTGGGACATGAGCTTTAACGGCGTTCTGATCAACAACGCGGATTCTGCCCGTATGGCAACAGAATATCTGCTGCGAAAGGGGCATAGAAGGATTGGTTATCTGAGAGGGGAATTCAGGATCAAAGCATTCCGCTCCAGAGCCGTCGGGTATGCGACTGCCCTCAATAAAGCGGGGCTGGTTCCGGAGAAGAGATATACTGTTACGCTGTCCACCACTATCAATGGCGCTTATGAGGATATGAAGGCATATCTGAAGACCGGGCCTGAGCTTCCCACAGCCTATTTCGCGGATAATGATATGGTGGCTCTGGGGGCGATCCGGGCGCTGCAGGAAAAGGGGTATCAGGTGCCGGAAGATATCTCTGTGGTGGGATTTGATGATCTGCCGTTCTGTGAGATCGCCAATCCTCCGCTTACGACTCTGCGGGTTCCGAAGCAGGAGATGGGGCGTGTGGCGGTCAGAAGGATTCTGGAAGTGATAAACGGTACCGATAAGATCAAGACCAAGACCCAGGTATGCACAATCTTTGTGGAGCGCGACAGTGTCAGGGATCTGAAGGACAGAAACGGCGGTGACGGCGATGAAGGTTAAATCAAAAGAGGTGGCAGAGGCCCTGGGTGTGTCCACCGCCACGGTATCCCTTGCCATCAACGGCAAACCGGGGGTAAATGAGGAGACAAGGAAGCGGATACTGGAATATATCAGCGGCCAGCAGGGAAAAGATGTGACGAAAGGAACCTTTGTGAAACTGATCATCTTTGAAAATTCTCCCCGTGTACTGTCAGGGGGGATGGGGTCGTTCTTCAGGATCACCTATGTGGAGAGCGTGGAGCGCCTTCAGAGGGACAAGCTGGAGGTCAGGCTTGTGTATGCTTACGGCTATGAGGAACTGAAGGAGGCGCTGCTGAAAAGCAATACGGACGGGACCAGGGGCATACTGCTGCGGGCGGATGAATTCGGTGAGAAGGATTATGAACTGATCTCCCTGTGCAGGGTTCCTCTTGTCATGAGTGACTGCGGATCCGGGGAGGCCGGCTGGAATATGGTGAACTTTAACAACCGTCAGGCTGTCTTTCAGGGGATGGAATATCTGAAAGCCCATGGCTGCAGAAGGATCGTATATTTTCAGAACGCGGAGGCCATCTATAATTTCAGGGCAAGAAGAGAGGCTTTTTTGGAGTATCTCAACAGAAATCCTGAGATTTCAGGCAGCTTTTGGGAGACAGGGAACGAGAGGGAGGAGATAGAGCGGAGGGCAGAGGAATACTTTACCCGCTGTGATGTGCTGCCGGACGCGGTGTTTCTGGAAAACTTTCTGGTTTCCGTGGGGACGGCCCAGTCCCTTATGAAGCTGGGCATATCCGTGCCGGATCAGATATCTCTTCTGGGAATTGACGCCATTCCCGACACGGTACTGCTGCCCTATAAACTGACCCACTTTGAAGTACCTCATAAAAAGAGGAGTGTACTTATGGCAGAGCTCCTTTTGGAACTTATGAACCGCCCGGATGATGGCTTTGGGCGGATGGTGCTGGTGAATGAAAAAATGGCGGAGGGCAACAGTGTAAAGGGGTAGGCGGAAAGGCAGAAGTATCTTGATTTTCGGTTTGTTTTTGAAACAGCAGATTGTGACCTTCTCAGTGATCCAGATTTCATCATTCCGGATTTCCAGGGAATATCCGTCTGTCACGTCTTTGGGAAACCGGCTCATAACAGCATCAAAATCCGGAGCCGGTTCCCAGATCCAGGATTTTCATTTCGGCATTCCGTCAACGCCTGCGACCAGACTGTGGATTACCGTATCCTTAATGCATTTTACGCTGAATCCCCTGTTTGATACAGGAATGATACTGGATTATATTTTATCATTTTTGATAAAAAACTAAAGTCATTTTGTCATTTACCTTTTCGGTTTTCCCAGTGCTTTTGAATCCCATTTTTTCATACAAATAGCAATTTCCTTTTTCCGATAAAATTGTATCTAATTCCCAATTATCATTGCCGTGTATGCGTTCCGCTTCGATAATTGCCGCCTGCGCAATTCCCATATTTCTATATTTTTTCAAAATAAATATAGGTGAGATACGTTTCGCACTTCCTTTTTCCTTTTTGTCCACGACACGTAATGCCCCGACGATATTTTTATCAACTTCTATTATGTAATAATAGGTAAAGCATTGCCGGAGGCGAGATAAAATTTTTTCAAGTGGTTCAGTTGCAGGACTGGTATCAGTGTCCTGATATTTTTCGTATAAGTCAGAAAATGTTTCAATCTGCATTTTCCAAATAAGTTCTGCGTCTTCGCAAGTTGCCCTTTTTAAAATAAGTTCCATAAATATTACCCCACTAAAGTCTAATTTGCCTCATTATACAATATCCCAGGTCAGAAGTATAGCAGTGCAGTTTTCTTTTTTTGTTAAGGTTCGGTATGAAAATAAAATAATTTTAGTTTTATATAAAATATATCCTGAATTTATTTATATAAAAATTTATATAAAACTTTATCTAAACACTAAAATGCAGGTGAGAATATAGATTTAAATGACAACTTTATGTGCAATATATATAAAAAAAGAATGTAAATATTATGAAAATGAGCAAAAAGCAAAAACACACTTGAAAAATATATAAACAAATGCTAAAATAAATTTAAATCAAGAGCAAGAAAATTTAAATAAACGACGTCGATATTTAAATGAAAGCAAAAACGATTTAAACAATGTGTTTAAAATTTCAGGGAGGATTCAAAATGAAAATTAAAAAAGTAATGGCATTGACAATGGCATCAGCAATAGTGATCTCTATGGCACTTTCAGGATGCGGAAGCGACGGCGGTTCCGAGACAAAAGAAAGCAGTACCCAAGGGGAAGGCGCCAAGAGCGGAGCTACGGAAGTTACCTTCTGGACACTGAACACAAGGCAGAATGCAGTGGATCCCATTGTGGAGGAGTTCAACAAACAAAATGAAGATGTCCATGTAACCGTTTCCTATTATGATACAGACGGAATCAAGGATGCCTGCAAAGTTGCCGCTTCTTCTAAAACCCTTCCGAATATGTGGTTCAACTGGGGCGGAAGCCTGGGAGGCTTCTATGCAGAGAACGGCCTTACATATGACCTGACAGATTATGCAAAAGAAAACAAATGGGATGAGAAATTTACACAGACATCCATGGACCTTTGTACATTGGATGGAAAACTTTCCGGCTATCCTACAAGCTACAATGTTCTGGGTGTTTATTACAGAAAAGATATCTTTGAGGAGAACGGCATAGCAGTACCCACTACTTTCGAGGAGTTTGAGGCAGCCTGTGCAAAATTAAAGGAAAACGGCATCACTCCCATATCCACAGCGGGTCTCAACGGCTGGCACACCATGCGTTTTGTGGAACTGCTCATTGAACACTATGCAGGTTCTGAACTCCATGACAAGATGAACACATTTGATGAGAGCTATGACAACGACGCAGTGGTACAGGCTCTTGCAAAATACCAGGAGTTCTGTGAGAAAGGCTATTTCCCGGACGGATTCCTGACCCAGGACCCTAATGACACCCTGATCGGTATGGCAAACGGACAGTGCGCAATGGATATCCAGGGACAGTGGCAGGATGGCAAGATCATTCAGGAAGGTCTTGATATGGACCAGTATGGTGTCTTTGCATTCCCAAGCGGTGAGACAAACAGAATGTCAGCATTTGCTGAGATGACACAGTTCAATGTGGACAATACAGAGGAAGAGCTGGATGCCTGCATGCGTTTTACAGATTACTATTATAATGAAGAAAACACAGTAAAATATGCGGAGTATTACAACCTTCCGCTGCCGGTAGTAGGCGCAGAAATGCCGGAAGGACAGCCGAACGTACCTGTACTGTTAGAGACATCTGAGAAAAACGGCATCTTCACCATCACAGACCAGGCATTCCCCACAGAGGTTGCAGATGTACTGTTCAATGCGCAGGATGCCATTGCCAATGGTCAGATGACACCGGAAGACGGAGCGAAGAGCATTCAGGAGGCAATTGAGGCTTACAATAACAAATAACAGAGAAAAGACATGTAATATAAGAACGCGGAGGGGTGAAGGCCACTCCTCCGTTTTTTGAAAACCACTGCACTGACCAAACAGATTGGAGTGAAACCATGAAAAAAAAGAATAATTATACCAGGACGGACAAAGCCGCGTATTTCTTCCTGCTCCCGGCGGCGGTCATCTATTTATCCGTGATCGTGGCACCTGTGTGCTACTCCTTCTTTATCAGCCTGTTCAAATGGAACGGTATCGGCGAGAAACAGTTTGTTGGCTTATCTAATTACATAAATCTTTTTAAAGGCGATAAAATCTTTCATACGGCAATTATCAACAACCTGATCTGGATTGTTTTGACTATATTTGTGACCATGACCATTGCACTGCTCTTTGCAGTGATACTGAGCAAGCAGTTTAGAGGACGTACCTTCTTCAGAGGCTTTTTCTATTTCCCATGTGTCATCGCACCCATTGCGGTGGCTATTATCTGGAGATGGATCTACAACCCCAACATTGGATTTATCAATGAATTTTTCAAAGCACTGGGGATCAATTTTACCCAGGGATGGATATCGGACCCCAATGTCAGTCTATATGCCGTATTCGCGGCAGCTCTGTGGCAGGCGATCGGACAGCCCATGATCCTGTTTCTGGCAGGTCTGCAGGCTATCTCACCGGATGTTCTGGAGGCGGCGACCATTGACGGTGCCAACGGAATTGAGCAGTTTTTCCTGATCAAAGTACCGCTCCTTAAGGATACCTTTGTCATTGTTATTGCAACACTGATCGTTGCAGCCATGAAGGTTTACGATGTGGTGCAGGGGCTTACCGGCGGCGGTCCAAACAATGCCACTCAGATGCTTTCCACCTATATGTATTCACAGGTGTTCCAGTACAACAACGTGGGATACGGAACAGCAGTTGCCTGTATTATGGTACTGATGATGATGATCGTTATCATTCCTTATGTATCCTTTACAGCAAAAGAAGATTAGCGGGGAGGGATTATCGTGGAAGGAAAAACAAAGAAAATCACAAAAAAAGCAGTATTATATCTTGTTCTGATCATCCTGGCGCTTATCTGGGTGGTACCCATGTTCACACTGGTGGCAACTGCGATCAAGAGTAAATCTGATTTCTACAGCGGCGCGGGATTGTTCAGTATGCCGGCACACGTTGCCTGGGACAACTTTGTCAATGCCATTACAAAAGGCCGGCTGTTCACTTATATGAAAAACGACCTGATTGTATCCTGTTTAAAAGTGCCTCTGGGAATTTTCATTGAGGCACTGGCAGCTTTTGCCCTGACCAGACTGGAAATCAGGCATAAAACGGGAACTTTTATCTTCTTTCTCATCGGAATGATGCTTCCCATGCAGACAGCCCTGGTACCGATCAATGTGATCTACAGCAAACTGGGCCTGCTGAACTCTTATTTTGGACTGTTCTATGTATATGTGGGTTTCGGTATCTCCTTTGGTATTCTGATCCTGCGGGGCTTTTTCAACGGTGTCCCCAGGGAGCTTGACGAGGCGGCATACATTGACGGATGCAACAAATGGCAGTTGTTTTATAAAATTATCTTCCCGGTGGCAAAGCCTGCTGTGGCAACACTGATCATCACAGACTTTTTGTCCACATGGAATGAGTATCTGCTGGCAAGCGTTATTATCAATGATAATATGAAGAAAACCGTTCCGGTAGGTATCATGACCTTCGTGGGCGAGCATGGAACAGATTACGGCTATCTGTGCGCGGGTGTGCTGATCTCCGTTATTCCGGTGCTGATCGTGTATCTGATTTTCCAGAGACATTTCGTGGAAGGTATGGCCGGTGCTGTAAAAGCCTGACCGTTTAAAGAAAAAGACTTGGAGGTAGAGTATGGAGACAATGAAATATAAAAAGCAGGTGGAGAAATGGGATGTCTTTGAGGTGGAGTTCCAGGGTCCTGCAACGGGAAATCCATTCACGGACTATGAAGTGACAGGAACCTTTGAGAGCAAAAATGAGTGCACAGAAGCCGACGGCTTTTACGACGGGGAAGGCATCTATAAATTGCGGTTTATGCCCTCTTTTGAGGAGGAATATACCTTCAGGATCCACGCGGGATTCTTAGACTCTGACCTGGAGGGAAGTTTTACAGCGACAGCTCCCGGACAGGACAATCACGGTCCTGTGAGAGTGGCGAATACATACCATTTTGCGTACGAGGACGGCACACCCTATTACTCTGTGGGAACGACCTGCTATGTGTGGGACCTGCAGTCCGACGAACTGATTGAGAAGACACTTAAAACATTAAAGGCGAGCGCTTTTAATAAGATACGTTTCTGCGTTTTCCCGAAACATTATGACTATAACCTGGGGGAACCGCGCTCCTATCCTTACCAGGGAACACCTATGGATTCCAGTGTGCTCACAAAGGAGAACTTCCAGGAATACACAGGAAGAAGTGAGGGGAATAACTGGGATTTTACCAGATTCAACACGGAACATTTCAGACATATTGAGAAATGCATTGAGGCTCTCAGAGACTTAGGTATTGACGCGGATCTGATCGTCATGCATCCTTATGACCGCTGGGGATTTTCCTGTATGAAGCCTGAGGAGGATGACCTTTACTGGAAGTATGTGATCGCCCGGTTCGCAGCCTACAGAAATATCTGGTGGTCTCTGGCAAATGAATTTGACCTGTTTGAGGAAAAAAGTGTGGAAGACTGGGAGCGTTACGCAAAAATCATCTGCGAAAAAGACCCATACAAACATCTGCGTTCCATCCACAACTGCAGAAATTTCTACGACCATAACCGCCCATGGATCACGCACTGCAGCATCCAGAGGCAGGATTTGTACAAATCTTCAGAGCTGGTGAATGAATGGCGGGAGAAGTACAAAAAACCTGTTGTACTGGATGAGATCGCCTATGAGGGAAATATCCAGCACGGCTGGGGCAATATAAGCGGAGAGGAGATGCTGCGCAGATTCTGGGAGGCCGCTGTGCGGGGCGGGTATCCGGGACACGGAGAGACATATATGCATCCCCAGGATATCCTCTGGTGGTCACACGGCGGGGAACTTCACGGGGAGAGCCACAAGCGTTTCGGATTCCTTCTGGATATCATGAAGGAGACGCCGGGCATTGGACTTATGCCCTATGAAAAATGCGGCTGGGATGAAGTGTGTGCCGTACCTGAGGAGAGTACATCCCAGATCAAGGCTGTAAAAGAGTATTATCTGTTTTATTACAGCTTCATGCGCCCATCCTTCCGGGATTTTTACTTTGACGATGAGACTGCGTTTGAAGTCCGCGTGCTGGATACCTGGAATATGACTGTGGAGAACAGGGGCATCCATAAAGGGAAATTCAGAGTTGAGCTGCCGGGAAAACAGTACATGGCAGTGCAGATAAAAAAAGCATAAGATTTTGTTGGAGGTGAGACGGTGAAAGTAAATATAAGGACCATATCAGAATATACAGGATTTTCTCCGGCTACCGTATCCAATGCTTTGAACCATAAAAAAGGTGTGAATAAGGACACCGCGTCAGAAATTCTCCGTGCAGCCAAGGAACTGGGCTATATCGGGGAGATGGGGATCACGAAGATCAAGCTTGTCATCTATAAGGACAAGGGCCTGATCGTGGATGACAATCCCTTCTTTTCCCTGGTAGTGGACGGATTTGAAAAGGAATGCAGGGAGGCCGGCTATGAGATGGCGCTCTGTTATCTGGACCGGCAGACAGAGGATTATAAAAGACAGGTGGAAAACCTGTGCCTGGACCGGGCTTCCGCCATTGTGCTTCTGGGCACAGAGCTTACAGACGAGGAGGCAGCGGTGTTCAGGGGCATGAAGGTACCTTTTCTGGTGCTGGATTACTGGAACCACGATATGTCGTTTGACGGGGTGTTTATCAACAACGCGGACGCGGCCAGAATGGCCGGGGAGTATCTGATCCAGAAAGGCCATACCAGAATCGGATATCTGCGGGGCAGTTACCGGATCAAGGCGTTCGGCTCCAGGGCTTCCGGATTTCAGATTGCTCTCAATAAGCACAATCTGAGGCTGGAGAACAGGTACACGGTGACCATCGGCGTTACTATGGAGGCTGCCCACCAAGACATGCTGCGGTATCTGGAAGGAAAACCGGAGCTGCCCACCGCCTTTTTTGCGGATAATGACAATCTGGCTCTGGGAGCCATGAAAGCGCTGCAGGAATCCGGCTACCGGGTGCCGCAGGATGTGTCGATCATCGGATTTGATGACCTCCCCTTCTGTGAGATCGCAGTGCCCAGGCTGACAAGCCTCAGGGTGCCCAAGCAGGAGATGGGAAGGCTGGCAGTGCGCCGCATTGTGGAAATGATGCAGGAGAGGAGCACAGCCAAGACAAAGATTCAGATCTGTACGGAATTTATTGAGCGGGACAGTGTCCTTGAACTTAAAAATTAGAAAGCAGGGTGTGTGAGTTTGAATAAGATAAAATTAGGGTTCGCCCCAACACGAAGGAGCATTTTCAGTGCTCCGGATGCTATTAAATATGCGGATTTGACAAGGGAAAGACTGGGTGAACTGGACGTTTCCTTTGTGGATATTAAGGATATCAATGAGGAAGGACTTCTGTACAACGAGGCAGACAGAATAAAGATCGCGGAAAAATTCAAGGCGGAGAAGGTGGACGGCCTCTTCTTCCCCCACGGCAATTTCGGCACAGAGTATGAAGTCGCAAGACTGGCCAAGGAACTGAATGTTCCGGTGCTTTTATGGGGACCCAGGGATGAGCGCCCGGATGAGAACGGCGTCCGTCTCCGTGACAGCCAGTGCGGGCTTTTTGCCACAGGCAAGGTTCTGAGAAGGTTTCAGGTACCGTTTACCTACATGACAAACTGCAGGCTTACAGACCCGGAGTTCGAGCGGGGAATCCGGGATTTCCTGGCTGTGTGCAATGTGGTGAAGGTGTTCAGAAATACAAGAATCCTGCAGATCGGGCCGCGCCCGTTTGACTTCTGGAGTACCATGTGCAACGAGGGAGAACTGCTGGAAAGATTCAATATCCAGCTTTCACCCATACCGATTCCGGAATTGACAAAAGAGATGAAAAAGGTAAAGGAAGAGGGCACCGAGGTGGCAAAGATCATGGCATACTGTCATGATAATATGTGTGTCAGGATCAGGGAAAACGAATTGGAAAACGTGGCTGCACTGAAAGCTGCCATGAAGAATCTGGCAGAAAAATACGGCTGTAATGCTATTGCCATCCAGTGCTGGAATGCCCTTCAGGGAGAGATCGGAATTATGCCCTGCGCGGCCAATTCCCTGCTGAATGAGGAGGGAATCCCGGTCGTCTGTGAGACGGATATACACGGCGCCGTCACAGCACTTCTTATGGAAGCAGCAGGCATGGATGAGGCCAGAACCTTCTTTGCAGACTGGACGGTACGTCATCCTGACAATGAAAACGGTGAGCTTTTGCAGCACTGCGGCCCCTGGCCTGTCTCTGTGGCAAAGGAAAGGCCGTCCATCGGTTATCCCCTGGCCTTTGACCATCCCGGAGCTGTGGAGGCTGAGGCAAAACACGGGGATATGACCCTGTGCCGTTTTGACGGAGACAACGGAGAATACTCCCTGCTTCTGGGGCACGCGAAAGGTGTGGAAGGACCGTATACCAAGGGTACCTATGTCTGGGTCGAGGTTGAGAATCTTAAGCGCCTGGAGGCAAAGCTGGTGGAAGGGCCATACATCCATCACTGTGTGGGTATTCACAAGGATGTGGTGCCCGTGCTCTACGAGGCCTGCAAGTATATAGGTGTAAAACCGGATCTGTATGATCCGATCGAGGAACAGGTTAAGGCATATTTGAGAGGTGAATGAGATGGATGATCTGAAAGCGAAAGTGTTTGATCTGCGCAGGGATACGGTTGATATTATTGTTGCCGGAAAGGGAGGTCATATCGGCGGTGATATGAGTGTTATGGAAATCCTGGCCGCTCTGTATTTCCGTGTTATGAATGTTTCTCCGAAACGGGCAGATGACCCGGACAGAGACCGGTTTGTCCTCAGCAAGGGACATTCCATGGAGGCTTATTATGCGGTGCTGTGCGCAAAGGGATTCCTTGATCTGGAAGAGGTAAAAGAAAAGTTTTCAAAGTTCGGTTCCTCTTACATCGGACATCCAAACAATAAACTGCCGGGAATCGAGATGAATTCCGGATCCCTCGGACACGGCCTTCCCGTATGCGTGGGAATGGCTTTGGCAGGAAAGATGAACAAAAAGGAATACCGGGTATATACGGTTATGGGAGACGGTGAGCTGGCGGAAGGTTCTGTCTGGGAGGGAGCCATGGCTGCCAACCAGTATCATCTGGATAACCTCTGTGCAGTGGTGGACAGAAACAGGCTGCAGATTTCCGGCTGTACGGAAGATGTGATGGGACATGATGATCTGGCAGAGAGATTTTCCTCCTTCGGATGGCATGTGATCAGTGTGCGGGGAAACGATTTGGATGAACTTCTGCAGGCATTTTCAGAGGCGTCACAGACAAAGGGAAAACCAAGTGTCATCATAGCAAATACCACAAAAGGGTATGGTTCCCCTGTTATGGAAAATAAGGCAAATTGGCATCACAAGGTACCTACACAGGAGGAATATAATCAGATTATCAGTGATTTCGCCGCAGGGAAGGAGGCTGCTCTTCATGAATAAGATAGCAAATAAACAGGTGATCTGCCAGGTACTGATGGAGAAAGCAAAGACAGATAAAGACGTTGTGGTGCTGTGCAGTGACTCCCGCGGTTCCGCGTCCATGACACCTTTTGCAGAGAATTACCCGGAACAGTTTGTGGAGGTGGGCATTGCGGAACAGAATCTGGTGAGTATTTCCGCGGGCCTTGCAAAATGTGGTAAGAAAGCCTACGCAGTATCCCCTGCCTGCTTTTTATCTACCAGAAGCTACGAGCAGGCAAAGGTGGATGTGGCCTATTCCAATACCAATGTGAAGCTGATCGGCATCAGCGGCGGCATCAGCTACGGTGCCCTGGGCATGAGCCACCACTCTGCCCAGGATATCGCTGCCATGTCAGCGGTTCCGAACATGAGGGTTTACATACCAAGTGATAAAAATCAGACGAAGTGCCTGACAGAAGCGCTGCTCGGAGATGAAAAACCTGCCTATATCCGTGTGGGGAGAAACGCGGTGGAGGATGTCTATGAAGAAGGAAATTGTCCTTTTGAAATGGATAAAGCCACCGTGGTGAAAGAGGGAAATGACGTGGCAATCGTAGCGTGCGGAGAGATGGTAAAGCCTTCTCTTGACGCAGCGAAGCTGCTGGAAAAGGAAGGCATCAGTGCAGCAGTCTTGGATATGTACTGTGTAAAGCCTTTTGACAAAGAGACTCTGCTCCGGATGGTATCCGGTGTGAAGGCTGTGATCACAGCGGAGGAGCACGCTCCCTTCGGCGGACTTGGCAGTATGGTAAGCCAGGCAGTGGGAAGCGAATGCCCGAAAAAGGTTGTGAACCTGTCCCTGCCGGATGCGCCGGTCATCACAGGAACCTCAAAGGAGGTATTTGATTACTACGGATTAAACGCAGAAGGAATCGCAGCAAAAGCCAGGGAGTTAGTCTGATATGGAGAGATACATACTGGGAATTGACCAGAGCACGCAGGGGACAAAAGCACTGCTTTTTGACAGACAGGGAGCCCTGATTGCCCGTGCGGACCTTTCCCACAGGCAGATCATAGATAACAACGGCTGGGTGGAGCATGACCCGGAGGAGATCTACAGGAACACCATTCAGACGGTTAAGAATGTGGTGGAAAAGGCCGGTATCGATAAGAACCTGATAGCAGGCGCGGGCATCAGCAACCAGAGGGAGACTGCCCTTGCCTGGAAAAAGGATGGCAGACCGGTATATAACGCCGTGGTATGGCAGTGTGCCAGGGGAGAGGAGATCTGCAGCAGGATCACAGACAGTGCGGGTATGATAAGAGAACGGACAGGGCTTAAGCTCTCCCCCTACTTTTCAGCGGCAAAGATTGCCTGGATACTGGAAAATGTGGAGGGCGCCCGGGAAAGAGCCGAAAAAGGTGATCTGTGTTATGGAACCATGGACAGTTTCCTGGTATACCGGCTCACAGGCGGCAGATCCTTTCTTACGGATTATTCCAACGCATCCAGAACCCAGCTCTTCAATATCAAGACACTTGCCTGGGATGAGGAAATCTGCAGGGTCTTTAAAATCCCGGCGGAAAATCTGCCCCGGGTTTCGGACTCCAATGGTTACTATGGGGAGACGGATTTTGAAGGATTTCTGGATAAACCGGTTTCCATACACGGAGTGCTGGGAGATTCCCACGGCGCTCTCTTCGGGCAGGGATGCCTGGAGGAGGGAATGGTGAAAGCCACTTACGGCACCGGCTCCTCTGTGATGATGAATGTGGGAAAAACACCGGTATTTGGCAGCCACGGTTTAGTTTCTTCCCTGGCCTGGGGGATGGACGGGCAGGTAAATTATGTGCTGGAAGGCAATATCAATTATACGGGTGCAGTGATAAGCTGGATGCAGAAGGACCTTCAGATGGTTGCGTCCGCAGCGGAGACAGAGCGGCTTGCAAGGGAGGCGGCGCCGGAGGACAGGACATATTTTGTACCCGCATTTACCGGCCTTGGTGCCCCCTACTGGGACAGTTCAGCCACCGGGATTCTCTGTGGGATCACCAGGACCACAGGGAAAGCGGAAATGGTGCGCGCAGGACTTGACTGCATTGCGTACCAGATCACGGACATTTTAAAAGCCATGGAGGAGGATGCCGAGATACCGATCCGGGAACTGCGGGTAGACGGCGGTCCCACAAAAAATGCCTATCTCATGCAGTTCCAAAGCGATATGGCCGGCATACCGGTACAGGTGCCAGAAGCTGAGGAACTGTCCGGGATCGGGGCCGCGTATGCTGCAGGTATTGGACTTGGCATCTACAAAAAGGAAGAACTTTTTGCGAAAATGAAGAGGACTTCTTTTGAACCGCAGATGGAAAAAAGCCTTGTGGATAAGAAATATTCCGGGTGGAAAAAGGCTGTGGAAATGGTACTCGGAAAGTGAATTGTGAAGAGGAAAGACAAGGCGTACTTCGTTTAAGCGAATGTCGTTAGGAAACTGACAAAACAAACAAATAACGGCAGACAGCTAAATGGGCAAAGGGACACGGTTATGAAACGGTGTCCCTTTGCCCATTTAGCTGTCTGCCGTCCGGAAGAAACCATTGCCTGCTGTCTGGTATTTTTCCGGAACCCGAATATTAGCTACGTTATGAAACCTATATTTCTCTGCCATATGCTTCTTCATACAAACCAAATTATAACGGTAACAATCTGCTATGCCATCTGCAAAAGAGACAGCATTACCTTCCCTTAACTGCTGAAAGGCCAGAATGACTTTCTTATTGAGATGTGTGAGTGTATGTTTCTTGGACGGATAATAGGCGAAATGGTGCCCCCATTCAAGAAGATGATTGGTTTCAGATAATATAACATATAGAGGTTCTAACGTGGTATGTTTCATTATGAATTCTAAAATATCCGTTAAATAAATAGAGCCGGGAGAAGTAAATCTGTTTGCTAACTCGTCCAGTTCTGCTTTAGTAAATTGCGGAGCTGCAGCTAATGATGCCGGGTGAATAATCAATACCATAAGTTGTAAGGCATGAAGGTAACGTAATGCCTTTTCAACATACCCGGAATTAAGAGCCAGCTGATGAAGTTTAGTATCATCCGGTTCTATAACTATAGTGCCTTTACCATTTAACGTTTTTACGAAACCTCTCTGTTCCAGTTCTGCCAATGCCCTTCTGACTGTCGATAAAGAGACATCATACTGGCCAGCCAGCTGCTTTTCATATGGAAGATACATTCCGACAGAGTATTCTCCAAGGCCGATTTTCAGATTTATGTCATCAACAATTTTTGAGTAATAATAATCCTGACCACGCATGGGATTCCACGAAAACTTCAAACCCGTTTGCACAGGACATTCTGGCGTTGTCTCTAATAGGTAATTTAACGTTTTTTCAATAGAATCCGTAAGTTCTTGATACATATGGGATAACCGGTTGTACTTTGTGAGCGGATCATTGCCCTTTAGTGTATCTATAATAACACTGGTTACAGATGCAGTCCTCTGTAAAAAGTACTCAGAGAAATAAGGACAATTTTCTGCAAAAAATGCAAGTTTATTATAAAGGCCAAATGTAGAATAGAGTTCGCTGAATAGGGAATTACCACCTATTTTTAGTATATCATATACTAATTTGGAAGGAGCATCCCATCCACCTGAGGAATATCCCAAACGTAATACTTTCATAGCCTGTTTATAGTGGGGCATTATCTCCACATCACACCCTTGCAAAGAAAAAACCATAAGTGAAGGCAGTATTAGAGCAAAAGTCTGATATACCTGTAAGATACCTTCCCTTTGTTTTAAAATCTCGAAAACAGTATTTGATGAATTACAAGTATCTTTTTTTGAAACAACAATTGGTGCAAGCCGAGGCTGAATATCAACCAGTCCTTCTGCCCGTAATGCGTCAAAGACACGGTTGATCGTATATCTGCTTACATGAAATTGCTCGCAGTACATCCTTGAGGACGGCAGGGAATTTCCGGGCGGTATTTGGCCCTCTAAAATACACTGCCTGATTTCATTATAAACAAATGTAAATTTTGTTTCTTGTGGTTTCATAACTTGCCTCCTATCTATCTGGATTATACCATGACAAACCAATTTTGTCAGTATCAAAAGGCATAAACCTATTTGTACACCTGACCAAAATGGGTGTTGCGAATAGGTAAGCAAAATAGTTATAATAAAAAC
The DNA here is from genome assembly GCF_040095955.1 of Blautia caccae. Taxonomy (NCBI): domain Bacteria; kingdom Bacillati; phylum Bacillota; class Clostridia; order Lachnospirales; family Lachnospiraceae; genus Blautia; species Blautia caccae. Next base: position 229,886 of record NZ_JBBMFP010000001.1, on the reverse strand, counting down.
GTATTATTATTAAGAAAGAGATTTGGAACCATGGAAAAGCAAAAAATCTTAATTGCAGACGATTCAGAAATGAATCGCGCGCTTTTGGCAGAGATCCTGAAAGAGCAATATGATGTAGCTGAGGCTGAAAATGGTGCAGAAGCAATTTCTCTTCTTTCAAAGCAAAGAGCAGATTTTTCCCTTCTGCTGCTGGATATTATGATGCCGGAAATGGATGGCCTTGAAGTGTTAGCCTGCATCAACAAATATCACTGGAACGACACCCTGGCTGTTATTATGATTTCTGCTGACGATTCCCCTGCAAATATAAAGCGGGCTTATGATTTGGGGGCTTTTGACTATATCAGCCGTCCTTTTGATCTGACCATAGTCCAGCGCCGAATTTCTAATACGATGTTTCTCTATGCGCGGCAGCAGCGTCTTGAGAAAATTATCGCAGAACAGTTACAGGAACAGGAAAAAAATAATGAGTTGATGATCTCAATCCTGTCTCACATTGTGGAATTCCGCAATGGAGAGAGCGGATTACATATATTGCGTGTAAATACTATTACAAAATATTTGCTGAAGCAGTTGGTTCAGCGTACAGATCAATACTTTTTGTCCAAAGCAGATATTTCATTAATAAGCACTGCTTCAGCGCTGCATGATATTGGAAAAATATCAATTCCGGATACAATATTAAACAAACCAGGACGTCTTACGGCAGAGGAGTTTGAAGTAATAAAAACTCACGCAATGGTCGGCGCTGATATGCTGTCAGACCTGCCCATTGAACAACAGGAAGCCCCGCTTGTCAAAGTAGCCTCTGAGATTTGCCGATGGCACCACGAAAGGTATGATGGCAATGGTTATCCGGATGGATTAAAGGGAGAAGAAATACCAATATCTGCCCCGGTTGTTGCTCTGGCTGATGTATACGATGCTTTGACCAGTGAGCGCTGCTATAAGAAAGCTTATTCACATGAAGAATCTTTGAAAATGATTTTGGAAGGACAATGTGGTGCATTTAATCCTGCCCTTTTACTGTGTCTGGAAGAAATTGCTGATCTGCTTGAAAGTGAGTTCAGTTTTTTTGACAAGAATAAGGACAGCACGGCATCATCTGAAAGAGAGGAATAGCATCAATGGGAAACAGTAAAAAGAGGAATTCTGCAACGCGTTTTCTGATATGCAGTTTCATTGGTCTTTTGATCTTTAGTATTATTATTTTCAGTCTGCTTGGAATCTATATGAGCCGGAAAAGTAAAAAGACTGTTTATGAAATTGGAAATATTTACATGTCCGGAATGAATGAACAAATGTCCAGGCACTTTGAAACTGTGATTAAATTGCGTTTTGATCAGGTCAGCGGCGTTGTTTCTGTTGTCTCAACAGATAACAAAGATAGGAAGAATTTATATGAGGAACTCATTTACAGGGCCCAGGTCAGGGGGTTTGACTATTTGGCGCTTTGTTCTGCGGAGGGGGATTTTCAGACACTTTATGGACAATCCATACAGCCACTTAATCCGGAACCTTTTACAGAAGCATTGTTAAAGGGGGAGCAGCGAGTCGCTGTAGGTGTTGATTCTGCCGGAAATGAAGTGGTATTGTTTGGCGTTGACGCTGCTTATCCGATGCACAATGGCCATAAGAGCACTGGTCTGATTGCTGCCATTCCTCTGGAATATATTACCGATTTTCTTTCCTTGGAGGATGACGGGCAGCTGATGTATTATCATATTATCAGGCCGGACGGCAGTTTTGTAATACAGAACCCCAACACGGAGTTGTGGTATTTCTTTGAACAGCTGCAAAAGCAGCTTGATGCTGCACCCAATGAGTTATCTGTAGAAAATGCAATTAAAGAATTTGGTGCTGCACTAAAAAATCATGAAGAATATGCTACAACATTTGAAGTAAATGGTGAAGAACGACAAATATACGGTATATCGTTACCCTATTCTGAGTGGTATTTAGTATCGGTAATGCCTTATAGTATACTGGATGATGCCATAAACAATCTGAGCGGCCAGCGTATGTTCATGACATTATTGTCCTGTGCCTCTGTTTTGCTTATTTTAACCTTGATTTTTCTTCGGTATTTCTCCATAACCCGTTCTCAGGTGCATGAATTAGAGAAAGCACGGCAGGCGGCTCTTGAAGCGAACAGAGCTAAAAGCGAATTTTTGGCAAATATGAGCCATGATATCCGTACACCCATGAATGCAATCGTAGGCATGACCACGATTGCCACAGCTCACATAGATGACCGGAAACAGGTACAGAACTGCCTCAGAAAAATTACATTATCGAGTAAACATCTGTTAGGGCTGATCAATGATGTTTTGGATATGTCTAAAATTGAAAGCGGAAAATTAACTTTAACAACAGAACAAATTTCATTAAAAGAAGTTGTTGAAGGAATTGTTAACATTATGCAGCCGCAGGTTAAGACTAAAAATCAAACCTTTGACATACATGTTGAGAATATTCTAACAGAGAATGTGTGGTGCGATGGTGTACGTTTGAATCAGATTTTGTTAAATCTCTTATCAAATGCAACAAAGTATACTCCGGAAGGCGGTTCAATACAATTATCCCTTTCTGAAGAAAAATCTCCGAAAGCAGAAAACTATATCCGAATTCATATCAAGGTCAGGGATAACGGAATCGGTATGTCGCCGGATTTTCTCAAAAAAATATATGAATCCTATAGCCGTGCAGATGAAACCAGAATACATAAAACGGAAGGGGCCGGTTTGGGAATGGCCATAACGAAGTACATTGTGGATGCAATGAAGGGAACCATTGATATAAAAAGTGAACCGGATCAAGGTACCGAATTTCATCTCACGTTTGATTTTGAAAAAGCGGATGCAGTAGAAATGGATATGGATATGGCTCTTCCCCCCTGGAATATGCTGGTGGTTGATGATGATGAATTATTATGTAAGACAGTTATGGACACACTGGAAGACATGGGAATAAAAGCTGAATGGACATTAAGCGGAGAAAAAGCAGTAGAGCTGGTAATCCAACACCACCGAAGAAGAGACGATTATCAAATCATTCTATTAGATTGGAAACTACCCGGTATGAATGGGGTTCAGGCTGCAAAAGAAATCCGGCGTAATCTGGGAGATGAAGTACCGATCCTGCTGATTTCTGCATACGACTGGAGTGAATTTGAGGCTGAGGCCCGTGAAGCAGGTATTAGTGGTTTTATTTCAAAACCACTATTTAAATCTACACTGTATCATGCTTTACGTCAGTATATGGAAATGGAAACAGAACATGGCTCAAAATGGGACCAAAATACGGATCTATCCGGATGCCGTATCCTGCTTGCCGAGGATAATGAGCTTAACTGGGAGGTTGCAAGTGAATTATTGTCTGACTTGGGTGCAGAACTGGATTGGGCAGAAGATGGTCAGATATGTCTGGACAAGTTTCAAAAATCACCGGCGGGGTATTACGATGCCATTCTTATGGATATAAGGATGCCGCATATGACAGGGTATGAGGCTGCTAAGGCAATTCGCCGAATAAGTCACCCGGATGCCTTATCTATCCCAATCATTGCTATGAGTGCAGATGCCTTTTCTGATGACATACAGCATTGTATGGAGTCCGGTATGAATGCCCATATAGCAAAGCCTATCGATATTATAGAATTGACCCGTTTATTAAAGAGATATTTAATATAAAGAATTGGAATGGCAGCACAAATGGATTACGAATATTGGACTGAGACTGCAGAGGAAGGAGAGCAGGAAAATTATTCGGCGGGGAGGGAACAATATAGTCACTGAATAGTTAATAATATTTTGTTTGCCAAATGATGCAATATCCTCTATACTGAATAATATATCTTGTTAATTTTTCCGGGCAGATATGTATCGGAGAAACCGTCTTTTACATATGAAGGAAAGCGAGGAGGAACTATGCAGGCGCATGACGAACAGGAAGACAGCCGGGAGCTCGAAGAAGAAAAAAGGCTGGAGACTATAATACCTGCAATGCTGGAGACTTGCAGACAGTTAAAAGCAGCCAGAGAGCTGGTCAAAGAAAGCCTTATAGAGGAGTTTCATGTGAAGGAAGAATTCGCGGATGTGATTTTGAAGGATTACCGTGTATCAGAAGAGGAGAGCACGGAGAAATGAATACATGTAAAAAACCAATGCTGGAAAAGGCCTGGGTGGTCTGCGGGCTTGCCGTTCTGTGCAATGCACTCTGGGGAAGCGCGTTTCCAAGTATAAAAATCGGATACAAACTGTTTGAGATACCGGGGGACAGCCCGGCGTCGCAGATTTTATTTGCCGGTATGCGTTTTGCCCTGGCGGGGCTGCTGGCTGTGGTATTCGGCAGCATTCTTCAGAGAAAGGTGCTGGTGCCAAAGAGAAGGTCATGGGGTAAGATCGTGAAGCTCTCCATGTTTCAGACAATCCTGCAGTATGTGTTTTTCTATCTGGGGCTGGCCCATACCACGGGGGTGAAAGGCTCTATTATAACGGCATCCAATACATTTTTAAGCATACTGGTTGCCAGCCTGATCTTTCACCAGGAGAAACTGACAGGGAAGAAGATTGCGGCCTGTATCGTGGGATTTGCCGGAGTCGTGCTGGTGAATCTAAACGGCAGCGGCATGGGGGCAGGGCTTAAAATAAACGGCGAAGGATTCCTGCTGGTATCTGTCACTGCCTATGCCTTTGCGTCCAGTCTGCTGAAAATATATTCACGGGATGAGGACCCTGTGGTTTTAAGCGGATATCAGTTTATGATCGGCGGTCTGGTCATGATGGTATGCGGTTTTGGCCTTGGAGGGCGCATTCATACGGTTTCCATGCAGGGAGTGGTTATGCTGGTGTATCTGGCACTGATCTCTTCTGTGGCATTTTCCGTGTGGGGGATTTTGCTGAAGCACCATCCGGTGTCCAGAATCGCTATTTTCGGATTTACCAATCCCGTGTTTGGGGTTATCCTCTCCTCGGTCTTTCTGCACGAGCAGAATCAGGCGGAAGGGTGGAAGATCGTCACGGCGCTGCTGCTGGTATGCGCAGGTATTTTCCTGCTGAATTACCAGAAGGCGGAGAAGCTGGAAGTAAAAGCATCGGCCAATTGACCGGGAGATACAGGCACATCTGTATGCAGCAGGATTTGCTGTGTACAGATGTGCCTGTTGTAACTGCTGAGGAATCAGGTCATGTCCCGGGATTCTTTTCGGTACTGGCGGGCGCTTTTATTGTAATATTTCCGGAATGCTGCGGAGAAATGTTCCACGGAGGAATAGCCCAGTTCCTCCGCGATGGAGGAAATGCTGCGGTCTGAATAGGTGAGCAGGATAGAGGCAGCCGACATGCGGGCGTCTCCTTTTTTCTGCAGAAATGTTTTGCCGTAGATGTCCTGCATAAGCCGTTCTGTCTGCCGGCATCCAAGTCCCAGCCGTTCGGCAAGCTGTTCCAGTGTGAGAACCGGATAGTCGTACAGAAAGGATTCCTCTATGATAAAATCCTGGGCTTCCGCCGGTGTTGCGGGCTTAAAGTGGTGGAGGGCTTTTTTTCCGCCCTGGTAGTTGCGTATCATCTGTACGATCAACTGCCGCAGCAGTGTTTCCACGTAGACGGTATACCCGGTTTTCTGCTCCTTTAATTCACGGAAAAGCAGCTCCAGTGTGTTTTTTATCTGACAGTTATCCTGGCCGATCCAGAAGGTTTTCTCTGTAAACAGGCGGTCCAGGTCATCTGTTTTTTTCTCTCCGGATGAAGTGCGGCGCAGCCTCAGGTAAATACAGTAATCCACCATGGGATCTCCCTGTACGGAAATCTGGGCATGGGCCACGTGGGGGCCGGCCATGTACAGGGTGTTGGGGGTGATCTCGTATGTCTTTTCCCCTACTGTTATGTATCCGCGGCCGGATGCCACATAGTGGATCTCATAGCTGTTGTCCCCGTGGCTGTGGCTGGGAATGATGCGGTGCAGGTGCTCGTAAGCGATGTTAAGCGTGCGGAACCGGGTGCTGCCTATGGTGAAGTTGATATCCAGATTATTGTATTGGATAAACATATTTTTCTCTCCTGTATGAAAGCTTCTGACAATTTAGCTGACGGAATCGTTACAGGTCCTCTATAAAATGGACGGGATACTGTTCCCAGTATTTTTTATAAACACGGTCATTTTCTCCGTCAAAATTAAGCTGATACATGCGGAAGGTAACAGGAATATTTTTTGGCTGCCACTGTTCCTCGTAGGAATACTGATATATCATTCCCAGTTTTTTCATGACCTCCCCGCTCCTGGGATTTTTTATGTCATGGGTAGCGGTGATGAAAGGCATGCCGGAATTCCTCAGTTCTTCCACTACCGCCCGGCCGGCTTCTGTTATGATGCCCTTATGCCAGAAGTCTTTTCGCAGGCCATAGCCGAAATCATGGCTTTCGCTGCTGCTTACCTGGACATAACCGATGGGAATGTGATCAGTCTTTAAGCAGACTGCATACCGGTACCCAAAGGGTTCCTGATATGTGTCCAGGTACTGCTTCTGTATATAGGCATTGGCCTCCTCCATGGTTTTCAGCGGGAACATGGGAAGAAAGGTATTTACCTCCTCATCACTTAGGATTTGATAAAGTGCCCGGGCATCATCCTGGGTGAATCTTCGGAGAATCAGCCGCTGAGTTTCAATTGTGGGAGTATTCATCCAAATGTCCTCCTTTAATAACTGTTACGCAATTATATCACGCATGGAGGAAAAATGATATAGATATTGAATATATCAGAAATTCAGATTATTATATATAATAAAAAAACTACTGAGACAGGCAAAGGAGGATTATGAGAACGAAACATAGAAAGGCAGACCTGGTATTACGGTTTTTCCAGGGCTCCAAAAAGTATTTTCTGGTGGCAGTGCTGGCCTCGCTGGTCACGACCGGATTAAATTCCCTGACACCACAGATTTTCCGGTTTACCGTGGACTCTGTGCTGGGCGGGGATAAATATAAATATTTGTCCAAGCATCTGTGGATCATGGCGCTGATGCTGGTGGGAGTGGCACTTTTCTCCGGAGCGGCACTTTTTTTGAGCCGTGCGTATACCGCGAAGGCGGGAGAAAATTTTGCGAAGAACATGAGAGACGCGCTGTTTTCCCATGTACAGAGACTTCCGATGGAATGGCATGACAGACACCAGACAGGAGATATCATACAGCGCTGCACCTCAGATGTGGAGGTGATCCGTAACTTTGTGGTAACACAGTTTTTGGAAGTGTTCCGTACGGTTTTCCTGGTGACAGTTTCCTTTGGGATGATGTTTTCCATGAATGTGAAGCTGTCCCTGGTGGTTCTGTGCTTTGTGCCTGTGGTTGCACTGTACTCCACCATTTTTTACCGCCTGATCGCCGGCCGTTTTACAACAGCAGACGAGGCGGAAGGGGAGCTCTCCACAGTGGTGCAGGAGAATGCCACGGGAGTCCGGGTGGTAAGGGCTTTCGGAAGAGAAAAGTTCGAGATGGAACGCTTTTATGAGAAGAATAATGCATTTGCAGATCTGTGGATCAAGCTGGGAACACTGTCCGGGCTTTACTGGGGAATCGGTGATCTGATCACCGGTCTGCAGGTGGTTGCCGTGATCGTGCTGGGGGCTGCGGAGGCTGTGCATGGCAATATCTCCGTAGGTGAATTTATTGCATTCGCTTCCTACAATACGACACTTGTCTGGCCTATCCGCGGGCTGGGCCGTATCCTTTCTGATATGAGCAAGGCAGGGGTTTCCTTTGAGCGTGTGGACTATATCATACGGGCAGAGGAAGAGGAGTATCAGGATAGAAAAGCCTATGAAAACCAGCATGAAAATCAGAGATTTGATATTGTATTTTCCCACGTAAATTATGGTTACAAGGATGGAAAAGAAGTGCTGTCGGATGTGACATTCTCTGTTCCACAGGGCAGTACACTGGGTATCCTGGGTGGAACCGGAAGCGGAAAATCCACGATCATGCAGTTGTTAAACCGGCTGTATGAGCTGGAGGAAGGGCAGGGAAATATCACTCTGGGCGGTAAAAATATCAGGGAAATCCCACTGGAATGGATAAGAAAGAATGTGGGAATGGTACTTCAGGAGCCGTTCCTTTATTCCAGGACGATCAAAGAAAATATAGCGGCTTCTGTGCCGGAGGCCTCCTTTGAGGAGATCAGGCAGGCAGCCAGGATTGCCTGTATTGATGACGCCATTATGAATTTTCCGGACGGATACGATACGCTGGTCGGTGAGCGGGGCGTAACCCTGTCTGGAGGCCAGCGGCAGAGGATCGCTATAGCCAGAATGCTCCTGCAGAAGGCGCCTGTCATGATATTTGATGACTCTCTTTCCGCAGTTGACTCCCAGACAGACTCCAGGATCAGGAAGGCGCTTCTGGATAACAGAAGAGATGCCACGGTGATCCTCATCTCCCACAGGGTGACGACATTGATGAGCGCTGACAGGATCATGGTGCTTAATCAGGGAAAAATTGAGGAGATGGGAACGCATCAGGAGCTGATCGGACAGCAGGGCATTTACAGAAAGATTTATGACATTCAGATGAGCCAGGATGACAGAATGCAGATGGAGGTGTAAAATGGCGGCATACGAAGAACAGGATTATAACAAACCCTTCAGCTTTAAAACATGGGCTAAAATGCTGCCCTTTTTTAAGCCTTATACGAAATTTTTTGCCATTACCATTGGCCTGAACCTGATTCTTGCAGGGATAGATGTGCTGGTTCCTCTGTTTCAAAGTTATGCGATTGACCATTTTATCGCGCTGAACACGTTAAAGGGACTGCATATCTTTGCTTTGGTCTATACAGCCATGATCGTGACCCAGACGGTATCCGTGTATATCTCTGTCCACGCGGCCACCACCATTGAGATGAATGTGGGGAAGGACTTGAAAAAGGCGCAGTTTGAGCATCTGCAGACATTGTCCTTTTCCTATTATAATACAACTCCGGTGGGATATATCCATGCCAGGGTCATGAGTGATACCCTGAAGATTGCGGGCATGATCGCCTGGGGACTGGTGGATATGTTCTGGGCGTTTATCTATGTGATCAGTGTGTTTGTGATCATGTTTATGCTCAACTGGAAACTGGCGCTGATCATTATGCTGATCGTGCCCTGCATTGCGGTTCTGACTGTTTATTTCCAGAATAAGATCCTTCACTGGAACAGGCGGGTGCGGAAGGTCAATTCCCAGATCACCAGCGCGTACAACGAAGGAATCACAGGGGTAAGGACTTCCAAAAGTATGGTGATCGAGGAGGATAACCAGAAAAATTTCCGCAGCATTACCAGGAATATGCACCAGGCAGCAACCAAATCTGCCATGTTAAACGCGGTGTATATTCCTACCATATTATTCTTCAGTTCTGTTGCCGCGGCTATTGTGCTGGCAAGAGGAGGATATATGGTGCAGAGCCAGGTGATGCAGCTTGGAACCCTTTCCGTATTTATATCCTATGCGGTGGTTATTTTTGAGCCTATCCAGCAGCTCGCCCGTCTTCTGGCAGATCTGATATCCTGTCAGGCCAGTATTGAGCGTGTGATGGATCTGTTAGAACAGCAGCCCAACGTGACGGATACGCCTGAGGTAGAGGAAAAATACGGGGATATGTTCCACGCAAAGAAAGAGAACTGGGAGAGGATAGAAGGGGATATTGTCTTTGAAGATGTATCTTTCCGGTATCCGGACGGAAAAGAATATGTGCTGGAACATTTTAATCTGCATGTGCCTGCAGGCATGAATGTAGCGATCGTGGGGGAAACAGGGGCAGGAAAATCCACGCTGGTAAATCTGCTTGGCAGGTTTTTTGAACCCACAAAAGGGCGTATCCTCATTGACGGGAAGGATTACCGGGAGCGGTCTCAACTCTGGCTCCACAGCCAGATCGGCTATGTGCTGCAGAACCCCCATCTGTTTTCCGGCACGCTCTACGACAATATCCGGTACGGGCGCTTAGAGGCCACAGACGAGGAGGTCAGGGAGGCAGCCAGGAAGGTTTCGGCTGATATTGTGGCAGGAAAACTGGAAAAAGGATACGAGAGCGATGTGGGGGAGAGCGGAGGCAGACTGTCCACAGGCGAGAAACAGCTTATATCGTTTGCCCGGGCAATCCTGGCAAACCCAAGTATATTTGTACTGGATGAGGCCACATCCTCCATTGACACTCAGACGGAACAGTTGATACAGGAGGCCACAGACCAGCTTCTGAAGGGCCACACTTCCTTTGTCATTGCCCACAGACTTTCCACCATCCGCCAGGCGGATCTGATCCTGGTGGTGAAGGACGGTAAGATCATTGAGGAGGGCAGCCACAGAGAACTGCTGAGGCAGAAAGGGTATTATTATGACCTGTACTCCAGGCAGTTTGAGGAGGAATCAGCCATGCAGATTTTGGCTGGGGAAAAAGGAATTTGATAGAAATCCCGCCGGCTTGTATAGTAAAAGCCGGCGGGTATTTTATTTCCGCAGATGAGTCTTTTATGCTTATTTGCTGAACAGAACCGTCTGGTTACGGCCGTTTTGTTTTGCCTGATACAGCGCTCGGTCTGCCTCGGAGATGGCAGTTTCCAAAAGGCCCGGTTCCCATGATTCGTGAAAAGAGACGCCCACACTTACTGTAACGGAAATTCCGGCTTTGATGGGACCGGGAATTTGAACAGAGGCGACCGATTTACGAATCTGTTCTGTTTTTTCCATTATAACGTCAGAGGAAAGCCCGGTTATCACAAGAACAAACTCTTCACCACCGTATCTGACAGCATGGAAATTATCATCTTCTGCGCAGGAGGATAAGACAGAGGCAACCGCCTGCAGACACAAATCTCCCTGCTGATGGCCGTAACGGTCATTATACTGTTTAAAAAAGTCAATGTCCAGCAGTAAAACAGCCAGGGAGCCCATGTGGATACCATATTTCTCCAGGGGTGATCTCACGGATTCCTCCAGATAGCGCCGGTTGCCGAGGCCGGTCAGAGTGTCCGTCATGGACAGCAGGTCCAGTTTTTCATTGGCAGCTTCCAACTGCCGGTTTTTCTGGTCAATGATGATCTTGTCGTAAATACCGGTCAAACGTGCGTGGTACATACGATAAGCATAGACAATGGATAATACACAGATAAAAATGCTGTTTACCAATGTGCTGAATACATTTTCCTGCCCGTAAGGAGTCCCGAGCACCAGGCAGTTGGTCAGGATGCATGTGAAAATAAGCAGGATGCTTAAAATAAAAGGCGGCACTATAAGAAAAGCAGCCATCATAGGAAGAAAGGAGCAATATACAATAATGCTCACATCCCCCAGTGCATCCAGATAGGAAATGCATCCAATCCACAGAGAAAGCAGTACGCCGAAAGATATACAGAGTCTGGAATGCAGCCGCCAGTTATCTTTGGCGCGTCTGTGGAGAGACAGAAGCACAAGCAGCCCTGCACACAGTACCGTATAGGCTATGACATAGCGAAGCCTGCGAAAGCTGTAAAAAATACTGCCGGGACGAAAAGTAAAGACTAGAATCATAAAGATCTGCGTAATCAGCATGACCCAGGCAATTACCCGCTCGGATTTATAATTTAGAGAAACCATTCCCAGTTCCAACTGGTCCCGGTATTTTTCTTCATAAGGAAAGTAAATGAGAGAATGTAACTTGTCTTTTAACATATTTAATCCTTTATGCAGACGTATGATGATGGATACTTCCATATTATATAATAAATTGTAATGAAAAGCAAAATAAAAAAATATCTGCAGCCGGCATATATGCCTGTCCTGCCATTATGAAAGTCATTGCCAACAGAGATTGAGGTGATGACTTTTTTTGGTGGATTTCAATTATATTATAATATGGAGGAGTTTCGCAGCCGTATACTTTTTATTTCACCGCAAAAGTGATTTGTTAACAATGAGTGGTAAAAAGTGGTCTGAATCCGTAAATCACAGCCACGGAAGACTCAGAAGGTCAAGGAGGTCAAAATGCCCAGAAAAGGTGAAAACATCAGGAAAAGAAAAGACGGCCGTTGGGAAGCGCGTTATATGAAAGGGCGTGATATGGACGGTAAAATCAGGTATGGATATCTGTATGGCAAGTCGTATAAAGAGGTTAAAGATAAGAAAATAAAAATCATATCAGAGTTCCCGCCCTTTTTTTCATACGGCGGCCAGCCATCCGCACTGCCGGAAGATGACAGAATCCGTACAGTCAGTATACATTGGAAGAACCATATCCGTTATACCGTAAAAGAAAGCACGTATTCCAATTACGGAGAAATACTGAATAATCATATACTGCCTGTATTAGGGGATATGCAGATCAGGAAATTTACAAACCGCACCCTGTTAAATTTTGTCCAGCAGGAACTGGAAAGAGGGATGTCCTATGGAAGTATACATGTGATTATGGGAGTGCTGAAGAATATACTGCGTTATGGGCAGGAACAGGGGTGCCTTCCTGCCGAACTCCTGAAATTTCCCCGGATTCCCGCCGGCGGTAAAGAAATACGGATCATGAGTAAAGAGGATTTCAGGAAACTGGATGCCTGCCTGAGTGAAGGTACGGATCCGTTTACTTTCGGTATCTTTTTATGTATGTATACAGGCATACGTGTGGGTGAGCTCTGTGGGCTGAAATGGGAGGACATAGACTTTGAAGACTGCAAAATATACATCCGCCGGACAGTTACACGTGTAAAGAATCTGGATATGACCATAGAAGAGGGAAAAAGGGAGTGTCCGCGAACACGGCTTAACATCGGCACGCCGAAAACTTCAACCTCCATACGGGAGATCCCTCTTCCTGACCGCCTGCAGTCTATGGGAAAAGCGTTGAAGAAGAACGGAAGTTTCTTTCTTCTGACAGGAACGGAGAACTGTGCGGAGCCGCGCACAGTGCAGCGAAGATATGCAGCTCTTTTGAAAAAATGTCAGATACCACACATAAAAATACATTCCCTTCGCCATCAGTTCTCCTGCCGCTGGATAGAACAGGGCTTTGATACGAAATCCCTGTCAGAGATTTTGGGACATACTTCCGTAAAGACAACGCTGGATCTTTATGTTCATATACAGGCTGATATAAAGAGGGAATATATGAACCGGCTTACAACACCCTGAGATAAAAGAATAATGGTTGATTGTCAGGAGCATTTTTCGACAAAATTCTGCAAGATAAAACATCTGCATGACAAAATAAAGGATTCTGACTTTACAGATTACATGCTAAAATACATAAAAATACAACAAGGGAAAGGAGAAAAGTATGTACAAACAACAAGATAAATCTGCAGATGTCATATATTATAATGGTAAAATCTACACCATGGATCAGAATATGACAATTGTTCAGTCATTTGCTGTAAAGGGACAATATCTCATAGATACCGGAACCTTTGATGAAATGAAGCAGTATGGAAATTCTGATACAAAATATGTGAATCTGGACAGAGCCTGTGTGATACCGGGACTGATAGAGGGGCATACCCATCTGCTGAAATTCGGTGAAGTATCTATGCAGATTGATTGTTTTTGGAAGCAAAAAGAAGAAATTTTTCAGCAGCTCCGCGAAAAAGCAGATACGCTGTGTCCGGGGGAATGGATTCAAAGTGATTTCGGTTGGAACAACGAGGTATGGGAGGACAAAAGTTATCCCACAAAGGAAGAGCTTGACGCAGTGATACCGGACAATCCGGTATCGCTGGGAAGATGTGACGGACATATGCTCTGGCTGAACTCAAAAGCTTTGGAACTGGCAGGAATCACAAAGGATACGCCAAATCCCCAGGGCGGGGAAATCCTGAAAAGAGAGGATGGGGAACTGTTGGGATGTGTCAGCGATAACGCCTGTAAATTGGTAGTTGATAAAATCCCGCCGCTCACAGAGAAGCAAATGGAGGAGGCACTGCTCTGTGCCCAGAATGAATCCTTTAAGCTGGGATTTACTTCGGTTATGGCCATGAATGTGATATCCAGCCATATCCGCTGTATGAAAAAGCTTTTTGAAGAGGACAGGCTGCAGCTGCGGATCAGCGGAGCTCTGGGGGCACTGCCGGGTGAAGCGGATGATCTGTCGTGGAAGAGTTATTACAAGACAGGCCCGGAGATTGGACTGTATGAGAAACATCTTTCAATCCGTGCGGTGAAATATTTTGCAGACGGTTCTTTTGGGTCACAGAGTGCTGCATTGTATGAAGATTACACGGACAGGCCCGGATACAGGGGAAAATTAAATCATTCAGATGAAGAGTTATATGCCCTGGTCAAGGAAGCATACAGCCATGGGTTCCAGGTCATCACTCATGCCATTGGGGACAGAGCAAACAGACAGGTCATAGATACTTATGAGAAAGTGCTGGGTGAAAATTCCGGTGCGGACCACAGATTCAGGATTGAACATTTCCAGTTGGTGACAGAGGAGGATGTGGACCGAATCAGAAAACTGGGTATTCTTCCGGGGATGCAGGCCATCCATGCCCCGAGAAGCGCTCCCATGGCAGAACGCCGTATCGGAAAAGAGAGGGCAGCACGTTCATATGCCAGCGGAATGCCATGGAAAAAAGGAGTGAAGGTCATAGGCGGATCTGACTCGCCGTCCTCCCCGGCCAATCCTTTCTGGGGAATTTATGCAGCGGTGACAAGGAAAGACCAGGATGGAAATCCGGAGGGCGGATGGTTTCCCGAAAACTGTATCTCCAGGGAGGCAGCCCTTAGGACTTATACCGACTGGGCCGCTTTTGGACAGTTCGAGGAGAATATAAAAGGCACCATTGAAAAAGGAAAGCTGGCTGACTTTGTAATATTGGACAGGGATATTATGGAGTGTCCTGTGGATGAAATAAAGGACATTTGTGTTTTAAAAACAGTTTTGGGTGGTAAATGTGTTTATGAACACATTTAAATAACAGTTTATATGGAAAACGGAGGAGGAAAAAATGGTAACAGGACCTTTATTAATTGTTATATTTATCGTCTCACTGGCATTTTTGCTGGTGACGATCATTAAGTTTAAATTGAATGCATTCGTATCATTGATCATCACATCATTTCTTACCGCTTTGCTTGTCAGAATGCCTTTTGGAGATATTACGTCCGCAGTGGCAGATGGATTTTCCGGAACCATAGGCGGTATAGGAATTGTAACCGGTATGGGTGTCATGCTGGGAATGCTGCTTTTTGAATCAGGGGGAATCAACGCCATTGCAGACAAAATGATTCATCTGTTCGGGGAAAAGAACTCTCCGGCGGGACTTGGAATCGCGGCATATTTTGCGGGGATACCTGTATTTGGGGATGTGGTCACGGTTTTGTTTTCCACTATGGTCAGAGCTTTGTCCAGGAAGACAAATATCAGCCGTCTGTCATTTGTCTCCTGCTATGCGGTTGCAGCTTCCATAACCGCGGCGTGTGTAATTCCCACAGCTGGGCCTCTTGCAGTCTGTGAAAATATGGAGTTGAATATCGGGGTCTTCTTTGTGTATTCCACTCTGGCTGGCCTTGTTGGATTTTTGACCGGTGGTATTTTATGGGGAAAATATCTGGACCGTAAGGAAAAGAAAAGCGGATATGTGAGGGTTCTGGATGAATTTGAACTGGAAGAACAAAAAACTATGGAAAAAGAAGAGAGCAGCGATAAGAAAATCTCTTTCGGAGCAGCGATGCTGATACTTCTGATACCAATTCTGATGATCGTGATTGGCAGCTTTGCATCGGTACTTCTCCCGGAAAACAATGGGGCAGTTCCGTATCTGGCCTTTATCGGAAATAAGAATCTGGCTATGGCAGTGGGCGTATTATGTGCCATGTTGATCGCAAAACCTTATATCAAAGGAAGTATGAGTGAGATCATGGGGCGCGGCCTGGATCAGGTGGGTATGATTCTGCTGATTACAGGTGCAGGCGGAGCGTTCGGAAAGGTAATTCAGCTGACAGGTATCGGAGATTATATGGCTCAGGTATTTGGAAATCTCCACATTCCTGTGCTTATACTGGGATTTGCGCTGGCACAGATCATCCGCTTGGCTCAGGGGTCGACCACAGTGGCCATCACAACTACTTCGGCAATCCTTTATTCAACAGTTATTGCAGCAGGTACTTCGCCTATACTGGCAGCAGTTGCCATCTGTGCAGGGGGAGTGGGTCTGTCTCTTCCGAATGATTCCGGGTTCTGGTCAATCAGCAAATTCAACAGAATCAGTATACCGGAGACCTTCCGCTGCTGGACCGTGGGCGGATTTTTGGGCGGACTTGGTATACTGGGAGCGGTACTTATATTGTCTTTATTCCAGAATGTACTTCCCGGATTGCTTTAAAAAAGAAGCCAGATTCAGAGGAAACTGCTGTATCTGCATAGACAGCAGAAAAAGAAATGAAAATCACAACATAGATAATCGCCTCCCCGGCCTTTTCCGTGTAGACTAAAGGCAAACGATACGGGGAGGTGATAAAATGGACAAAGCAGGAAAACAGCAGATATGGGGGAGCCTGGGGCTTTTGACCGCCACATTGCTGTGGGGATTTTCTTTTGTGGTGGTAAAGGATTCCACGGAATCCATTCCCGTTCTCTATCTGCTGGCGCTGCGCTATCTGATCGCCTCTGTGGGGATGGCAGTTTTTTTACTTTGCAGGAGATCTTTACCGGCGGGGATACCTTTACCTGTTATAAAACAGGGTATGGTATTGGGAGTCCTGTTGTTTGTCAGCCAGTTTTTTCAGACATTGGGATGCAAGTATACGACAGCAGGCAAGAATGCATTCATCACAACCATATACGTGATTCTTGTACCATTTTTATATTGGTGGATAGAAAAAAGACGCCCGGACAGAAAATGTGTTGCCGCTGCTTTCATCGCAATTTTGGGCATTGGCCTTTTATCCATACGAGGGGATCTGACGGTTCAAACAGGAGACTTTCTGACCGTCATATGCGGCGCAGGTCTTGCTTTGCATATTATATTTGTAGATAAATATACAAGGAAAACCGACCCTGTGGTACTGACGGCCCTGCAATTTTTCTTTGCAAACCTCATTTCCTGGCTCTGCATCCTGGCAGGGCAGATACCGTTTCCGATGCAGGTATTTGAACCGGGGATGGCCGGGAAAATGTTGTATCTTGGAATCTTCAGTACTATGGCAGGATTTCTTTTGCAGATTGTATGCCAGAAACGGATAAATCCGAATGTGGCATCCGTTCTTCTGACGACAGAAGCAGTGTTCGGAATGCTGTTTTCCGTATTACTTCTGCATGAGAGGTTTACGGCGCGTATGTTTGCAGGGTGCGTATGTATGCTTGCGGCTGTGCTCATTTCGGAATTAAAAGCACAATAATGGATTGAATATTTATTTTAAAGGTGTCTGCCGGAATTTCCGGCAGGCATCTTTTTACGTGATGGATAACCGAGCCGCAGTTCGATTCGTTCCTTCGGTATTTCTGCTCCTTCTTGCAGGCAAAACAACAATGACAGGATAAGAAATGTAGTGAACAAGAATAATAATCGTTTTACAGCGCATTTTCCGGTATTCTGATATCAAGAAAAAAACAACACAACCAAAAAAGGAGAATGCACTATGTTAAACAAATTAAGAGAAAAGCTTAACGAAGGAAAAGCAACCGTCAACACCAGAATCTGGAGCACATGGCCCACGATCGTGGAGGCTGCAGCCTCAACCGGAAACTTTGATTACTTTGAATTTCTGGCAGAGTATGCACCGTTCTCTTTCAATGATCTTGAGAATTTTGTCAGGACATGTGAGCTGTACAACACAGGCTCCATGATCAAAGTGGATTTCCAGAACCGGTTCTATGTGGCACAGAAAGCGGCGGCCTGCGGTTTCCAGGCAATTCTGTTCACAGACCACGAGACACCGGAGCAGGTGAAAGAGACCATTGAAAAATTACTGCCGAAGACACCGGAGGACAACGGCAAATTCGGTTATCCCAATGCAAGATGGATCAACTACCATCCGGAATTAAAACAGATGGACTATGCGGCCATGAACCGCAGCCTTGTAAAAGCTTTTATGATCGAAAAGAAAGAGGCAATGGACAACATTGAAGAGATCTGCTCCATTCCCGGTGTGGATATGGTTCAGTTCGGACCTTCCGATTACTGCATGAGCAGAGGATGGAACTGTGCGGACCACAAAGAGGAGGTGCAGGCAGAGCACGAGAGAATGATCAGGACCGCTTTAAAACACGGAGTGCAGCCAAGAGTGGAGATCGCCACCCTTGAAGACGCAGAATATTACAGAAATATGGGAGTAAAACATTTCTGCATCCTGGATCAGATGGACATCCTCATGGCAGCCTGGACCGGTACCTGTAAGGATGTAAAAGATATGGCAGACGCCATCAAATAAGCAGTCTTAGGAAGGGAGAGATACAGATGAAGATTGTAGTATTAGACGGCTACACATTGAATCCCGGAGATCTGGACTGGAAAGGGATGGAAGCTTTTGGGCAGGTCACAGTCTATGACAGGACATCCCTGACGGATGTACAGGAGATCATTGACAGAATCGGTGATGCAGAGGTGGTCTACACAAATAAAACCCCGCTTCCGAGAGAGGTATTCGATGCATGCAGCAGCATCAGATTCGTAGGTGTACTGGCTACAGGGTACAACGTGGTGGATGTTGCCGCTGCAAAAGAAAAGGGAATCCCCGTTTCCAATATTCCAACATACGGCACTGCGGCTGTGGGACAGTTTGCCATTGCCATGCTGCTGGAAATCTGTCATCATGTGGCGCACCACAGTGACGCAGTCCACGAGGGGCGCTGGGAGAACAATGCGGACTGGTGTTTCTGGGATTATCCCCTGATCGAGCTTGCAGGCAAAACCATGGGAGTGATTGGTTTTGGCCGTATAGGGCAGGCCACAGGGCGCATTGCGAAAGCTCTTGGTATGCAGGTGATCGCCAATGATGAATATCCCAACAAATCCGGGGAAGAGATCGCAGAGTACGTCACAGTGGAAGAACTGTATGCACGTGCGGACGTGATCGCCCTGCACTGCCCGCTCTTTCCAAGTACAGAGGGAATGATCAACAGAGAAAGTATTGCAAAGATGAAAGACGGTGTAATTATCTTAAATAATTCCAGAGGACCGTTAATTGTGGAACAGGATCTGGCGGATGCTCTGAATACAGGAAAGGTTTATGCCGCAGGCCTGGATGTGGTGTCCACAGAACCCATAAAAGGCAATAACCCGCTGCTGAAGGCAAAGAACTGTATCATAACCCCGCACATTTCCTGGGCCCCGAAAGAGAGCAGAAGCAGGCTTATGAATATTGCCGTGGACAATTTGAAAGCCTTTACAGACGGCAGCCCTGTAAACGTAGTGAACCCATAACTTTAGAATCAATGAATGTGAAAAAGGAGAAATAAAAATGTCAATGTTAGATAAGATCATCATCATGCTGACCCATAATGATAAAACCGTGCCAAACGCAATTGAAATTTTTGAGGAAAACAAAGATCTTCCCATCCAGTATTGGGGATTCAAGGACGTTGGAATGGAACCTGAAAAAATGAAAGTGCTCTGCACAAAGATGAGAGAAGCCGGCAAGACTTCTTTTCTGGAAGTGGTGTCATACAGTGAAGAAGAATGTATGAGAGGTGCAAAACTGGCAGTGGAATGCGGCTTTGACTATCTCTTAGGCACTTTATACTATGACAGTGTAGCTGAGTATGTAAAAAAACAGGGATTAAAATACTGCCCGTTTGCAGGAAAGGTATCAAAGAGCCCCAGCATTTTGGAGGGAACTGTGGAGGAGATGCTTGCGCAGGAGGCAGCATTTGCGGAAAAGGGTGTATTCGGAACAGACCTGTTAGGATACCGCTATGTGGACGGAGATCCCACAGAACTCTCCGCAGAGTATATCCGCAAAGCAAAAACACCCGTCGTCCTGGCCGGAAGTATCGGCTCAGAGGAGAGGATGGAACTTGTAAAGGAGATGAATCCCTGGTGTTTTACCATGGGAAGCGCACTGTTTACAAAGAATTTTGTAAAGGAAGGGTCATTCAGGGATAATCTGGTGTATGTTGTTGGATTTTTAAAATATTTAGGAATAGAGGACGCTGTCGCTTAATGGCAAAGCAGGCGTAAGAACAAACGGTTCGCGGTAAATGACTGCGGACCGTTTAGTTTATAAAGAAATAAGCAGTTCCATAGTCTGTACTGCATTTTCTTTCCTCCATTACAGTGAAAAAAATTTCTGGCTCGTTCCGGTACGCGCCGGATCAACAGCAGGATTAGGATAAAGTGATGAAAACAGATGAAAAATCAAAAAGATACTATACAGAATGACAAGAAAAGAAACCCCGTGTGCAAGATATATTATAGAATTTGACACAAGTTTCCTGTATTCTATTATTACATTGAAGTGCTTGAAACAGTGACAGGGAAGGAGTGGATAAAATGCCCGGGGGATGAAAAAACATGCAGATGAATCAGAAGATATATGGTAACTGTTTCTAACCGTCCAGACAGGTCTGCGCAATTCCTGCGCTGACCGTATGAGAAGATAGCGGTATCAGGCATCGGCCTATCGCAAAGCGGTTTTCGGCAGTTGGAAAGGTTCTGTAAGCCGGTATCCGGAAGAGGACGGGGCCATTACAAATAAAAAAGAAAGAAGGAAATCAGATTATGAAGATGAGAAAAGTAATAGTATTTGCAGCAGTAACAGCATTGGCGGCAGGCATGATGTCCGGCTGCGGCGGCAGCGGCCAAAACAAGACAAGCGGAAGTGAAGTGAAAGCAGCGGGAGCGGAACAACAGAGCGGAAAAAAGATAACGCTTAAATTCGCGCACTCTATTCCCAGTGACAGCGTCATATCCAAGGACATCGAGACATTTGCAGAGAAAGTGAATGAGCGGTGTGACGGAAGACTGGAGATTCAGGTCTTTGCGGATTCTGTTATGGGTGATGACGACGCGGTCATTGAACAGATCGGAAGAGGAAGCTACATGATGAATTATGTGGACCCTGCCCTGCTGAAGGATTACTGTCCGGATTATGCCATCATGTTTGCCCCTTACCTGTATGATGACGTGTCTGAAATTAAGGAACTGGCATTTTCGGAATTTGGCGAAGATCTGGCACAGAAGTGTGCAGATGCAGGCATCACAGTCCTTGACAACATGAGCGGTTACTACGGAACCCGACAGACCATTGCAACGCATTCGGTTGCTGACCTGAGTGAGATGAAGGGTGTGAAATTCCGTGTGCCGAGTACCCCGCTTCAGATCGAGATGGTAAAGGCCATGGGCGCAAGCCCTACAACCGTTGCTTTTTCAGAGGTTTACACAGCCCTGCAGCAGGGAGTCTGTGATGCCATGGAAAATCCGCTTTCCCTGATTTACGCTGCGAAATTCCAGGAGGTTGCCAAACACGTGACTATGACATCTCATATTATAGCACCGGATGGAATCATCATATCCACAGATGTGTACAAGAGCCTGGATGAGGACCTGCAGACGATTCTGAAGGAGGAAGCCGTCAGCTTTGCCGAGTACACCACAGAGCACGTGCTTGCGGACGAAGAGGCGATCAAAGAAAAAATGGAGGCAGAGGGCGTAGAATTCCACGAATCTGACACAGAAGCCTTTAAGGAAGCCTGCCAGGTTGTATATACGAAATTCCCGGAATGGTCGGAAGGTTTGTATGACAGAGCGAAAAAAGCGTTAGGCCACGAATAGACAGACGGCCTGTCCTGAAAAGGGGGTTAGGAGAAAAAATGCTGAAAAAAATATGTGTAAATATAGAAGAGATTATTGCTGGTATCGCTCTCTGTATCATGTCTGTGGCAACAGTTTTTAATGTATTCTGCAGACTGGTCCTGAGCAAGAGCTATCCCTGGGCAGAGGAGATATCGTATTTCTGCTTTGCCTGGCTGATCTTTGTGGGAGCCAGTGCAGTGTACAAACGGTATCAGCACAGTTCCATTGATATCCTGGTAAGGGTTTTTCCTGAGAAATTAAAAGTGGTGGTAACTATGTTTTCCATGATAGTGCAGATTGTGTGTATCGGAGCAGCGGCATATTTAAGCCTGGTATATTCCGTAAATGCGTGGACAAGAAAGACACCGATCATGAATATCCCTTATACTTTTGAAGCTCTGGCCATGACGGTAGGCTTTGGCCTGATGTTCATCCATGCTATTTTCTTCTGCATCAATGTGGTGAGATACCAGGATTATTTCCACACAAGACCTATATATCAGGGAATCTTTACTGTGGAAACCGTGGAGGATATGGTTCTGGAGGAGAGGGAACAGACAGAAGAAAGGGGTGAGGAAAGATGAATCTATGGCCGATTTTACTGGTTTTTGTACTGTTTTTCCTGAATATACCGGTTGCATTTTCCATGATCATTTCAGCGCTTGTGTATTTTGTATTTATGTGTGAGGGAGTGCCCATGGATGTCATGACCCAGTCACTGCTGTCCACATCGGAATCCTTTACCATGCTGGCAGTACCGTTCTTCATCACAGCCGGATGTATCATGGGATACGGAGGAATCTCCAGCAGTCTGATGGATTTCTGTGAAGTGCTGACAGGGCATTTTACAGGCGGTCTGGGGCATACGAATGTGCTGCTCAGCACATTCATGGGCGGAATCTCAGGTTCCTCCTGCGCGGATTGTGCCTTTGAGAGCAAGATGCTGGTGCCGGAAATGGAGAAGAGAGGATATACAAAAGGTTATGCGGCGGCGATCACAGCGGCATCCTCCTGTATCACACCCATCATACCGCCGGGAATCTGCCTGATCATCTATGCGACGGCGGCAAGTGTATCTATCGGGGACATGTTCCTCGCAGGTTACATACCGGGAATATTGATCGCCATTTCCCTTATGATCACCAATTATATCGTATCGAAAAAAAGAGGGTTTATTGCATCCAGGAGCCACAGGCCAACCTGGAAGGAAATATGGCCTCAGCTTAAAAAATCCGTCTGGGCACTGATTCTGCCCTTTGGAATCATTATGGGTCTGAGGATGGGGATTTTCACACCCACGGAATGCGGTGCGGTGACCATTGTCTACTCCATCGTCATCGGTAAATTCGTATATAAAGAGCTGAAGAGAGAACATATCAAACATATTATTGTTGACTCTGTGTCAAGCACAGCTAACGTTCTGCTGATCTTATCGGCAGCAGGCCTGTTCTCACAGTATATGGTCTGGGAGCAGATTCCGCAGAACATGGCTTCCGCGCTTCTGAACCTGACAAGCAACAAATATGTATTCATCATGCTGGTCCTTTTGTTCCTCTTTATCCTGGGCATGTTCCTGGATGCAGCGGCTGCCCTGATCATACTGCCGCCTCTTCTGGTCCCTGCCGCCATAGCGCTGGGAATCAGCCCTATCCATCTCGGTATCGTTATGTGCCTCATGGATACCATCGGCGGCATTACACCGCCTTTCGGGGTAATGCTCTTTACCTGCATGTCGGTTACGAAAGTGAAGCTGGTTGACTACATAAAAGAAGGATGGCCTTTGATCGTGACGGTATTTCTGATCTGTATTCTGGTTGCGCTGGTGCCGGGGATCAGTACATTCCTTCTTTGATGGAATCCTGTAATAGGTCCAATCATATGCAGGACAGGATTCAGCCAAAATGACAAGATAAGAAATGATAAATGCAAGATTGCCCATCGACCCTGCAGGCGATTGCAGGTATGATGAAAACAGTGATCAAACAGCAGAAAGGAAGTAAAATCTATGAAAAAAATACTGATTTCAGAATGGGTTCCGGAAAAATGCCTTGCCCCATATAAAGAAGACTATGATTTCACCTGTCCGTCCAGAGAAAAACACGCGTTTTCTTATGATGAGATATACGAAATGATCGAGGATTATGATGCTTATTTCATACTGGACAACGAGGGTGACAAAAAGGTGATCGACAGGGCAAAGAACCTGAAAGTCATCGCCAATTTCGGCGTGGGCTACAACAACATAGACTGGAAATATGCCACAGAGGTGGGGCTGCCTGTTGTAAATACTCCCACAACAGTGACGGAGGCCACAGCGGAACATGCAGTGGCTCTACTGATCGCCACCATGCGAGGTGTGGCAAGATATGACAGGGAGGTGCGCCGCGGTGTGTGGAACTCACCGAATTTCTCAGATATCGACTGTGAAGTCTACGGCAGAACGCTGGGAATCATGGGCTTCGGGCGTATCGGAAAGATGGTCTGCAAAAAAGCCCAGGGACTTGGGATGAAAGTCATCTACTTTGACAAATACAGAGCTTCACAGGAAGTGGAAAAAGAATATAACGTAACGTACATGAGCTTCGATGATGTGGTAAAGAACAGTGACTGCATTACCCTGCACATGCCGTATATTCCGGAGAACCATCATATCTTCAATGCGGAAGTATTCCGGGCCATGAAGGACAGCGCCTATCTTATCAACGCGGCGAGAGGCCCTATTGTTGATGAAAAAGCACTGGCAAAGGCATTGAAGGACGGCACGATCAAGGGCGCGGGCCTGGATGTGTTCGAGGATGAGCCGAATGTGGAACCGGAGCTTCTGGAGCTTGACAACGTGACACTGACCCCGCATATCGCCAGTTGTACTCTGAAGGCACGCATGGGCATGTGCCGGGAGGCACTGGGCGGAATCATCGGAGTGCTGGAGGGGAAGAAACCATATAATGTGGTGAACCCGGAAGTTTTGAAATAGAGGAGGTGGGATAATGAAATTGCTGCTTGGTCTGGACATTGGAACCACTGCAATGAAGATCGCCCTGTTTGACAGGACAGGTGCACTGCTGGCTGTCTCCACCCAGGAATACGATTTACTGACTCCTGCCCCTAATTATGTGGAGGAAAAACCGGAAGTATATTGGGATGCCTTCTGCACAGGTCTGAAGGATATAAAAAGCCGTTACACCATAGCAAAGGACGCGCAGATTTCCCTTGCCATGTCCGCCCAGGGGGAGACCATCTTCTTTCTGGACAAGGACGGCAGGCCCCTAAGAAATGCCATTGTATGGATGGACAACCGCGCAGTCAGGGAGGCAGAGATGCTTAAGGAGGCCTTCGGAAATGCCAAGTGCTATCAGAAAACAGGCCAGGTCAGTTTTGAGGCCTGCTGGCCCGCATCGAAAATCCTCTGGGTACGTGAGCATGAGCCGGAAGTTTTTCAGAACACAGACAAGTTTCTCCTGATCGAGGATTACTTTATCTACAGGCTGACAGGAAAATATGCCACAGAGCCATCTCTTGTCTGCTCCTCCACCTACTGGGATATTATTGAAAGAAGTTACTGGCAGGAGATGCTGGATTTTCTGGGAATCAAGGAATCACAACTTGCCCCTGTCAGGGAATCCGGGGAGATAGTGGGAAAAATCCTGCCCGAGGTAGCAGCAGAGCTGTGCCTCGGAACGGATCTTACGGTCTGCACCGGCGCGCTTGACCAGGCGGCAGGCGCCATCGGTGCAGGAAATATCAGGGAGGGCATGTTCTCCGAGACTGTGGGTGCGGCACTTGCCGTATGTGTTCCGGTCAACAAACCCGTATTTGATCCTGCATGTAAAATGCCCCTGTTCTGTTTCCCTGTAAACGGAATGTATATGATCCACACATTCACTAACGGAGGCATGACCCTGCGCTGGTTCCGGGATAAATTCTGTGAGGTGGAAATGCTGGCTGAGAAAAGAGGAGGTCAGGATGCCTACGATATGATCAGTAAGCAGGTGGAAAAGATACCGGCCGGCTCTGACGGCCTGGTCATGCTTCCCCATCTGGCGGGTTCCCTGGCCCCGGATGTGAACTCCAAGGCGAAAGGTGTCTGGTTCGGGTTTACCCTCCAGCATACCATGCCGCATTTTATGAGATCTATTATGGAATCTTTGGGCTATATCTTGCGGCGGAATATAGAAGCACTGAACGACATGGGAATCCGGGTAAAAGAGATTCGTTCCCTGGGCGGCGGTTCCAAGAGCCGGGTATGGTGTCAGATCAAGGCAGATATCAATCAGGTGACACTGGAGACCGTCAAATCCGTGGAGGCCGCATCTCTGGGAGCCGCCATACTGGCAGGGACTGCCACGGGCATCTTTGAGAGTGTGGAAAGCGCAGTGGACAGTATGGTGGAAGTCAAAGAACGCATCACACCCTCTGCCCACAACCGGGAGGCCTATGAGAAAGGGTACGCCATGTACCGCAAACTCTTCTCTGACCTGACCGAATGCTTTGAAAAAATGTAATACGAATATGTAAGATAAGGATGCAAACTTATGAGCGAAAAAAATATCCGGTCTGCCATGAACACCATGACGCACGGCGTATATGTCATTGGTACCCATGCAGACGGAAAATATAATCTGATGACAGCAGCCTGGCTGTCCCAGGTATCGGGAAGGCCGCCCATGCTGATGGCGGCAGTCTCAAAGAGCCACTACACCGCAGAGCTTCTGAAGGCCAGCAGTAGATTTTCTGTGAGCGTTCTGACAAAGGATCAGAGAGAGACTGCCCTGAAATGCGGCAGTGTCAGCGGAAGAAAAAAGGACAAGCTGGCGGAAGTGGATGTGGAATTTACAGAGGAGGGGCTGCCCTTTATCAAAGGTGCTGCCGCCTGCATCATATGTGAGGTGACGAGTGTGACGGAAAGCTCTGACCACTGTATTTTTATTGCGGAAGCGGTCAGTGGACAGGTATTTTCCGGAGAGGCACTTTTATACAGAGAAAAGGATTTCTTTTAGGAGGGGGAAAGATATGAAAGTTATGAGAGAGAAAGAGGCGCGGATTTCCCTGGACGGACCGGAAGTCTGCAGAGAATATCTGGAAACAGGTAAGATCACATTTGGTTCCTCCACCCTTCTGCCCGGACAGACCGGGGGCATCGATCCCGGCCATCCGTTGTCCCATGAAGTGTTTTTTGTGAGCCGTGGACATGTGATCATGAGAAATCCCCATACGGGAGGACACTATGAGCTTTTTGAGGGGGATATCATCCTGGTAGAGGAGGGGGAACCCCACGAACTGACAAATATAGGAATGGAGCCGGCAGTCATTACATGGAGCTGTGCTCCCAGCCATTTCAAATAGGAGGAATTAGAGATGAACCAGCCAAAAGTAGGAGTTGTAGGCGTCACCTGCAGATTTGAGAGCGGGGGACAAAGAGCAGAGGAATTGATAAACGGAGTGAAAAACGCACTGAGCAGCCAGGGGTTAGAAGTGGTATGCGCAGATAAGGTGGCATGGGATGCGGCGGATGCGGTGGACGTATGCAGACAGTTTAAAAAAGAGGATTTGGATGCGCTGGTTATTGTGGAAGTGACATGGATCATGGACTCCATGCAGTATATCTTCATGAACGAGCTGCAGATTCCCACAATTTTCTGGGCAGTGCCTTACACAGAGACATTTTCTATCGGATGTGTACAGCATTTCGGTTCCATCCTGAAAGGTCAGGGCATCGAATACGAGTACGTTTACGGACTGCCGGAAGATGAGGCACCTGCAGGCAGAGTAAAAGCAGCGGCCCAGGCATCCCAGATCATCAGGGCGGTAAAGGGAATGCGCCTTGCCCTTGTGGGCCCCCGTCAGACATGGCGTGTGGCAGGTCCCCAGGATATGTCCGCAGAGGAGTGGGAATTTTCAAAAAAATTTGGTGTGACCCTGATCCATATTGAAATGAGCGAGATTACGGAAGGGGCAGATAAGATCAGCGATGAGGAAGCTGAAAAGACACTTAACTGCCTGTCAAAGCGCACCGGAAAGGTGCTGGCGGATAAGGAGACCATGCTGTATATGGCAAAGGTATATCTCTCTACAAAAAAAGTCATTGAGCGGTATTCCCTGGACGCCATGGCAGCGGAGTGTTATCCCATGTACAGCGGACTGATGAACCTGACATCCTCCTGGCTGGCAGACGAGGGGATGATCGTGGACACAGAGGGAGATATCGGCCACACCATGGTGATGTATATGCTGAATCTGGCGGCAAAGGGCGGCGCCTGTGCCCTCGGCGAGGTGGGTAGCATGGATGATGTGAACAATATCCTGGCCCTGGCTCATGAGGGGAGCACAGCCCATTCCCTGGCAGAGAGCATCGACAAGGTACAGATTTCACCAAGCGGCGAGAAAGGCACATTCGTGGGCGTGCCGCTGAAGGGCATGGAAAGTGTGACCGTTTCCAGCATTGTGGGAAACAGGGGACAGTATAAGCTTCTGGTGGAAAAGGCCGATGTGGAGGCAGCCACCCATGAGGAATGGGTAGAGGGGGGAGAGAAACTCCTTGTTAAACTCCACGTGTCCGGAAAGGCCAGTCAGGTGGTAAATACACTGATGGAAAAGGGAATGGACCATCATCTTCTGGTGAAAGAAGGGGATTATACAGATGTGATGAGCCTGCTGTGTAAGTTTATGGGGATTGAGAAGGTTACGTTTTGCTAACTGATCAATCAGGTCTGCGCACTTATTTCTGGTCGGAACGGTTGGGTCAAAAAACTGCCGTTCCGGCTCTTTTAATTAAAAAAGATGGGGTAAACTTTCTATAAATTTTTAAAAAATATTATTGCAGTGGAGTGCTGTATCTGATATACTGTTCCACATATTCTGATATGGATTTTTCTATTTTTCAATTTCATTAAATCGGCAATTTCTGCCGGAATTCACAATGTAGTAACAACTGAATAAGAAAAAGCGCGGGAGCGGCAAGTTGTGGAACGGATATCTTTCTGTTATAATGTATACAGGTTCCTGAGGCTTTCGCTGCTTTGGAAAGACGAGGCAATATGAACAGAAACAGAAGGAGAAGCATAAGCAGGGCACT
Organism: Blautia caccae; assembly: GCF_040095955.1. Classification (NCBI taxonomy): domain Bacteria; kingdom Bacillati; phylum Bacillota; class Clostridia; order Lachnospirales; family Lachnospiraceae; genus Blautia; species Blautia caccae. Next base: position 201,082 of record NZ_JBBMFP010000001.1, on the reverse strand, counting down.
CAGAAAAAAACAAGTAAACAGAAATTACAAGGATAGCCTGTTCCGCATGATCTTCGGGAACAGAAAGGCTGCACTGAAGCTTTATAATGCCATCAATCATTCCAATTATCAAAATCCGGAGGAGGGTGCAGTGGACAGGGCGGTGGAAGAATGTATTGCGGAAGGTATTCTTGCGGATTTTCTGAAGAAAGAGCGTGGAGAGGTGAAAGACGTGATACTGACAGAGTATAATGCGGAACGCCATATTAAAAATGAGAAGAAGCTCAGTTATGAGGAAGGGGTCGAAAAAGGAATAGAAAAAGGAATAGAAAAAGGTCTGGAACGGGGGATAAGGGCATTTATAACTGAAAAGGAGGAGGAAGAAGCAGGGAAAACAATTATTATAGAAAAATTGCAGAAGCATTTTATGCTGGACAGAGAGAAAGCAGAATATTATTATGAGAAATTTTCTAAAAAGATGTAAAAGAGTGCTTTAAAGCAGACAGTGTAATTCGTTTTGTGTCTTAACAAAAAGAGAGCTCCTTTTTGGTGAGGATTAAGATATGACAATTCTTATCAAAAAGGAGTACTTTTTATGCCGGAAAAGGTCCAAATCCAGGGCCGTCACAATCAGAACGGATAGGTAAATCTTAAAAAGCAATATAAGACATATACCGGGCAAGATATTAAATTGAATAAGAACAAGGCCAATCGTATAATCGATTTATAATATAAAAGAAATAAAAAGCAAAAAAATAAATGGAGGAAAGCAATATGAAGAGTTATAAAGTATCAGCAGCAGAGCTTAAGAATTTTACAAAAACCGTGTTTGAAAAAACAGGTTTGCAGGAAAGTGACGCGCAGGCTATAGCGGAATTGCTGGTCCATGCAGATGTGCGCGGCGTGAGCAGCCATGGAGTTATCCGCATGAAGCCTTATATCAAAAAGATAAACGGCGGCGGAGCTTCCCTAAAAAGTACATATCCTGTGGTGCAGGAGACAGCCAATACAGCAGTTATTGACGCGGAAGGCGGTCTCGGTGCAGTTGCAGGGGAAAAGGCGGTGAAGATTGCCAGGGAAAAGGCGAAGAACAGCCTGATCTCTATTGTGTCCGTAAAGAACAGCAACCATTTCGGCATGGCAGGACACTGGGCTATGAAGCTGGCCGGGGAGGACTGTATCGGTTTTGCCTGCTCCAACACGGACCCCTCCATGGCACCTCCCGGAGTGATGATTCCGTTTATCGGCAATAATCCGTTCTCTTTTGCCTTTGCAGCAGGTGAAAAATACCCAGAAGTCTGTGTGGACATGGCGACCAGCGCGGCGGCATTTGGAAAAGCCAAGGCTTATGCCCTGGCAGGAAAACCGATTCCGGAGGGATGGCTTCTGGACAAGCAGGGCAATCCCACCACAGAATTGTCCGAATACGGAATGCTGGTTCCCATGGCAGAGCACAAGGGGTTCGGTGTGGCCTTTATTGTGGAGTTGTTTGCCACACTGCTCTCAGGCGGTGTATTGTCACCTAATGTAAATGACCAGGATCTTCCGGCTACACCGGAGCTGTCCAGCCAGAGCTTTGGCTGTATCAATATCCGGGCTTTCAGGGAGCTTTCACAGTTCCATAAGGATGCTCAGGAGTACATTGAGGATATCAAGGCCCTTCCTGTAAAAGAGGGCGTGGGCAGCGCAAAATATCCCGGGGAGATTGAATACACCAACAAACAGAGGAGTCTGGAACATGGAATCATTCTCCCGGAGGCTTTGGCAGAGCAGCTTGCTGAGACAGGAAGGTCACTTGGAATCCAGATGGCTGAGATGGCATTTCTCACAGCGGAAGAAGCATAATTCTGGATTCGCAGAGGGAATATCTCTGCGAGGAATAAATAGAAAATGGAGAAAAGTTTATGAAAAGCCTGTATGTGTCCGATCTGGATGGGACGTTGTTCAATAAAAAGAAAAGGATCTCCGATAGATCAGCGGATATCATCAACCGCTGCATAGAAAAGGGAATGCTGTTTTCAGTGGCTACAGCGCGTATGCCTTACGGCTGTGATTACCGGTTGAAGGACCTGCATATGAATGTACCGGGAATTGTGACAAACGGGGTATTTTTATATGATTTTCAGTCCGAAGAAATCATTTCCGCGGAAGCTGTTCCTGTAAGTGCAGCGCAGAAAGTGATACGTGCGTTCAAAGACTGCGGGATGTCCTGCTTTTTGTACACGTATGACAGCCGGGGAATCAGCATTTATTATGATGAAAAGAGGATGGAGGAGCAGACCCAGTATTACAGTGACAGGGCGCTTCAGAAATGTGCAGAGGTCACCTTTACAAAGAAAGCAGAGGAAATGGTCCAGAAGGGAGATTCTGTATATCTGACCTGTACCGGGACGGAAGAAGAGCTGAAACCGGTGTGCAGGAAACTGGATGAGATAGAGGAGATCAAGTATTCCTTTTATCTGAATATCTATAACGGGATGTACTGCCTGGAGGTGTTCAGTGCACATGCAAGCAAGAAAAACGCTCTGAAGAAGCTGATGAAAATCACCGGGAGCGAGGAGCTGGTGGTGTTCGGGGATAACTTCAATGATCTGTCCATGATAGAGATTGCGGACAGGAGCTATGCGCCCATGAATGCGCTGCCTGAAATAAAGAAAGTGGTGGACCGGGTGCTGCCTGACTGTGATCATGACGGTGTAGCGGCGTTTCTGGCTGAGGAGTGGGGACTTAACGTCTAGTTGCTTGGGTATCAGAAAAAAATTGGAGAGGGACTGGCAGCAGTTCCTCTCAATTATTATTAGCCTGTGTATGTTGTTCTTTGTATTCCGCAGGATTCATCCCCATGTATCTCTTGAATGTCTTATAGAAATAACTGTAGTTATTGAACCCCACCTTCTCTGCGGCCTTGTTGATGGTCATATCTCCGGTGAGATAGTGGGCTGCCTGGGCTATGCGTTTTTCCACAATATAATTGGTGAGCGTATAATTCGTCACCTTCTTAAAAATCCTGCAGATGTAATATTCACTGTAACTCACTTCCTGGGCCAGTACACCCAGGGACAGATCCTCACTCAAATGGTTGTTGATATAGTCCACCAGTTTGGCTATCATGGACACATGCCGGGAATCCGTATTATCAAAATGGATGCCGTCATAACAGTCGCTGAACAGGTAGGAGGCCAGCTGATGGATCAGCGCCTTTTCAAAGATATCCTTGCCATGGGCAGGCTTCTGGTCCCGGTATTGTTCCAGAATCCGCAGATATTTGTCAAAGCATTTTCCTTCCACATGGAAAATTGGATAATTCCTGTTGTCCTTGCTGAAGATATCCAGAAGGTTTGACTGGGCAGTATTGAAAGACAGGAGCAGATTGGGGTCAATGCTGATGCTGAAACGCTCGTAATAAGTATTCTTGTTATAGATCAGGGTGTGCGGATCAAACATGTTGATGAGGGCAATATCCCCCCGCCTGATCAGATATTCTTTGCCGTTGATTTTGAAAATACCTGCATTCCCCAGATAGACAACAATTTCATAAAAGTCATGATAATGCAGGTTGGAACGCATCTCATTTTTGGGTGTCCGAAACAGACAGTCATAGTCTCCCTTGTAAATGGAAGAGCGGGATAAGAATTTGGCTTCCATGGGTTTTCCTCCTTTATACTTTCAGTTTACTGCCGGATATTCCTAAAGTCAATGAAATGACAAGATAAGAAATGTTCTCGGCAAGATTATAAATAGAATATCAAACGGAACTGAACTACTATAGGATTAAGCAAAAAAAGAAAGGACGGATCAATGATGAAATCGTTTTGTGTCAGCCTGAAAAGTATCAGGGATATCACAGAGCTTGTGAATATAGCTTCGGATTGTGAGGGGCATATTGAACTGATTCAAGGAGGGCACAGGATAAATGCAAAATCCATACTTGGCATTTTCAGCTTGAATCTGCAGGAACCAGTAGAGATCAATATGGAAAAGGAAAATGAAGAAATAGAGTGCAGGCTGAGAGAAAGGAGAATACAGTTATGACATTGGAAGAACAGAAGGAACGGATGATCACAGGAAAGCTGTATAATGATTTGACGGAGGAGCTGGTGAACGCAAGAAAAGAAACCGTCCGCCTTACAGACCGGTACAACCGCACTTATGGGGAAGAGCCGCAGGTGCGGGAGCAGGTTCTGAAACAGATATTGGGTTCTATGGGGGAGAATGTATTTTTTGAACCATCCTTCCGCTGTGAATTTGGATTTAACATCCATATCGGAAATAATTTTTATGCGAATTTTGACTGTGTCATGCTGGATGGAGGCGGAATAGAGATTGGTGACCATGTACTGTTTGGGCCGCGGGTGGGTATCTATACGACAAGACATGCGTTTGATGCGAAAGAAAGAGCAGCAGGGGCGTGTTTTGCCAGACCTGTGAAGATTGGAAACAATGTCTGGATCGGGGCAGGGGTACATATCGACTGTGGTGTTGCAATCGGGGACAATTCCATCATCGGGGCAGGGAGTGTCATCACCAGGGATATTCCCGCGAATGTGGTGGCTGCGGGAGTCCCCTGCAGGGTGATACGGCAAATATCCGGGGAGGAAAAGACGGATTATTTTGATATATTGAGAACGGAATACCGCGATACCAAAAGTGATATAGATTGAGAAAAAGTTTTGCATATTATAGTATAACAGAATACGAAAAAATTAGAGATGCAGTTTAACTGTACTCTGGACCGGTCGTGTAGAAGATTTGGTGCAGGGGGCAGATAAACTGTATTTTTTTGTAAATTCTGCAATGGTTTGATCAGTGCTTCCGTGATCAATGCCATCCCTGACACAATATCCGATGATTTTTTTTACGGCGATGAAGATCATTGTTATCCATACACTGTTTCACACTGCGCCTCCTTGCCATACTGTTAGAGGAATTAAGATTTTTTCAGAATCACATCAGAATCTGTTAAGATTTAGGATTTATAGTAAATACCGTAAAGAGAAACAAAAACATCAGGTAGGAAAATGAGGTAGAGAGAATGCAGGAAGCAATGATTAAAATATGCGGCGTCCGAAAGGTTTACAGAATAGGGACGGAAAAAGTCATTGCTCTGGACCGGATAGACGCAGATATCCAAAAGGGTGAGATATGCTGTATCTTCGGCACATCCGGTTCAGGCAAGAGTACACTTTTGAACCAGCTTGCAGGCATGGAAAAACCCACAGAGGGAAAAATTGTGATCGACAGCGTGGATATTACAAAACTGCGGGAGGAAAAGATGGCAGCCTTCAGGCAGAAACACATCGGATTTATTTTCCAGTCCTACAATCTGCTGCCATATATGACTGCTCTGGAAAATACAGCGCTGCCTCTCATGTTCCAGGGGTATGGGAAAAAGGAGAGAGAAGCCAGGGCCGCCCGGCTTTTAAAAATGGTGGGCCTTGGGGAGCGCCTCAGCCACTATCCCTCACAGATGTCCGGCGGACAGCAGCAGCGCGTGGGAATTGCAAGGGCTTTTGCCGCAAACCCGGATGTGATCTTTGCGGATGAGCCAACCGGGAACCTGGACACCAAGACAACGGCGCAGATTATGGAAATGGTCCTGGCATTTGCCAGGGAGAACCGGCAGACCATTGTACTCGTAACCCATGACCCTGAGATGGCATCCTATGCGGACCGGATACTGACTCTGATAGATGGAAATATAGTAAAGGATGAGAGAAAGGATAAAAAATGAAGGCAAAATTAATTAGAAAAAGGTTATTTGCAGGAATCATCTGCCTGGGCCTTACCGGCAATCTGTTTTTATACAATGTTTCGGCAGCAGAGGCCGGACAGGACAGCAGCACGGCAAAAAGCGCATTGGAAAATCAGTCCGGCAGCAGTGGAAAGGAGGAGAACGGACAGGAGCAGATATCTGCAGCAGGTGTCCGGAATACAGCCTCTCAGGATGAAAACCGGGAACCGCCTGCTCCGGATGACTCCGGCCAGCCGGATAAGCCCAGTCAAGCAGACAAACCGGGCCAATCGGACAATTCCGGTCAGCCGGAGAACTCAGGTCAATCGGACAATCCCGGTCAGCCGGATAAAGACCAGCAGGGGCAGGAGCCGGCAGCAGTATCCATTTCCAGAGAAGAGATGAGCAAAGGCTTGGAATCCGGGCAGGAGTTTCAGGTCAGCCTTATTCTGAAAAATACATCCCCCAACACAGATCTTAAGAATGTAAAACTGCAGATCGAGACACCCGAGGGCTTAGCAATGGCAGCGGAACAGAAGACCGGCACCATCAAGGTGGGCAGTCTGGCTGTAGATGAAACGAAAAAGGTTGCTGTAAAGTTATCCGCCGGAAAACTTTCTGGAGATGTCCCCACACTGGTAATGAAGGCGGAAGTCTCCTATGAGTACCAGGCAGAGGGCCAGACGCGGACTGGAAGTGACCGGGAAGATATACTTCTCCCTGTTGCAGCAGACAATGGGAAAAACTTCGTAGATAATTCCGGTGAGACTAACAGTGCCGAGGCGTCAAACAGCGGGGGAGACAGCCAGGATAACAGCGGCGGGGGAGACGGCGGTTACGAGGGCGGCGACGCAGGCACCGGTGACGGAGCAGGAGGCGGTGCGTCAGAGAGTGGAAAGAAGAAGCTGGACCCCATGACCCCCAATATTATTGTCAGCCAGTACGAATATGACAGAAACATCACCGCCGGCCAGGAATTTGAGCTGAAAATGGTCCTCTATAACACAAGCAAACAAAATACAATAGAAAACATAGTCATGTCCGCAGAAGCAGGAGAGGCACTTTCCATAGAAGATTCCTCCAATACCACATACATAGAGCGGATGAAACCACAGGAGTCCGTCACAAAGGTGGTAAGATTGAAAGCACTTCCCCAGGAACAGGCGGATAAAGCCAAGCTGGAGCTGAATTTCAAGTATGAGTACCTGAAACAGGAGGAGAGAACCCAGGTGACCTCCACGGAAAAACTGTCTGTCCGCTATGCCCAGCCGGACCGTTTCAGCCTCGGAGATATCCAGAAGGAAAAGGAGATCAGCGCAAATGAGGAGACTGCCATCTCCATCCCCTATGTAAACAAAGGGAAAACCACAGTCAGCAACGTGGAGGCCAGGCTGAAGACAGAGATGGCCAGCGAAGAAACTTATAAATTTCTGGGAAATGTGGAGGCCGGCACCAGCGGAACCATTGATTTTTTCGTGACACCGCCAAAAGAAGGAAAGCATAAGGCAAAAATTCTGGTGACCTATGAGGACGTATCCGGCAATGAGAAGACAGTGGAAAAGGAGGTGGAACTGACAGCCGCCCAGGGAAATCCGGATGAGTTCTCAGAAGGGTCCATGGACGGAGTGATGCCGGGCAGTGAGGAGATGGAAAGCGGCAGTGCGGGAACATCGGCTGTGAAAGCAGTGATACCGGCTGCGGGTGTACTTTCCCTTGCAGGTGTGTATATATGGCGCCGCAGACGCAGGAAAAAATCACTGTCAGAAGAAGAGGAGAATTTATAATGTCATTTTTTGATATCATGCAGATGTGTATCCGGAATCTGTACCGCAGAAAAGGCAGGACTGCCCTCACCGTCTCCGGCGTGATCATTGGCTGCTGTGCCATTGTGATCATGGTGTCCCTTGGAATCGGCATGAAACAGGCACAGGACCAGATGCTGGCGCAGATGGGAAATCTGACCAGGATCACGGTCACTCCGTCTCCTGCAAAGGATGCCCACAAAACCCTGCTGGATAAAAAGGCTGTAAAGCAGATGGGGCAGCTTCCCGATGTGACCTCAGCCATCGTAAAAAATACGCTTGATCTGGGAGAACTGCAGCTCACTGCCGGCGAGAAGAACAGATTCCAGAACGCTTCCGCCACCATCATAGGAATCCCGGAAAAGGATCTGGAAAAGATGGGCTATACCCTGACAGACGGCAAATATCCGAAGAACAGGGCATTTGAAGTCCTGGCAGGACAGCACTTTGCCTATCAGTTTACAGACAGCAGACGCCCGGAAGGAAAAAATGTGGTGGATTACTGGGACAATGAGGACGCGAAGCCTTTTTTCAAGGCAATGGGAACCGAACTTTCTGTGGCGGAAAAAAAGCAGAAAAAAACCTCCGAGCCGGGAGAAAACCAGACAGCCTCTTCCGTCGCGGAGTGGAAGGAAATCCAGAAGCTTAAAATCGTAGGACAGCTGAAAGAAAATTACGATGCAGGGGAGGAGACAGGTTCCGGACTCATCATGCGCCTGAGCGATATGGAAAAACTTCAGAAACAGATCCAGAAGATAAGCGGTCAGAAAAAGGCAAAGGAGTACTCCCAGGTTGTAGTCAATGTTAAGGATATCAAAAGCGTGGAACAGGTGGAAAATATGGTCCGGCAGATGGGATTTCAGACATATTCCATGGAATCCATCCGAAAACCCATGGAGAAGGACGCCAGACAGAAGCAGATGATGCTGGGAGGCCTGGGGGCCATATCCCTTCTTGTGGCGGCCATAGGAATTGCCAACACCATGATCATGTCCATTACGGAGAGAACCAGGGAAATCGGGATCATGAAGGCTGTGGGCTGTTTTCTTGGGGATATCAGGAAAGAGTTCCTGCTGGAGGCAGCAGCCATTGGTTTTTTGGGCGGAAGCATTGGTATCCTGCTCAGCTATCTGGTGTCCTGGCTGATGAACCATATATCCTCCCTGGCCCCGGGCGGAGGGGATATGGATATGATGGCAGCGGGCGGCATGGACATGATGGGCGGCGGAAGTACCGTCATGTCGGTGATACCGCTGTGGCTTGCGGGCTTTGCCCTTCTGTTCTCTGTTTTCATGGGCGTGGCAGCAGGCTATTACCCGGCGAACAAAGCTGTGAAAATTTCGGCACTGGAGGCCATGAAATCATAAAACCAGCGGGTATACTTATCATTTCGGCCGTACTGTGGTATAGTTTGAATTATAAAGAACTGTTGTTGATAAGATAGGACGGAGGTACCATGAATAAGGCAAATATATTGATCATTGAGGATGACGCGGATATCCGTGAGGGTATCAGAATCCTGCTGGAAAGTGAAAATTATACGGTACAGGAGGCGGAGAACGGACATGCGGGACTGAAGCTTTTGACTCCTGATACGGACCTGGTGATTCTGGATGTGATGATGCCCGGTATATCAGGACTTAAGACGTGTGAAGAGATCAGGAAAATTTCCTATGTGCCCATTATGTTTCTTACGGCAAAGGCCCAGGAATCTGACAAGCTCATAGGGCTTATGGCAGGCGGTGATGATTATCTTGGGAAGCCCTTTTCCTACTCCGAACTGCTTGGCAGGGTGAAAGCACTGCTGAGGCGTTACCGAATATACAGCGGAAAGGCAGAGACAGAGAAGGAGGAGGAGTACCTTACCGTCAGTGATATCCGGATCAGTAAAAAATTCAATGATGTGCAGGTGGGCGAAAGACAGGTGGATCTGTCAGACCTGGAATACAAAATACTGCTGCTGATGATGGAACATCCCGCAAAGGTATTTTCTGCCCAGAATCTGTATGAGAGCATATGGAAGGAGCCGTATTTCTATTCCTCCAACAGTACGGTCATGGTCCATATCAGGAAACTGAGAGTTAAGATAGAAGAAAATCCACAGGAACCGCAGCATATAAAAACCGTGTGGGGGAAGGGGTATACCTTTGTGTAAAAGACGATACAGTTTAAAAATGAAAGCCACCCTGGTGATGCTGGCAGCCATGGGGATTTCCGTTATCTTTTATTATGCTGTAAATTATTTCATAGGCAGTGCCCTGGATTCTTATTTTGCCTCCTCCTCCTATATTGAGCGGCAGACAGATAAGACCGCGGAGGAATTTCAGGATTATGTAACAAAGAACCAGATTTCTTCTTCGGACACAGAGGCGCTGAATGCGTGGGGGAGTGACAATCCGCTGATATATTATGTGATCTTAAAGGGCGGAAAGGTCATTTATCCATCGGAATATAAAGAGGATGAAATGATGATTCCGGATGATGCCGCTGAGGATAGCAGTCCCCCCGCAGCAGAGGAGGAGAGTTACTATGAGAGTGATTCCCAGTTATATGATATACAGTTTGCAGACGGGGCAGGAAGACTGTATGTGGTGGGCTTTTTCGATTATGAGATTTACGCGGCGGCCAATTATATAGAGCTCGGTGTGTCGGTGCTGCTGTTTCTCTTTATCTTCTTATTTTTCCTGCAGAGAAAGATCCGATATGTCCATCAGCTTGAGGAAGAGGTGAAAATTTTAGAGGGCGGCGGAATGGATAAGCAGATTACCGTAAAGGGTGGGGACGAGCTGTCAGAGCTGGCCTTCGGCCTGGAGCAGATGCGGCTCAGCCTGAATGAAAATATCAGGGAAAAAGAGGAGATCATGGAGGTGAACAACCGCCTGGTCACAGGTATGGCCCATGACCTGCGCACACCGCTCACCGCCCTCCTTCTGTACACAGAACTGCTGTCCCAGGGAAAATACAAAGATGAGAAGGAGATGGAGCAGTATCTGAAAAAGACAGCACACAAGGCAAATCAGATAAAACAGATGTCAGATGACCTGTTTGAACGGTTCTACATTACAAAAAATGAAGACATTATGCTGGAGGTACCGGAAAAGCTGTGCTATATTTTTGAGAACAGACTCTCTGACCTTGTTATGTTTCTGCACAGCCAGGGATTCCGGGTGGAGTGCGATACTGACTGGCCGGAAGTAAAACTTTCTGTCCTGCCTGAATACATGGACAGAATCCTGGATAATATTGCGTCCAATCTGCTCAAATACGCGGATAAGACAGAGCCTGTCACCATTGTGTTTTCCATGCAGGATCAGCCGGAAAAACAGATCACAATGATCATAAGAAATAAAATTGATCAAAACCCTGAGGATGTCAGCAGCACATGTGTGGGAGTTGCCAATATAGAGCAGATGATGCACAAAATGAAAGGGATCTGCAAGGTGGAAAATGACGGGCAGTTCTATGAAATAAGTCTGGTATTTCCCGCATATGAATAGTTGCCGGCAGCCTTTAGGATGGCAAAAGAAATCCGGAAAGACTGAATGTGGGCATACGACAGAAAAAGAAAAAATGCTGAGCGGAGAATTCTATGACACACGCGACCAACAACTGCGTGCCATGAGCAGCCGGGCAGGGGAAAAGCGGTTTGATTGCGCATGCTGCCGGGATATGTTATATTCTAGGGAGAGACAACCGTGGAAGAAATCATTATTTAGAAAAGGAGCTTACTATGGATTTTGAAACTTTACAGTTAAAGCGTGAAAGCTGCAGGGTTTACAGTGATAAACCCGTCTCCCGTGAAACCCTGACACATCTGGTGGATGTGGCCCGCCTGTCGCCCAGCGGGTGCAATGCCCAGCCGTGGCATTTTATTATTGTGGATGAGCCGGAGGCCCATGACAAACTGGCAGAGGCATTTGATGACAACGGCCTGACCGGGTGTCCCTGGGGAGACCGTGTGCCGGCTTATATCATGATCGTGGAGGAGGAAGCACACCTTATGCCGGGGGTGGGAGAACGCTACGGTTCCCAGCATTTTGCGCAGATGGATATCGGCATGGCGGCCATGGCGCTGTGTTATGAAGCTGCATCCATGGGACTGGGAACGTGTATGATCGGTACGATGAACCAGGAAAAACTGCATCAGTATTTTGGGATACCCGCCGAGCGGGTGATACGGCTGATCATAACTGTGGGCTATCCTGCAAAAGAAGGGGAACCGCGGCGGAAGAAACGCAAGAGCCTGGATGAGATTTTAAGTTATAATCACTGGTAATGGCAAAGTGCCTTCTGTCGGAAATGGAAAGTAACTGCTGTCAGACATAGACACGATTTTCCCGGCAGGGGTAAAGCACTGGCACGGCGCTGCGAAGGACTGCTGGTTTGCCCATCTGGCAGTGGAAGTACCGGGAGTGGAAATCACAAATGAATGATGCGAGCCGGTGGATGACGATGGGTATGGGAATCTGTAGGAGAATGTGCCCAGTCGAAAATGGAATTGTGATTTTTTCCGTTATCGGATATAATTGAAAAAAAGATTTCGGAGGAATCATATGGAACCTAAGGTAATATTGGTAGATTATCTGGATAATCCTTTGGGTGAGATGAAGAAAGGGGCAGCACATGCATCCCCGCATCTGCACCGCGCTTTTTCTGTGTTTTTGTACCATGACGGAAAAATACTTCTGCAGAAAAGAGCAGAGAATAAGTATCACTGCGGCGGTCTGTGGACAAACACCTGCTGTTCCCACCCGAGGCCCGGAGAAATAACACTGGATGCTGCCCGCAGAAGATTAGACGAAGAGATGAAGATCCATGTCAAAAGATTAGAAGAGATATATTCTTTTGTGTACTATTATAAGTTTGACAATGGTATCTGTGAGTTTGAATTTGACCATGTGATCATGGGGGAATATTACGGAAGCTATAAACTGGATCCGAAAGAAGCAGAAGCAGCAGTGTGGATGGAAAAAACAGAGTTACTGGAGGATATGCAGGCAAACCCACAGAAATATACACCGTGGTTTTTGACCTGTGCCGTGGAAGTTTTGAAGAGAATATGATTTGGAGAGTGCTGTCGCCGGCACTCTCTTTTTTTTAATTCGGTTCTTTGGAGACGGGAGAGAGTCCATGCTCCATAAAATACTGGTACAGCATATCTGCCTGGTGGGGGATAGTTACGTTTTTCAGCCGTACGATCCCGATCGTCGTGCACATTGCTTCATAAAACGGAATACAGATAAGATTCGGAAAGATTCTCCGGTTCATCATGATCTTGGGCAGTATTGTAATGCCGATACCCTCGTCCACCATATTGAGCAGATGCAGATGTCTGGATGTCATATTTGTGATGTTAGGAGAAAAGTCTGCTTTTGCAAACTGATCCATACACAACTGATAAATATCTGATTCACATCCAAGGATAACAAAAGGATAATCATGGAGTTTCCTCAGGGAAAGCGGCCCTTTTCCCAGGGTCTCAGCATGCTTTTTGGAACAGACAAGCGTGAATCGGTCCTCATGGATGGGGGCAAAGTCAAATTGGTCTGTGTTCAGGTAGTTGAGCCTCAGTATGGAGAGGTTTATTTTTTTTGCTAGAAGCAGGTGTAAGAGCTCCTGCTGGCTTGCTTCTGTAATATTGATTTGGATATTATGCATATTTTCCTGAAAAACGGCCAATTGCTTGGCAATGTGGTAGTCCTGCAGCAGAGGGAGGGTACCGAAGTAAATATTCTCGGTCACAATGTCCTTGGACAGACCGGACAAGTGCGCCACCATGTCTGAATAAGTATTCACAAAGATTCTGGCATAAGTCAAAAACATCTCACCTCCCGGGGTCAGAGAGACCTTATTGTTGGAGCGAAGAAATAAAGGCAGGCCAAGTTCTGTTTCCAGGGACTTGATTTGTTTAGAGAGAGAGGATTGGGAAATATACATTTCATCGGCAGCAGCGGAGAATCCTCCGAATTCGCATATAGCCAGAAAAAATTTAACCTGTAAAATTGTCATGATTACCCTCCCGTACTGGCAGACAGCTTTTCAATATTAGAATACCACACTTTTAACAATATATAAAACTAGTTGGTATTACCATAATTCACTAAGTATAACATAGCAAAATTCGGGAAAATTGCAATTCTGATTTGGAATGACCAGGTTCCTAAAGTGAATTGTGCACAAAAAAACAGAGTGATACAATAAGCGCGTAGTAAAGGATGTGTAAAACCAACGTCGACATTGGCATCATTTTAACAAGTGCATGAAACAGGTAAAGGAGGAACTGAAGTGGCTAAAGTGTATAAAGATTTAAGAAGCTTTTTGGCAACCCTGGAGAAGGAAGGACAGTTGGTCCGCATAAAAGATGAAGTTATGCCTGAACCGGATATTGCATCTGCAGGACGCGCAGCTGCAAATATCAAAAACGGACCGGCAGTATTGTTTGAGAAAGTCAAAGGATATAAAGGAAGGGTTGTCACGAATGTACATGGTTCGTGGGCTAATCACGCGTTAATGATGGGTCTGCCCAAGGATACGCCTACCAAGGAACAGTTTTTTGAGCTGGACCGCAGATGGGACAAATATCCGGTACAGCCAAATATACTTAAAAGGGAGGAAGCGCCCTGCAAGGAGAATGTGATTGATAAAAATATTAACCTTTTTGATGTCCTTCCTCTTTATAGGATCAATGACCAGGATGCGGGCTTTTTCATCTCTAAAGGGGCTGTGGTTACAGCAGACCCGGAAGAACCCGGCAATTTTGATAAGATGAATATGGGTATATACCGGATTCAGGTTAAAGACAAAGACCGTATCGGAATCCAGGCTCTGGCTTTCCACGATATCGCTGTTCAGTTGGAAAAGGCTGAGAGAAAGAATGAGAAGCTTCCGATTGCCATCACGATCGGCAACAGCCCACTCGTTTCGTTTATGGCCTCCACACCGATCGGATACAAACAGAATGAATATGAGTTTGTGGGCGCTCTCCAGGATGGAGTCCCGACAGATATCGTAAAATCAGATCTGTATGAGCACCTTTATGTGCCGGCAGGCTCAGAGGTAGTTCTGGAAGGGTATATTGAGCCGAGAGTACGTGAGCCGGAAGGCCCGTTTGGTGAATTCCCGGGTTCCTATTCAGGATGCAGGAACCAGTGCGTAGCCAAAATTGAAAGAATCACACACAGAACAAATCCTATTTTTGAAAATCTGTATCTGGGTATTCCGTGGACGGAGATTGATTACCTGATGGCACTGAACACATCAGTTCCGCTGTTTAAACAGGTGAAGGAGAGTATCCCGGAGCTGGTTGCCCTGAACGCCATGTACTCACATGGCATGGGTGTCATTATTTCCACTAAATGCCGTTATGGCGGATATGGCAAGGGCGTTGCGTTCCGCCTGCTGTCCACACCTCATGGCATGCCGTATTCAAAAATCATAATCGTGGTGGATGAATTTGTGGATCCGTTTAATCTGGAACAGGTAATGTGGGCGCTGACCACCAGGGTAAAACCGGATAAGGATGTGGCAATCATACCGAACTGTCCTGGTATGCCGCTGGATCCGTCTTCTGTTCCGGCCGGTATGCATACAAAGATGATCATAGATGCAACCACGCCGGTTGCTCCGGAGCCGAATCCGAGAGAGGTAGAACTTCTTGATCCGCCGGTTAAGACAGAGGAATATTCCAAGATTATCCGCGAATTATTTAAAAATTAAGGTAGAAATAAGGAGGTAATAAGATGATTTGTCCGCGTTGTGATAGTAATAAAGTAAGAAAAATGGTTGATTCTCCGGTGGGAAAGGTATGGGAGGTTTATCTCTGTGAGGAATGCTTTTATTCCTGGCGTTCTACAGAAACGATCAATATCCACGAAAAATTTAAGCTGGATAAAGAAAAAATACCGACCATGCAGGTGATTCCGCCCGTTCCGCCTCTGGACAAATAGTCCGAAGGAAAATCGTCAGTCTTCATATGTGCCGGACGTAACTGTTATAGTCCGGCACATTTTTTCTGGTCACAGGGCATTTTGTGGCCGTTTATAAAGAAGAGGGTAAAAGAATGAAAACAAAAAAAATTGGTTTTATCGCGGGTATACTGGTAGCTCTGATCATCCATTTCCTGCCGCTGCAGGGTATCGAGCCTGCAGGACAGACATGTCTGGCACTGACCCTTATGACGGTTGTCTGGTGGGCAACCCAGGTCGCACAGTCCGGTTATGTGGGCGGCATCTATCTGATACTTTTGATCGTACTCGGCGTGGCAGAGCCGGAGCTTGTTTTTAAATCCTGGACAGGTTCTACCATGTATCTGATCATCGGAGCATACCTGATCGCTTCCGCAGTCAAAGATTCCGGTTTGGGGGAGCGCATTGCGTATGCTTTTATCATTAAATTTGTACGTTCCTACAGAGGGATTCTCATATCTATTTTTGTGCTGACCTTTATTATGAGTATTCTGATTCCCCATCCATGGCCGAGGGCTTTTCTGATCATGTCTGTAATGGCAGTTGTGGTGAAGAGTGCCAAGATGCCAAAAGAGGATGCCGTTAAAGTGGGGTTTACCGTATTTGCGGCATCTGTGCCGGTTTCCCTTATTTTTCTCACCGGTGACAGTATTATCAATCCCCTGGCAGTTGCCAACTCAGGTGTGGACTTAGACTGGCTGGGCTGGTTTAAAGTTATGGGGCTGCCGGCGATCGTAGCTTCTGTTTTGACACTGCTTCTCATCCTTGTTCTGTTTAAACCATCCAAAGAGCTGGAAATCAATCTGGACGAGGTGAAAGAAAAACAAAATTCTTTAGGTCCTTTATCCACCCTGGAAAAGAGAACTGCTGTCTGGCTGGTAATCGCCATTGTACTGTGGGCGACGGATTCCATTCACGGTATCAATATCGGCTGGGTAACCTTGGGTGTTGCCATGTTCATGAGTATGCCGGTTATTGGCGAAGTCCTGACCGCAAAATCCTGGGGTGAAGTACCTGTGCATGTGCTGATCTTCCTGACATCAGCCATGACGATTGGGACTGTGGGAGGCGCCACAGGGATGAACGAATGGCTGGCAAAGACCATTCTGCCATCCACAATACCAAATAATCCACTGGTGTTGGCAGCGTTTATCGCGCTGATTGCCATGATCATACATATGTTTATGGGTTCTGTTATCGCGGTTATGGGCGTAGCCATCCCGGCACTCATGGCGTTTACCTCTCCTATGGGAATTAACCCGCTGGTAACGACTCTGATCGTGTATACGGCGGTGGCGATACATTATATCCTTCCGTTCCATCATTTGAATATGCTGGTAGGACAGGGGGAAGAGAACGGTATGTATACCCAGAAAGAGACGATCCGTCTTGGCATTCCGCTGACGGTAGTGGTATTCATTGTGACTGTCCTGGTGGAGATCCCATGGTGGAAACTTCTCGGCATGTTATAATTCAATCATTCATAAAAGGTGGTAAAAACATGAGGATAATCGTAGGAGTGACCGGTGCTTCCGGAGTAGAGATGAGTTATTATCTGGTAAAGGCTCTGAAGAATATAGAAGGATGCCAGGTGCATCTTATTTTAACAGAAGGTGCAAAGAAGACCTGGAAACTGGAGAGTGATATCCCTCTGATCGACCTGGTTCTGCTTGCGGATGTTGTCCATGAGGATGAAAATCTGGCAGCAGTTATTTCCAGCGGATCTTATGTGACAGAGGGCATGATCGTCATGCCGTGCAGTATGAAGACGCTGGCCGGAATTACGGCGGGATACGCGGAGAATCTTCTGGTGAGAGCTGCGGATGTGTGTCTGAAAGAAGGCAGGAAAGTGGTATTGGTACCGCGCGAAATGCCGCTTGGAAAAGTACATTTGAGAAATATGAAAGAGGCAGCAGAATTGGGATGTGTGATCATTCCGCCGGTTCTTACCTTCTATAACGGGCCAAAGAATATTGAGGAACAGATAAACCATATTGTTGGCAAAATACTGATGCAGTTTGGGATTACGCATGAGAAGTTTGTGCCGTGGACAGGAGCAGAGGAATGAATTTGGAAGAATATCATATAACAAAGGCAAGCGGCAGCAAATACCAGATTGAGCTGCTGGCCGTTTTCTGTGGTCCTGATCTCAGTGTCACCATCTGCGGAGGAACAGGATACCATGTGGGTGCCATCGCCCTGGGGTGTGCCAGACCGATAAAAGAGGGAAGAGAGAGGTCAGCTACGGTCAGTGTTATCTGTGCGTATGAGCATAAAGATGATGAGGCGGCCAGGCAGTCTGCAAAATATCTGGCAACAACCCTGAAATGCAGGGTGTCTGTGGCAGCCGGCATACACGTGGACAATGCATCAGAAGATGAACTGGATCTATTAATGAAAAACAGTGAAGACGCATGCCGCGAACTGGTCAGGGCCGTTATGGATATCAGCGTGTGATGATAACTGCAAAAATACCAAAGAATAAATAATACAGGATACACTCCTCCCCGGATGACAGATGATCCAGAAACTGCCATCCGGGGAGGGGTGTTTTATTGTATGCCATACAATTTTTCTGTATTCGCCATTGGGGAGTCCGGAAGGCCGGACCCCCACATCTCAATACACCTGAAGTTCGTTTATATATTTATCAATATTCTTCAGCTTCTCCTCATTGGAGTAACCGATCTTTTTGTTGATATCAGCACAGAGCATTTCCATAAGAAATTCCACGCCCACGTATGAATTGAAGAAGGTACTGCTGTTTAATCCGACGGTGAAGACAATATCCGCGTATTGGGCCAGCAGCGCGCTCCGCTTGTCTGTGATGACTACGATACCGGCGCCTGCGTCCTCGGCCATCTGTACTGCCATCTTATCCAGCTTGGAATACCTGGGAAAGCTGTAGACGATCACACAGTCTTCCTTTCCGATATCACTTAAATGGTCAATGACATTGGCATTGGAATCATTGGTAGGGTACACATCCGGCAGCATATGTTTTAACAGGAAATAAGTATAGGCGCCCACACCGGAGTTGGCCCTGGAAGCTATGACAAATTTTTTCCGGCTTTTGATGATCAGGTCAGCGGCCTTGTCAAAGGTTTCCCTGGAGTTATTTTTCAGAACAGAGGAAATATTAGCCTCTGTGTTCACCAGAAATTCTTCCATAAAGTTGGCTTCGCCCCGCTCCATACTCATTTTCAGACGTTCGTACGGAACGGTAATATTGCTGGACATGCTGTAGACATTGTCCTTATAGCTGTTCCGCAGATTCCGCTGAAAGTCCATGAAGCCGGTAAATCCCAGTGCTCTGGAGAAGCGGATCACAGAGGATTCGCTGACGCTTAACTTCATGGCGATATCCGTGGAGGTCATAAAACAAGCCTCCTCCACATTGTCTATGATAAATTCTGCAATGACCTTTCCGGTCTTGGTAAGTTTGGTACTTTTGAGTAATTCCTTTATTTCATTCATGCAATTCCCCCAATAATATCCCTTTATCCAGGGATTTTTCGCAAATGATCATATTTTTCCGAAATTTTAAAGCTTCCTATGTATATGTTAAAATTGTAACATATATCTTAAAATTTTGAATGGACAATTTAACCAAAAAACCAGTCTCTTTTTCTGTAAATCTGTCTTATTGCACAAATGCTTGATGTGTGATAAAGTAAAACCATCAAAGAAATGAAGAAAAAAAGTCTTTTAAAATATAAAATGAAAAATAATATTCATTACTCTATCAGCAGGACGATGACTGGTTTCATATATTACATCATAGTATTTCATAAGTGTATCTCATTGGAATTTCATAACCGGAGGGTTTTGAAATAAATAAACCACCCACGTGGATCCGCGGCCTGGGTGCTTCCAAATTAAGCGGAACAAAAATATCAGGAGGATATAATTATGAGAGTAGGATGCGTGAAGGAAATCAAAAACAATGAGTATCGTGTAGGTTTAACACCGGACAATGTTGTCTCTTATGTCAATGCCGGCCATGAAGTTTATATTGAAAAAGACGCAGGCATCGGCTCAGGATTTACCACAGACGAGTATGTAAAAGCAGGAGCTGTAATTCTTGATTCTGCGAAAGAAGTCTGGGACAGATCTGAGATGATGGTGAAGGTAAAAGAACCGCTGAAAGAAGAGTACCAGTATTTCCACGAGGGACTGATTCTTTACACATACCTGCATCTCGCTGCTGACCGTCCTCTTACAGATGCGCTGCTGGCATCAAAGGTAAAGGGCGTTGCTTATGAGACTCTGATCGAGAGAAATGGCAGTCTGCCGCTGCTGGCACCTATGAGCCAGATCGCAGGACGCCTCAGTATCCAGGAAGGAGCAAAATATCTGGAGAAACCGTTCGGAGGTTCCGGTGTTCTGCTCTCCGGTGTACCGGGTACACCAAAAGCCAATGTTGTCATTCTGGGAGGCGGCAATGTTGGTACCAATGCCTGCAAGATCGCTGTGGGAATGGGCGCGAACGTGACAATCACGGATATCAGTCTGAACCGTCTTGCATATCTGGATGATATCTTCGGTTCCAGAATCCAGACCCTGTACAGCACAGATGCTGCCATAGCCAATGCAGTGGCAAACGCGGATCTGGTCATCGGCTCAGTCTTGATTCCGGGTAAGGCAGCCCCCAAGATCATGAAGAGAGAGTATCTGAAAAATATGAGACCCGGAAGTGTGATCGTAGATGTGGCAGTGGACCAGGGCGGATGCTGTGAGACAACAAAAGTGACCTATCACGATGACCCGACCTTCGTTGTAGATGGTGTTGTGCACTATTGTGTGGGAAATATGCCGGGTGCGGTACCCAGAACATCCACCATCGCCCTTACAAACGCTACCCTGAAATATGGTCTTGAGATTGCCGGAAAAGGTCTTGAGACAGCATGCAAAGAAAATAATGTTGTGTATTCTGCTATTAATACGTATAATGGATTCAGTACATGTAAAAATGTATCGTTAAGTTTCAATATGGAAAATACAGATGTTACAACCTTGTTCTGATACTATCACTTATATGTAACTGTTCAGTACCTTCACAGTTACGAGCAAAAATCCATGTAAAATCGCCTTTGGCGATGGGATTTTTGCCTGGCTGCTGAACTTTTTCTTACGGTCAGCGCTGTAAATGCGCAGACCTGCTGAATAGTTACACTTATACTACATAAAGTATTTTACAGCGCGGCAATAGGTTAAAGACAGATGTCGGTTTCGTACCTTTGCCGCGCTCTTTTTCTCATTGGATTCGATTGGAGGTAGATCTATGGATAGTATTTTGCATTTGCTGGAAAAAGTACAGGCAGTCGTTTGGGGACCGCCTACTATGGTTTTATTGATCGGGACAGGTTTATATTTTACGCTGAGACTGAAATGTCTGCAGGTTGTACATCTTCCGAGAGCACTGCGGTATATTTTTGAAAAAGAGGAGGGCGAAGGAGATGTCTCCGCGTTTGGATCCCTCTGCACGGCCCTGGCGGCCACCATTGGAACCGGCAGTATTGTGGGTGTTGCCACAGCACTGCGGGTGGGCGGTCCGGGCGCACTTTTCTGGATGTGGGTTTCTGCCTTTGTGGGTATGGCTACAAAATACGCGGAAGGCCTTCTGGCAGTAAAATACCGCACGGTGGACGAGAACGGTCAGATCGCCGGAGGTCCCATGTACTATATCCAGAACGGCATGGGAAAAAAGTGGATCTGGCTTGCAAAGCTCTTTGCCTTTTTCGGTATCATCACAGCACTGCTGGGCTGCGGGACTTTTCCGCAGGTAAACGCGATCACAGAGTCAGCAAGTGAGGCGTTCCATCTTCCTGTGGCCATCATTGGCATTGTGGTTACCATAGCGGTGGCAGCAGTTGTCCTGGGAGGACTGAAATCCATCTCCAAGGTGGCGGAACTGGTTGTCCCGGTCATGGCGGCAGCTTATGTGATCGGTTCCTTTGCAGTGCTTTTTGTCAATGCATCAGCCATTCCGAAAGCATTTGCCCTTATCTTTGAATCGGCATTTACGCCTCATGCCATGCTGGGCGGCGCCGGCGGAACCATTATGATCTCTGTGATGACTGCCATGCGCACGGGATTTGCCAGGGGTATTTACACAAATGAAGCAGGCCTTGGAAGTTCACCCATCGTTGTGGCTGCGGCAAAGACAAAATCCTGTGTGCGCCAGGGGCTTATTTCCATGACAAGCGTATTTTTCACCACGATCATCATCTGTACCATGACAGGTATTGTGGTGATCACCTCAGGCCTTCTGGAAACCACAGAGCTGGACGGCGGTCTGCTTTCAAATGCGGCATTCAATGCCAGCCTTCCCGGGGATATCGGTATGTACATGGTGACCATCGGCCTTATTTTCTTCTCCTTTACCACCATTATCGGCTGGTGTTATTATGGGGAGCGCTGTCTGGTATATCTGTTCAACAGCGTAAAATACATACTGCCTTATAAGATGGTTTATATTGCCTGCATAGCAGTGGCTCCGTTTTTATCCCTGAAACCTATCTGGCTTCTGGCGGATATTACCAATGCCTGCATGGCATTTCCGAATCTCATCGGACTTCTGGGACTGAGTTCTGTGGTGATCGCGGAGACGAAAGCTTTTTTCCAGAAAGAAAAAGAGAAAGATAAAGAGAAGGAACGTGGGATTGCCCCCACATAATCGGATTATACCGCACCTGCGTATTTGGGTGCGGTATAATTTTGCCGTTAAGCCGGCGGAGCGGTTAATGTTTTCTTTTGGCAGGAACCCCTACAACGGTGGTTCCGTCCGGCACGTCGCGGATCACCACAGCACCGGCCCCCACAATGGATTCCCTGCCAATGGTTATGTGATCCAGGATCGTGCTTCCTATACCGATGAAGGAACGTCTGCCTATTTTCGCGTGGCCTCCCATGGAGACCTGAGGGCAGATATTGACATAGTCTTCAGCCAGACAGTCGTGTTCGATCACTGCGTGGGTGTTTACAATGCAGCCGATTCCCACATAGGCATTGATATTGACGACGGCACCTGCCAGTATGGTGCAGCCATTGGCCACATGGGCAAGGGGGCTGATGACAGCCGTGGGGTGTATCAGGGTTGCAAGGGGAACCCCTGCAGCCAGCACCTGTGCAATTTTCTTTTCCCGCAGGTAATTGCTGCCGCTTGCCACAATGACCTCGTCATAACCATGTATCAGTTCGCTGACCTTTTCCTTTGCCTCCTCATAAATTGTGTGACCGGGAATCTGGCGGTGTCCTTTCTCTTTGATATCGAGAAAGTCAATCCTGCTGTATCTCTTCATTGCCAGAGCACAGTCCAGGGCTACCGTCCCCTGATCTCCGGCGCCCCATATTAAAAGGCGCTTCGTATTTTTTGCAAATCCAGATGTTTCCATCTCCCTACCTCCTCATTCCCTCATTTCTATCTTATGCCTGTACCAGAAAACGTTTACAGTCTGTCTGCGGATGACTCGCGGGCAGTACGGTAAGCAGCCTGTTCTGTTCAAGAATAATTCTTATTTATATGATACACTTAAAACAACAGGGAAGCAAGTGGAAGAATAGTCAGACAATCATATGGAATTGTGATAAAAATATAACAAAGGGAGGCATCAGAAGCGCGGAAGAAAAGCAGAGTATGCCGCTACTTATGGCTGGCTGAGGTATTTGCTTTTTTCTTTATGACGCCGGCGGAGAAGGATGCAGACATTTTATAGAATGCTTTCCGCGGCATGAATCTTCCCATAAACCTTATAAGCTTTGCCCCGGCATCCGGAACGGATACCACCTTTCCCTTTCTGAAATCCTTCATGGCGTCCGCCACAATATCATCCGGCTGGCGGAAACCAAACATTCCCTTTTTGTTCTTATCCATATGCATCCCCGCGTTCTCGTGAAAATGAGAGTCAATAAAGCCGGGGCAGACAGCCTGCACATGAACCCCTGTTCCAACCAGCTCTGTGTGCAGCCCTTCTGTGAAATTCAAAATGTACAGCTTTGTGGAGGAGTAGAGGACATTGTGAGGCATCACGGCAAAAGCGCCGTCGGAGGAAATATTGATGATAATACCGTCATGGCGCTGCAGCATACCTTTCAGGACGCAGTGTGTCAGTTGTGTGACACACCAGATCTGCAGGTACAGCATTTTTTCGATATCCTCTTGGGGTGTATCGGCAAAGAACGGTTTTAAACCGAAACCGGCATTGTTTACAAGAACATGGATGTCCCTGTCTCTGATACAGGAGAGCAAATGGCTGATGCCGTTTGGGTCCGACAATTCCACGATCAGCACCTCAGCTTTTATGTGGTACCGCTTTTGCAGTGTTTCCGCGTTTTTTTGTATGATTTCTCTGCGGCGGCCGGTGAGGATCAGATCATATCCGGCGGAGGCAAAGTATTTTGCATAGCTGAGTCCCAGTCCGCTTGTGGCACCTGTGATAAGCGCTGTATTTTTCATATTAACCATCCTTTCAGTGAACAAAGTTCACTCAAATCCTGTAATAAAATCCCTCTTAAAAGGGACTTATCACTTTGTCAGTTTGCTCATGTATTCTTTGATTCTTGCCGCTTTTTCTTCCGGGGTAAGGCTTTCGTCGTTTATGATCGGAATTTGTCCGTATAGGATAAACTGGGAGAAAGATTTTGTGTCGGAGATGGAGATTGTTCCGTTTGCGTTCAGGCTGTCAAAAAACTCTGCGGCAAAGGGCAGCATATAGTCACAGATAGAGTAACTGAGCAGTGTGTGGAAGGTCCGGTTCTCCTCCTTGTGGAAAAAGGCATCGTATTTTTCTCTGCTGCCGGAAGTCAAAAAAAGAGCGGCGGCCCGGTCAAAAGCGGAGGACATATCCCCGCTGTGTTCTTTCAGGGCACGTACAATGGGAGCGCAGTAATCAGAGACGTACTGTCTGACTGCCTGTTCAAATAATACCTGTTTGGATTCAAAATAGCGGTAGCAGAGACCGGGAACAACACCCACCGCTGATGCGATATCCCGCATGGTGGTCTGCTCATATCCCTTTTCCGCAAATACACGCATGGCAGTGTCCATGATTTCCTGCCTGCGCTCCTCCGGGGGTTTGGAAACCCTGATCTTATCTTTTGCCATATGATCATCTCACTTTCTGAAAACAGTATAGCACGATAAGTGAATAAATGTCAATGAACAATAGTCAATAATACCGGATTAAAGGGATTCCGCCGGAATTTCTGCATTAACCGCTTCGGCAGCAGGCATAAATTTTGACAGGATCACACCGGAAAGTATCAGACCTGCGCCCAGATAATCTGTCCAGTCCAATATCTCATGTAGAATAAGAAAGGAAAGAACCGCGGAAAATACTGGCTCCAGGGAAAAAATCAGTCCGATCCTCTCAGCCGTGGTATATTTCTGGGCCACAGACTGCGCGAGAAAACCATAAGCACTGCACATCAGTCCAAGACAGAGTATGGCTGCCCACTGTGCGGGGGAAGCCGGGAGGGACGGTGTTTCAAACAACATCATACAGACGGAGGCACACGCGGCAATAACACCAAACTGGATGGTGCTGAGAAGGAAGGTGTCTGCAGTTTTAGAGGTTTTTTCAAGCAGAAGGATATAAACAGCATAAAAAAACGCACCTGCCAGGCTGTAGATGGCCCCGCCATTCAGGGAAAGCCCATTTTTGGCGGTCAGAAGATACAGGCCGGCTCCGGCAAGAAGAATACTGGACAGTACCAGCCTGCGGGGGAGTTTTCTCCATATGATACTCTCCAGAATGGGAATAAAAATAACGGTAGTGCTGGCTAAAAACCCTGCGGTGGATGCAGTGGTACGGCTGACACCATAAACCATCCCGGAAAATGTGAGAAACAAAAGAATTCCCATCAGAATCCCTTTTCCTATATCGGAAGGCTTGGCTGAGCGATACTTTTTGGAAAAAACCAGTGTCATAAAAAGAAACGCGATTCCGAAACGCAGTGCGATCAGGTTAAAAGGGGCAATGCTTCCAAGCCCTATTTTCATCAGCAGATAAGAGGACCCCCAGACGAAAGAGACGCTGACCATCAGCATTTCAGCCTTTTTGCTGTTCATAAGTCATCCCGCCTTTCCTGCACATACAATTCAGCGACGGAGTATAGGGCGGTTTCTCCTGCAATGAAAACCCTGTCCCCGGAAAAACGGCAGTATAAAATACCGCTTCTTTCAGAAGCCTGCAGGGCGCGGAAATCCTGCTTTTTCAGCTTTTCTGCCCACATAGGGATGACATGGCAGTGACCGGAGCCACAGATCAGATCACGTCCGAGCCATGCTTCGGCCGGCATAAATCCCACGGCCGCTGCCATCTCCTCTGTGACCGGTATTCGGTGCAGGGGATAGGACGGCATGTCCAGTTCATATCGTCCATCCTTTTTTCTGACGGTAAGTTCTCCGCTTTTGGTCAGAAAGGATATCCTGGTCCTGTCCTTTATGACAAAACGCATCAGCACATAGGCAGCAGTGAGAGCGGCATGCCCGCATAAATCAATTTCCCCGCCGGGTGTAAACCAGCGCAGTTCATACGCATCCCCTTTTCTGACCGTAAATGCCGTTTCAGACAGATTGTTTTCCCTGGCAATATTCTGCATCAGCTCATCCGGTATCCACTGTTCCGGAAGACAGACAGCGGCAGGGTTTCCTTTGAATACGGTATCAGTAAAGGCGTCTGCAATGTAACATTTCATTTTCTTCCATCTCCTTGTCTTTGGTTTTATATTAGTATATACTGGTTTTTAAAATAAGGAAAATAAATAGATATTATATAAATATGCAGAAAGGTTATTTGAAAATGCAGCGTTATATTGCACTACAAAAAATAGTTGAACTTGGAAGTTTTACAAAGGCGGCCAACCTGCTGGGATACACACAGCCTGCCATGAGCCAGATGATCTCATCCCTGGAAAAGGAGCTGTCCGTTAAACTTCTGTATCGCTCCCGCTATGGCGTCCATCTGACGCTGGAGGGGGAGAAGCTGTATCCGTTCATCCAGAGAACCATGGCTCAGTATCAGTCCATGCTGGAGATGGTAAAGGAAATCAGGGGGCTGGAATCCGGGGTGATCAAGATCGGTACTTTTTCCAGTGTATCAGCACACTGGCTGCCAAAGCTGATCAAAAAGTTTCAGATACAGTACCCCAATGTACAATTCGTACTTCATCAGGGGGATTATACTACGATACCGGAGTGGGTGCGGATTGGGGAGGTGGATTTCGGATTTGTGAACCCGGACGCGGTCAAGGGAATCAGGACCAGACTCATAAAGGAGGATAAACTGATGGCTGTGCTCCCCACCGGCCATCCCCTCTGTGAACAGGAGTATGTCACCATGCAGGATCTGGCAAAGGAACCGTTTCTTCTTCTGGAAGAAGGGGCTTTCAGCGAGACTCTGACTGCGTTTCATGCCGAACAGATAGAACCGGACATAAAACTCCGTGTCCATGATGACTACTCCATTTTATCCATGATTGAGGAGGGCCTGGGGGTCAGCATCATACCGGAGCTGATTCTGTGCAAATCCAGCCACCAGGTGGCAGTGCGGCCCATACAGCCGGTTGTGAAGAGAAAAATCGGGATTATCACACAGGATAAAAACACGATTCCCATTGCAAGCAAGGTGTTCATTAAGTTCTTACTGGAAAATGTGGATATCCTGCCTTAGGGCGTGTTCGTTTTGGCAGCGGGGACGGCTGTTCATATGAACAGCCGCACCATACAATTAAATAAAAAGCAAAAGACGAAGCCTAAAACCGTGGGAATGAGAAATGCCAAAAACGTCCATTTTAAACTGTGTGTTTCCTTTTTGATGGTGAGAAGTGTGGTGGCGCAGGGCCAGTGCATGAGTGTGAACAAAAGCATAGAAACAGCAGTAAAACAGGTCCAGCCGTTTTGTACAAGCAAAGTGTGCAGGGTTGCAAGACTGCCGGAATCGGTCAGTGTCCCCTGTGCCGTGTAAGCCATGATCATGATGGGTACCACGATCTCATTGGCCGGCAGTCCAAGGATGAAAGCCAGCAGAATGATACCGTCCAGTCCCATAAGCCGTCCCGCAGGTTCCAGGAATCCGGCAAAATGCAGCAGCAGGGAAGTATCCCCCACAGTTACATTTGCCAGTATCCAGATAATGAGTCCTGCAGGGGCCGCCGCGATCAGTGCCCGCCAGAGTACGTGAAGGGTGCGGTCCATAACAGAGCGCACCAGTACACGGAAGAACTGGGGCCGCCGGTAAGGCGGAAGTTCCAGCGTAAAAGAGGAGGGAACCCCCTTCAGTACTGTCTTAGACAAAAGCCAGGATGAGAAAAACGTCATGAAAATACCCAGCAGTATGGTGGCCGCCAGTAAAAGGGCAAGGGACAGGGAAGTAAAAAGCCCGGTGCCGGCGGCAAAAAACATGGTGAGAACAGCTAAAATAGTGGGAAATCTTCCGTTGCAGGGAACCAGGCTGTTGGTCAGTATGGCAATCAGGCGCTCCCTGGGGGAGTCTATGATACGGCATCCGGTGACACCCGCTGCGTTGCATCCAAAGCCCATGCACATGGTCGGTCAAGATCAGGATTTTTTGATATCTGCGGAGCATAACTTTTTTCTGTATGCGGTAGAATAAGTAAAAACAGAGAAAGGAAGCAGGAAAATGAAAAGAAATACACAGAAAATTCTGGGAGAATATGAAGAACATTTGCTGTATCAGGAACGCAGCCAGAAGACTGTTGAGAAATACATCCGTGATCTGCGCGCCTTTTTTACGTTTCTGGATGGGAAGAAAATGGACAAAGAAGCAGTTCTGAGATGGAAGGAAAAGCTGAGAGAAACTCATGCGCCTGTCAGTATTAATTCTATGCTGGCCGCTGTGAACAGCTATCTGGAATTTGCAGGTATGCCGCAGATGAAGGTAAAGCCGCTGAAAGTACAGAGGGAGATCTTTTCCAGACCGGAAAAAGAACTGACCCGTGAGGAGTATGTGCGTCTTGTAAAAGCAGCAGATCAGAAGGGAAACAGAAGGCTCTCCCTTTTGCTGCAGTCTATCTGTGCGACGGGGATTCGTGTATCGGAGCTTCAGTATATTACGAAAGAAGCCCTGAGTACGGGACAGGCATTCGTAGCGTGTAAAGGAAAAAGCCGTACCGTTTTTCTGCACCGGGATTTATGCCGCGCGCTTCGGAGTTACTGCAAAGAGACCGGTATTGAGAGCGGTCCCGTTTTCCGCACAAAAAGCGGCAGACCTCTGGACAGGAACAATATATGGAGAGATATGAAATCTCTGTGCCAAAGTGCCGGGGTGGAGCCGAAAAAGGTGTTTCCCCATAATCTGCGCCATCTGTTTGCAAAGGCTTATTATATGCTGGAGAAGGATTTGGTAAAACTGGCGGATTTATTAGGGCACGCAAATATTTCCACGACACGTATCTATACAATGGAAAGCGGAAGAGAACATTTAAGACAGCTTGAAATGATGAAGCTTGTTATCACTACATGAATTGACTGCATAATGGTGATTATGCCATCATGCACCTGGAATCCTCAATGAAAGTTACATAGTGATATTCTAACATACCTGGTTAAGAAAAACAAATATTTGATCCGCCGGCTTATTTTCTGCCGGTTTTAGACGCCTGATGTATAAGAGAACATGGAAAAAAGACCGGAGCCGTTATTTTCCGCACACCGGTCTGCTTTTCATGTGTTTCTAAAACAATATGGCTGCATTTCTCAATGATAGAAAGGACATTACAGTTTTTGGGTATATGATATAGAATGCTTCGAACTGTAATTTTACGGCATAATCACCATTATGTACTCAACCCATAAATGAAAAGATCACATGGGATAACCGACAGTACATAGGAGGATTGAGAAATGAGAGGCGGAGATTTTTTTATTCATGTGGAGACCATCAGAGAGAATACGCCGAAAGGATGGATCATGAACCCCAATTATAGTGAAATACTCAGGTTTCATGATTTTGGGGACATGCTGCTGAAAATAAACACAGTTTTATCCTATCTGGAAAACAGCCGGGCAGGAACTGCCGAACTGCCGGAGTTTCATTCCCTGCAGGATTCCGGATTTGGGAAAAAGGCGGCGTGCTTTTATCTTCTGCAGATATTCTGCACACAGCATAACAGCTGGCAGGGGCAGCTCAGGGGCGCGGACGGAAGGAGGAGGTATTTTAGAAGTGCGCTGGAAGCTCTGTGCATGATGGAGGAGGGAATCCGGGAGACAGCCAAGAGTTCTGAAAAGACGAATTAGTCATGGCAGTATCGCAAACTTGTAATGGAAAATCAAACAGGATAGCTTACAATGGAAATATCAGCAGAAGCGGAATAGGCAATAGCTATGCATAGTTTGAAAGGAGATTGACAATGCGGTTTACAGACGGATTATGGGAGTCGAGAAACGGATATAAGCTTCACAGGGCTCATTCCCTGTGGGAGTGGAGGGCAGAGAAGAATCAGGTACATTTCATGGTGCCCTGTACGGAGATACGGTCACTCAGGGATACGATAGCCGGACCGGTCCTTCATTTTACCATCACTGCCCCGAAAGCGGACATACTGGCCGTCAAGGCCTATCATTTTACAGGCAAAAAGGAGTGCGGGCCATACTTTGACCTGGATGTTTCCTATCGGGATATGGAAGTATGCGAGATGGAGCAGGAAATCACTGTAACAAACGGCAGGATGAAAGCAGTGGTAAGGAAAACTGGAGATTTTGGAATCGCTTTTTATTTCGACGGACGTTTCCTTACAAGATGCGGGGAAAAGGGAACGGCTTATGTCACAGACGCGGAATATGAGGCAGATAAGCTGTGTGACTATAATGGAAGAAACGGCAGAAGCAGCCAAAACGAAAACTATATTCGGGAAATGCTGAGTCTGGATGTGGGAGAATATATCTACGGTCTGGGAGAGCGCTTTACTTCCTGTATCAGGAACGGGCAGTCTGTTGACTGCTGGAACCGTGACGGAGGTTCCAACGGAAATCAGGCTTATAAGAATATTCCCTTTTATCTGTCCAGCAAAAGCTACGGTGTATTTGTAAATACCCCTGCCAGAGTGGGCTTTGAGGTGGCCAATGTGAGTGTGCGCCACGTGGAGATCGCAGTGCAGGAGGAGGAACTGGAGTATATGGTGATCGGGGGCAGCGAACCGAAAGAGGTTCTGTCAAATTACACGGCCCTCACGGGAAGGACACCGGTTCCCCCTGCCTGGACCTACGGCCTGTGGCTCTCCACAAGCTGGATGCCGGATTCAGACGCGCAGATCACACTGGATACCATTGACAAGATGAAAGAATATGACATTCCACTGTCCGTGTTTCATTTCGACGCGCGCTGGATGGATGATTTTAAATGCTGTGATTTTGTCTGGTCAAAGCGGTTCGGGGATGCCAAAAAGCTGCTGGATGCTATCCATGAAAGAGGCGTGAAGGTCTGTGTGTGGATCAACCCATATATAAGCCAGGAGTCTTATCTGTTCCGGGAGGGCAAAGATAATGGGTACTTTTTGAAGACAAAGGACGGGGATGTGTGGCAGTCCGATAACTGGATGTCAGGGATCGCAATTGTGGATTTTACAAATCCTGAGGCGGTACGCTGGTACCAAAGCAAACTGGGTGCTCTGCTGGATATGGGAGTGGATGCACTGAAGACGGATTTCGGAGAGCGGATTCCAACGAATGTGGTCTATTTTGACGGTTCAGATTCTGCGAAAATGCATAATTATTATCCCTATCTCTATAATCAGGCGGTTTATGAGCTGATTCAGGAGAAGAAGGGGGAGGGATGCGTATTTTCCAGATCTGCTACGGCCGGAACCCAGAAATTCCCCTTTAACTGGGGCGGGGATAATGAGGCTTCCTATATTTCCATGGCGGAAAGCCTGAGGGGCGGTCTGTCACTCTGCCAGTCAGGGTACGGGTATTGGGCCCACGATATCAGCGGATTCTGCAGGACAGCAACACCGGACCTGTATAAACGATGGGTGCAGTTCGGCCTGCTGTCCACGCACAGCAGGCTTCACGGGGAGCAGAGCTACCGGGCACCCTGGTATTTTGATGAGGAGTCCTGCAGGGTGCTGAAGGCATTTACGAACCTGAAATGCAGGCTGATGCCTTATCTGTACAGCGGAAGTGTGCAGGTATTGGAGGAGGGAATTCCCCTGATGAGAGCCATGATGCTGGAGTTCCCACAGTGTCCCACTTCTCTGCATCTGGAGCGCCAGTATATGCTTGGAAGTGACCTGCTGGTCGCCCCTATTTTCAATGAAGAGGGCCAGGCGGAGTTTTTCCTGCCGGGAAATGGGTGCTGGACCAATTATCTGGACAGTGAAATCCTGGAGGGCGGCAAGTGGTACAGACGGAATTATGATTATTTCCATATGCCGCTGTTTGTCCGTCCGGGAACCATTCTCCCGGTGGGCGCAGAGGAGGATACTCCGGTCTATGATTACGCGGATGGGGTGACGTTTCAATTGTATGAAATACCCGAAGCGTTTGAAAAGGACTGCAGGGTCTATAATACCTCAGGGGAGCCGGTCCTTAAGCTGAATGTGAAACGCATGGGAGAAAATATAACATTGGAGCTGCAGGGGCAGGCAGAACATGTCTTTGTACAGCTCATGCATGTCAATGACATCAGATGTGACGGGGAAGTACGGAGAGAGAAATGTGAAAATGGTATCCGCTTCGAGATGCGGGAAGGTATCCTGGAATTTGCATTGCAATCATAACCGCAATCGTTTATAATGAAAACAGTTATATAAGCTCATAATATGGTTGAGCGTTTCTACCAACTGCCGTAAATAGTTGATTATAATTCTTTGGATTATAGTCATCTGTTTACGGCTTTTTTATTCATGCAGCAGAAAGTCCGCCGGGCGTACTTTTGGTGCTTTATTTCAGGAGGTATTTATGGAAAGAAAAAAACGAATTTTAAAGGATTACAAACGGGAAAGCCACTTTGATTATTTCAACAGTTTATCTTACCCGTACGTGGGAGTAACAGTCAATGTTGAGATAACAGATTTATTAAAAAAGGTTAAGGCAGAGAAACTGCCCTTTTTTCTCACGTTCTGCTACTGCGTGTCAAAGGCGGCAAACGGTGTCCCTGAATTCAGGCAGCGTATTGTAAATAACAGTATTGTAGAATATGAATCCTGCAGAACGTCACACACAGTGGCATTGGAGGATGGAACATACTGCTACTGTACTCTGGAAAGCAGTATGCCGTTTCCTGATTATCTGGACTACGCTGTACGGGCGCAGGAAGCGGCAAAAAGCGAGAGGAGTATTGAGGAGGACAGGGAGGAGAGCAATGACAAAATATTTATCTCAACGCTTCCCTGGCTGACCTACACCTCGTTTATCCAGCCTGTCCCCATTCCTGCGGACAGCAATCCGAGGATCACCTGGGGAAAGTATTACAAACAGGAGGAAAAAGTCCTGATGCCAGTATCCGTGCTGTGTAACCATGCTCTGGTTGACGGAAAACATATGGCTGATTTTTATGAGGCTCTTGACAGGGAAATCTGCGCAGTCTGCGGGCCGGTATCACTTCTCTGAGCTGTTTCCGGCCTCTGGGTCTGTTTCCGGTTTCTGAGTCTATTTTCGGAAAGTCAGTACCAGGTTGCAGGATTCCAGAGGGATATAGTGCTTGGAAGCTGCCAGGGTGAGGCCGGAGTCATCGTACAGATTTTCCTGTATCATCAGAAATGTATTTTTTTCGGACAGCCTGTATTTCTGGGCCGTGAAGTTGCCTGTGTCTGATCCTCTCAGATTCAGAGTGGAGGAGACAGCATGGCTGTATACATCCTTGTTCAGAAATTGTGTCAGGCTGTCCGTGTCTGTAAAGTCAATATTGAACCTGGTAACTGTCTCGATAGGGATAAAGCTGAGGGAGTAGGCAAATGTGCTTCCCGGCTGGTCTTTATACCACCGGTCAATAATGGCGACTACAGGGGTTTTCCTGCCGATGATATTGCTGATAAAATCCGTGGGAGGTTCCAGGCGGTATTCTGTCTCCGTCTCTGTTATGGTCTGGCCGCATTGGAACACAGGATTGCATAGATTGGTGAAGTCTTTTACAGGCGCCTTCTTTGTTTCCTGTACAAAATTACCCTTTCCCTGTACGTTGTGGATCAGCCCGTCTTCTCTGAGCAGAGCCAGTGCCTGGCGGAGTGTCATACGGCTCACCCCCATCTTTTTAGACAGGTCCGGCTCGCTGGGGAGCTGTGATCCCCTGGGATATTCCCCGCTCAGAATCTGGGCATAGAGCTGATCATAGACCTTTACATGCTTCAATTTTCTTGATTTTTCTTCGGACATTCCTGTTTTGGGAACCTTGTTGTCTAGTGGTTCATTCATATCATTCTCCTCCGTCGGCAATATGGTAATATCAAAATAAGATATGACAATTATACAACTTTACATTATATTAGTCAATTTGAAAACATGTACTAATTATTCAGTCAGATCTGGGTATACTGCTATGTGCTCTGCATCCTGCACTGGCTCTACACTAGGTCTGTAAAGAGTAACATGTCTAATATTTGACGGATAAATGTAAGCACCTTAACAGATAAAGTTGTAAAATATGCACAAAATTAGCGGATAAATATTGTATATATTATGCATAGTAATTTGATTGACAGAAAATTATACAAGTGGTAATATACATGTATAGAAAAAATATACAGGTACAAACAAGGAGGAAATACATATGAATTACGCAGAAGAGGGTGTGCAGTATCATCTGAATATAAGGAAAGGGGATGTGGGAAGATATGTGCTTCTTCCGGGAGACCCTAAGAGATGCAGTAAGATCGCGGCATACTTTGACAACCCTGTACTGGTGGCAGACAGCAGAGAATATGTGACATATACGGGATATCTGGACGGAGAAAAAGTCAGCGTCACATCAACGGGAATCGGCGGGCCGTCAGCGTCCATCGCCATGGAAGAACTTGTAAAGAGCGGGGCAGATACCTTCATCCGTGTGGGCACATGCGGCGGTATGGATGTAAATGTAAAGGGCGGAGACATTGTGGTTGCCACAGGCGCCATCCGCATGGAAGGTACCAGCAAAGAATATGCCCCCATTGAATACCCGGCGGTCGCTGATTTCGGCGTGGCCAACGCGCTGGTAAAAGCAGCCAAAAACTGCGGATATGAGTATCACGCAGGTGTTGTGGAGTGCAAGGATGCATTTTACGGACAGCATGAGCCGGAGACAAAGCCGGTCAGCTACGAACTGATGAACAAATGGGAGGCATGGCTGAGACTTGGCTGCAAGGCTTCAGAGATGGAGTCGGCCGCACTGTTTGTGGTTGCCAACTACCTGAGAGTGCGCTGCGGTTCCAATTTCCTGGTAGTAGCCAATCAGGAACGTGAGAAACAGGGGCTTTCCAATCCGGTGGTCCATGATACGGATGCTGCTATCAAGGTGGCTGTGGAAGCGCTGAGAATATTGATCCGGGAAGATAAATAACGCAGAAGGCTGGAATCCCACACAAGAGAGGGGAGAGGCTGAAACACGGCGGAGGAGGTTTTTAAGTGGAGCAGTATGTAATTGAAATGGAACATATCACCAAGGAATTCGGCAGTTTCAAGGCAAATGACGACATTACGCTGAAACTGAAAAAAGGTGAGATTCACGCGCTGCTGGGCGAAAACGGTGCAGGAAAGTCCACCCTGATGAGTGTACTGTTCGGGCTGTACCAGCCGGAGCAGGGAACGATCAGGATGAACGGAAAGCCTGTGACGATCAATAACCCGAACGATGCCAATGCGCTGGGAATCGGAATGGTACATCAGCATTTTAAACTGGTACATAATTTTACGGTGCTGGAGAGCATCGTGCTCGGACATGAATCGGTAAAACACCGTTTCCTGAAAATGGATGAGGCCAGAAAAAAGGTGGTGGAGCTGAGCGAACGGTATAAGTTTAAAATTGACCCTGACGCTTTGATCAGCGATATCACGGTGGGAATGCAGCAGAGAGTGGAAATCTTAAAAATGCTCTACTGCGATAATGATGTCCTCATCTTTGACGAACCCACCGCTGTGCTGACACCCCAGGAGATCGATGAGCTTATGAAAGTCATGAAACAGTTGGTATCCGAAGGAAAATCCATTCTGTTCATCACACACAAACTGGCTGAGATCAAGGCAGTGGCAGACCGCTGTACCGTACTTAGAAAAGGACGCTGTATCGGAACCATTGATGTGGCAGGTGCCAGCAAGGAGGAGATGTCCGAAATGATGGTAGGCCGCAAAGTGGACTTTGTCGTGGAGAAGAAAGAAATGAAGCCTCTGGGAACAGCGCTCTCGGTTCGTGATATGACGATCCGCTCCAAACGTACAGGCAAAAATGTGGTGGACCATGTATCCTTTGAGGTGAAGAAGGGAGAGATCGTCTGCATTGCAGGAATTGACGGCAATGGCCAGTCAGAGCTTGTCTACGGGATCACCGGGCTTATGGGGATCGACGAGGGTCAGGTGTTTCTGAATGGTAAGGATATCACAAAAGAAAGTATCCGCAGAAAATGTCTGGACGGTATGGCCCATATTCCTGAGGACAGGCACAAGCATGGAATGGTTCTGGATTACACACTGAAGGAGAATCTGATCCTCCAGAATTATTACACCCCGCAGTTTGATAAGCATGGATTTTTAAGATTTGATGAAATCGACAAATATGCGGAGAAGCTCATAGAGCGTTATGATATCAGAAGTGCCCACGGCGCGGAGTCCATTGCCAGAGGCATGTCAGGCGGCAACCAGCAGAAGGCAGTGATCGCCAGGGAGCTGGACAGAAACCCGGAGATCGTGATCGCGGTTCAGCCGGTCCGCGGCCTTGATGTGGGGGCCATAGAATATATACACAGACAGATCATAGCACAGAGAGATGCCGGGAAAGCAGTTCTTTTAGTATCCTTTGAGCTGGATGAGGTCATGAATGTCAGTGACAGGATACTTGTCATGTATGAAGGGAAGATCGTTGCGGATGTGAAGCCGGAAGATGTGACGATCCAGGAACTGGGGCTTTATATGGCCGGAACAGGAAAGGGGGATGCGGCATGTTAAAACAAAAGAATAAGAAGGGAAATGAGGGAGTGGAAAGTTTTCTCTCCTCCGTGCTGGCGGTGGCAGCGGGGCTGCTGTTCGGACTGTTTATCCTTCTGATCACCAACTCCAATGAAATGTTTTCCGGTTTCCTCACGATTTTACAGGGCGGATTTGTGGACGGCATGAGCGGGATATCCCAGACTCTTTATCTGGCAACCCCCATTGTGATGACAGGACTTTCTGTTGGGTTTGCCTGGAAGACAGGGCTGTTTAACATAGGCGCATCCGGGCAGTTTACCGTGGGAGCCTATATGGCGGTTCTCATTGGCGTGAAGTGCACCGGACTTCCGGGCAGTATCCACTGGCTGATCGCAATCTTAGGCGCAGCCGCGGCCGGTGCGTTGTGGGGCCTGGTGCCGGGATTTTTAAAGGCAGTGGCAAATGTAAATGAAGTGATCTCCTCTATCATGATGAATTATATCGGCCTTTATCTGACAAACCTGCTGATCACAAAGACGGTCTACGACCAGACTGGCAACCAGAGTGTTTCGGTTGCGAAGACCGCTTATCTGCCAAAGGCAGGTCTGGACAAGCTTTTTCCGGAGGCCAATCTGAATATCGGAATCCTCATCGCAGTCCTGTTCGTGGTGGGAATGTACATATTGATCAATAAGACGGCGTTCGGGTATGAGCTGAAAGCCTGTGGCAAGAACCCGGATGCCAGCCGTTATGCAGGCATCAATGCCAGAAAGAATATCATACTGTCCATGGTTATTGCGGGCGCACTTTCAGGTGTTGGCGGAGCACTTTTATACCTGTCTGATTTCGGAAAGCATATGCAGGTGCTGGATGTGATCGCGTCTCAGGGATTTTCAGGAATATCCGTTGCACTTTTGGGATTGTCCAATCCCTTTGGTATTCTGTTAGCCAGCCTCTTCATTGCGCATATCACTATTGGCGGCTATAATCTTCAGCTTTTGAGCTTTACACCTGAACTGATAGATATTATCATCTCAGCCATTATATACTTTGGGGCATTTTCCCTGCTGTTTAAGACATTTATCCGCAGATGGACGAAGAAATCGAAAAGGGAGGAGACAGCATCATGAACATTATCTATTTTTTGATACAGCAGACCATGTTTTTTTCCATTCCCCTTTTGATCGTGGCATTGGGCGGAATGTTCTCTGAGCGAAGCGGCGTGATCAATATCGCTCTGGAAGGTATTATGGTTATGGGCGCGTTTATCAGCATTGGGTTTATCAATGTATTTCAGGACCGTTTGAGCGGGCAGGGGCTGTTTCTGCTGGCATTTTTAGTGGCTGCGGTAGCAGGCGCTTTATTCTCTCTGCTCCATGCGTTTGCCTCCGTCAATCTGAAAGCAGACCAGACGATCAGCGGTACGGCGCTGAATATGTTTGCACCGGCCTTTGCTCTTTTTATGGCGAGAATGGTACAGGGAAAATCCCAGGTTCCTTTTACGGATACCTTCCATATTGAAAAGGTGCCGGTTCTGGGAGATATTCCGGTTATTGGGCCTATGTTCTTCCAGAACTGCTATCTATCCACTTACATTGGAATACTGATCTTTATTGCAGCCTCCGTTCTGATCAGCAGGACCAGGTTCGGTCTTCGGCTGCGCGCCTGCGGCGAGCATCCCCAGGCAGCGGACTCTGTGGGAATCAATGTGTATAAGATCAGATATGCGGGGGTTTTGATCTCCGGTGTCCTTGCAGGTGTGGGCGGACTGATCTTCGTGATACCGACTTCCACCAATTTTAATGCAAGCGTGGCAGGATACGGTTTCCTGGCACTGGCAGTGCTGATCTTTGGTCAGTGGAGGACTAAGGGGATTCTGGGTGCGGCGTTTTTCTTCGGTATTTTGAAGACACTTGCCAGCGCGTACTCAGGGATTCCGGTCATCAAGGACCTGCCCATACCCAATGAGATCTATAAAATGCTGCCGTATGTGGTCACACTGATCGTACTTGCCTTTTCTTCCGGCAAATCAAAAGCTCCGAAGGCGGAAGGCATTCCATATGACAAAGGAAGCAGATAGGAGGGTATAAGAGAATGATGAAAAAAGTGATAAGTCTGTTTCTGGCGGCAGCGCTTTGTGCATCCCTGACAGGATGCGGGCTGGGCGCAAAGCAGGCGGCAAAGGTCAGCAGCGGAAAAGGCGCGGAGCTGGCCCTGAGTACAGACGTGGGAAGCATTGATGACCGTTCTTTCAACCAGGGATCATGGGAAGGACTTGCAAAATATTCGGAGGAATTCGGCATTACCCATAAGTATTATCAGCCCACTGAGAAATCAGATGAGGCATTTACCACCTCCATCAATCTGGCGGCAAAAGGCGGCGCCAAGGTGGTGGTGTGTCCGGGGTATCTGTATGAGATTCCCATCCACACCATGCAGCAGAAGCACCCGGAGGTGAAGTTCATAATTTTGGACGGGACGCCTCATTCCGCAGATTCTGCAGAACCGGATATCGGGGAGAATACAGCGTCCATCTATTTTGCGGAGGAGCAGGCGGGTTTTCTGGCAGGTTATGCGGCGGTCTATGAAGGCTGCACAAAACTGGGATTTATGGGCGGGATTGCAGTTCCGGCGGTTATCCGTTATGGCTATGGATTTATTCAGGGCGCGGACTACGCGGCAAAAGAAAAAGGCATGGCTCCGGGCAGTATTGATATGAAGTACACCTATGTGGGAAATTTTGAGGCATCCCCGGAGAACATGGCTAAAGCGGCATCCTGGTACAATGAGGGTACAGAGGTGATCTTCTCCTGCGGCGGCCCTGTGGGCAACTCCGTCATGAAAGCAGCGGAAAACGCAGGGAAAAAGGTGATCGGCGTGGACGTGGACCAGAGCGCAGAGTCGGAGACTGTCATGACCTCTGCCATGAAAAATCTGAGCAAAGCAGTCTATGACTATCTGACGGATTTTTATAACGGGGAATTTAAAGGCGGAGAGAGCATTACGCTGGATGCCTCAGAGGATGGCGTGCAGCTTCCTATGGAAACTTCCAGATTTACGGTATTTACACAGGAGCAGTATGACGCCATATACGAAAAGATAGCGGATAATGAGATCACCATTTTAAAGGATGAGGGAATCGCCGACGCGTCAGAAATAGAAGCTGAATATGTGAATGTGAAACTGATTTAAGAGCAGAATAAAGGAGACAGATTATGGAGAAATTCAAACGTATCTTTGTGGTTGTGCTGGATTCCCTGGGTGTAGGGGCTATGCCGGATGCGGTGCAGTTCGGAGACGCAGGTGCCAATACCCTGGGCCATATAGCGGATTACAGATACAGGAAAGGGCAGCCTCTTCGGATTCCCATCCTGGAGAAAATGGGGATAGGGAATATCCTTCCCCTTAACGGGGTTGACAGTACGCCGTCTCCTCTTGCCTATTATTCGGCCATGAGAGAGGCCAGCAGCGGAAAGGATACCATGACCGGACACTGGGAGATGATGGGGCTTCGCACTACCAAACCCTTCCAGACTTTTACAGAGCATGGTTTTCCGGAAGAACTGATTCGTGAGCTGGAAAAGCGCACCGGAAGAAAAATCATCGGAAATAAAAGCGCCAGCGGCACGGAGATCCTGGAGGAGCTGGGGGAGGAAGAAGTGAATGAGGGTCACCTCATTGTCTATACCTCCGCGGATTCCGTCCTGCAGATCTGCGGAAATGAGGAGACCATGGGTCTTGAGAACCTGTACCACTA
Source organism: Blautia caccae (assembly GCF_040095955.1). NCBI lineage: Bacteria > Bacillati > Bacillota > Clostridia > Lachnospirales > Lachnospiraceae > Blautia > Blautia caccae. Next base: position 160,794 of record NZ_JBBMFP010000001.1, on the reverse strand, counting down.
CTGCGAGATCGCCAGGGAGCTGACCATGCGGGAGGAATGGATGGTGGGCAGAGTGATCGCCCGCCCCTATGTAGGCAGAAAAAAAGGAGAGTTCAAACGCACGGCAAATCGTCACGATTATGCGGTGAAGCCTTTTCAGAAAACGGTTCTGGATGCGCTGAAAGAGGCATCCTGTGATGTGATCTCTATCGGGAAGATCAAGGATATCTTCGACGGAGAGGGGATTACCCGGGCATACAAATCAAAAAGCTCCCTTCACGGGATGGAACAGACCATAGAGGCGGCGGGGAAAGAATTTCACGGACTCTGCTTTGTGAATCTGGTGGATTTTGACGCCCTGTGGGGACACAGAAGGGACGCGGAGGGATATGCCCGTGAGCTGGAACAGTTTGACGAAAAACTGAGCGTACTGCTTGGCAGTCTGGAAAAAGAAGACCTGCTGATCCTGACAGCGGACCACGGCAATGACCCCACATATACCGGGACGGACCACACACGGGAGAAGGTTCCGTTTCTGGCGTATTCACCTGCATTTCAGTGCGGGGGAGAGCTGGAGGAGAGCAGTGACTTTGCAAGGATCGGGGCCACCATAGCAGATAGTTTTCATGTAACAATGCCGGATGGTACTATAGGGATTTCCTGTCTGGACAAACTGACAGTATCGGAATAGAATAGAAGAATATCATGACAGTGAAAAATTATGAGGAGGATATCAGAATGGAACAGAAAGAAATATTAAGTAAAGTTGACCATACACTGCTGGCACAGACAGCTACCTGGGAGGAAATAAAGGTTATATGCGATGACGCGGTGGCTTATCAGACGGCATCTGTCTGCATACCGCCGTCTTATGTGAAACAGGCAGCAGAGTACCTGGGAGACAAAATGCCGGTATGCACAGTTATCGGCTTTCCCAATGGGTACAATACCACTGCAGTGAAAATTTTTGAGACTGCGGACGCTGTGAAGAACGGAGCAGAGGAAATTGACATGGTCATCAACCTGGGATGGGTGAAAGAGGGCCGATATGATCTGGTTAAGGAAGAAATCCAGGCGGTTAAGAAAGCCTGCGGCGGAAAACTTCTGAAGGTCATCATTGAGACATGCCTGCTCACAGAGGAGGAGAAGATCCGCATGTGCAGAACAGTCACAGAGTCAGACGCGGAGTACATCAAGACTTCCACGGGCTTTTCCACCCATGGGGCAACAATTGACGATGTGAAGCTTATGAGAGAACACACGGGAAGCGACAAGAAAGTAAAAGCAGCAGGAGGAATCTCCTCCTTTGCCGACGGGGAAGCGTTTGTAAAACTGGGGGCGGACCGCCTTGGCACCAGCCGTCTGGTAAAGGCTGCAAAGGCACAGCAGTGACAACGGGAAATAGACTGAAACGGGGTGAGATTATGATTCCAGTAAAAGAACTGATCAAACAGGCGGTTAAGGCAATGGAGAACGCATACACGCCGTATTCTAATTTTAAAGTGGGGGCAGCGCTCCATACACCGGAGGGGAAAATATATAAGGGCTGCAATATTGAAAATGCATCTTATACCCCCACCAACTGCGCGGAGAGAACGGCATTTTTCAAAGCGGTCAGCGAAGGCGAGCGCGAGTTTGATGCCATCTGTATTGTGGGCGGGAAAAATGGTGTCCTTACAGAGTACGCGGCTCCCTGCGGTGTATGCCGGCAGGTGATGATGGAATTCTGTGATCCGGAGAGTTTCCAGATAATCCTGGCCACAGATACGGAACATTATGATATCTATACATTAAAGGAGTTGCTGCCTTTGGGATTCGGACCGGCGAATCTGGCGTGACAAAGCAGGATTCGATCAGTGTGGTGTGGCAGCATGTCTTGTCAGTGACAACTGTCTGAAGGCTTCTGTTGAATAAGAGCTGATTTTTTATGAAAGGGGTTGTGTATTATCGGTTAGCCGGTAGTACGCAGCCCCTTTTAGAATCTTTCGGGAAGAAACCCTGTTTTTGAGGTTCAGCAGATATCATACCGTACAAGCAGAGCATCATAAATTATCTATGAAGAACCTATGCATAGTTTTCTATGTAAAATGTGAGAAGGGATAGGATATGGATGAGAAAACCACAGGTATTGTTGCGGAAGTAAGATTTTCCGACGGACCCGCGCTGAAGGAGCTGTTGCTGGAGATACTGACTGAGAAAATAGGAGCTGCCGACAGTTGATACCTGCCGCCGGAAGATTTGCTCTGAAGGGGGAATAACTTGAGAAATCATATGCTGCCTGAAAACAGAAAGTATTTTGCGGCTCTCTATATGCGCCTTTCAAAAGATGATGAAGGAAAGGGCGAGAGTGCCAGTATCACTACGCAGAGAAAAATGCTCAGGGCTTACGCAGCCGAGAATCATTATCCTGTCTATGATGAGTATGTGGATGACGGCATTTCGGGCACCACCTTTGAACGCCCCGATTTCCGGCGTATGATACGGGATATAGAAAGCGGCAGGGTCAATATGGTGATCACCAAGGATTTGTCGCGTCTGGGGCGCGATTATATTCAAACCGGACAGTATACAGAAATTTATTTTCCGACGAAAAAGGTGCGGTATATTGCCATCAATGACGGATACGATTCCGACAGCCCCTGTACGGATATCGCTCCGTTTAAAAACATTATCAATGAGATGTACGCCAGGGACATCAGCAAAAAAATACGTTCATCCTTTACCACTCACATGCAGGAGGGGGCTTTTGTAGGTGCATTCGCTCCTTACGGCTATATGCGGGACCCTGCGGACAAACATCATTTGGTCATAGACAGGGAAGCGGCAAAGATTGTAAGGGAAATATTTCTTAAGGCTTCGGAGGGTATCCTGCCTATTGACATTGCGCGGGAACTGAACCGGCGGATGGTGCCTACCCCTCTGGAATACCGCCGGAATCAGAGGCCGGCAGAAGGGGAGGAGTTTGAAAAGCGGAGAGGCTGGACATCATCGACCATCACGAAAATGCTGCGCAATGTGGTATATCTGGGGCATATGGCTCAGGGAAAAACTACAAAAATATCTTTTAAAAGCCGGACTTCCGTTAAAAATCCAAAAGAAGACTGGTACGTAGTAAAACACACACATGAGCCGTTGGTCAGCCGGGAGGTATTTTCCATGGCGGGACGCAGAAGCAGACAGCGCACCTGCGCCGGGAAAGGGGAGTTTACGAATATATTTTCCGGGATTGCCAAATGCGCAGACTGCGGCAGGAATATGTCCATTGTGGGAACAAGAAAAAAAGACGCCTCCGGGAATCTCGCCTGCGGCGCGTATAAACTCTATGGGACAAAAGGGTGTACCAATCATTTTATGGATTATGATACGCTCTGCCGTATCGTATTAACCGCTATCCAAAAGTCTGTCCGGATATCCGAACAGGAGGAGCGTGAAATTCTGGAGCATGCCCGGAAGTACCTGGAAAAACAAAATATCCAGACAGACAGGATACAAGAGCTTTCCGCCCTAAAAAAGCGCCTGCATGAGCTGGACAGACTGATCGAAAAACTCTATGAGGACCATGTGGAGGGACTGCTCAGTGAGGAGCGGATGAAGAAACTGCTGAGGAGATATGAGAGCGAGAACCGTGAGGTTTCTTTTAAGATGGAGGTTTTGAGGAGAGATACAAGCACAGAAAAAAAGGAGGATGCCATGGAACAGCTGAGAAAGATGCTGCACGGCTTTACGGAGCCGGAGGAATTATCCAGGGAGCTGCTTTTTCATTTTATCGACCATATTGAGATCGGACAGGGAATTTTCCGGGAAACGGAACAGGGGCGTATAAAGGAACAGACTGTGAGGATTTATTTCAGGTTTGGCAGGGACATATCCTGATATCAACCATCCACATGGTGAGCGCCTGCTTACCGCAGGCACAGCACTTCTGGAAACAGTGGTCCAGATTAAAGGCCACACGGGGAAGATACCCATAGTCCTCAAGCAGAGTAAAAAGCGGGAAGAAAATAGCCATGGGAGGGAGCATCACGCTTACCACCCAGGCTGCGACCCGATATACTCCGTAGATCAAAACCTGACAAAGGATTTCAGGAACTCCCAGCATGAGAAGGCCGTGGTAAAAACGCGGTTCCAGCCAGAACAGCCCTTGATTCAGCAGGTCAGAGGGGACATTTGCCCCCACAATGGTGATCCAGAAAATGCAGAGCAGGAACAGGAGCATAATGGGAAACCCCGTGCATCTGCTGGTGAAAATCCGGTCCAGTTTCCTGTCCCTTCTGGCATAATCCGGATTTTCCAAAGTGACACAGGCCCTGCAGATCGCCGCGGCCTGCTGGACATAGGTGCCGCAGTATTCCGCGGAAGCGCAGCACATCTCCGCGTTTCCGCGGTAAATGTCGGGAACCGGGGAAACGGCCTCTGTGTTGGAAAGGGCATCTTCAATCCCCCCGAATATGCGTTCCAGGCCTTTCCGGCTCCTGGCCGTTATGCCGATAACAGGAATCTTCAGTTCTTTTTGGAGCCGCAGAAAGTCTATGCGGATATGCTTTTTTCTGGCCTCGTCCATGAGATTTACACACAGGAGCACATGGGGGGTAACAGCACAGATCTGGAGAACCAGATTGAGATTTCTTTCCAGACAGGTGGCATCGCAGACCGCCACCACCACATCGGGATGGCTCTGCAGGATATAATCACGGGAGATCTCCTCCTCACTGGAGCGGCAGGAGAGGGAATAACAGCCCGGCAAATCTACAAAACGGTATTCCCGTCCCCGATAGTTCCTGTTTCCTGCGGCGCATTCCACTGTCTTACCGCACCAGTTCCCTGTATGCTGATGCATACCGGTCAGCGCGTTGAACACAGTGCTTTTGCCTACGTTGGGATTGCCGATCAATGCTATATTACGGAGGGGAACCTCCTTTTTCTTTTCTTTCTTCAGAACTATTCACCTCTTAATTCATAGGACAGAAGAATGTCACAGCACACTTCTGTCCCGGATTTTTTTAACAAGAATCAGTGAAGCCTCTTCTTTTCTGAGAGCCAGGACAGCGCCCCGGATAAGAAAAGCCTTGGGGCTTCCAAAGGCACTCACTCCAACACAGGTAACTTTCGTGTTTTCAATCAGACCTAAATCCATAAGGCGTTTGATGGTCTGCTGCTGCGCCGGACTGGCATTGTCCGTCAGAATGGATTTGACAATCCCTGTCTCATCCAGAGACAGGGTAAAAAGCGGAGTAAGAGACATTTTTTCCTCCATTACCGACCGGAAAATCCCGGACGGGAGAATCTATTGTATAGTATGCAGAGGGGAGAAAGAAGTTCAAAAGGGAGGAGAATCTTTGCCGGTGCTGTCTGCTGCCTGGGACTGTTTCCTGTAGTTCATGGGAGTCATTCCGGTGATCTCCCTGAAAATCTTGGAAAAATAAGCAAAATTACCATAGCCAACCTGAAGCGCCACCCGGTTGATGGGCATACGGCTTTCCGCCAGAAGGCTGCACGCAGCCGTTATACGTTTTTTCGTTACATACTGCATAAGGGACAGGCCCGTTTCTTTTTTGAACAGCCGGGACAGATGATCAGGGCTGACAAACACAATATCAGACAGATCATTTCTCTGGATATCCTCTGCATAGTGGGTATCTAAAAAGTTCTGTATGATTTCCACAGCGCTTTTGGAATTGTCAGTGATAGTGGCATAACAGAGGGCGCGGTCGATCAGGTAACTGCAGTAAGCGTACATATGGTCAATGCTCCGGACTGCGTTTTGATAGAGGCGGTCACTTTCGGCATCACCGAAAAGCCGGTGGGCCTGGATCTCTTTCTGTTTTAAAAAGCTGTACACCATCTGGGCAAAATCCTGACGGATTTCCTGCATATTTTCCGGTGTGAGAAGCGAGGCTTTGGACTGCAGAAAGGTATACAGGCTTTTTTTCAGGGCTTCCTTGTCCGCGGACTGTAGCAGAGTCTCCCAGAGCCTGATCTCGGACTGGGTGCAGGTGGTGCCGCGGGGGAGAGTTTGATCTTTGTACAAAATTCTGCCTCTCCGGTTCATGGTGCTGTCCAGCAGCTTTTCAAGTTCCGACACTTCCCGGTAAATATCTCTATAGGACACGGCATTGCCCATACTGATACTGAGTTCCATATGCATGAATTTTCCCGCGGTATCCTGCAGAACATCCAGACGCTCTTCCAGGGGGGAGAGGTCTGTCTCCGGTCCGCTTACGATGCTGACCACAGCCAGCCAGCGGCCGGGAGTCAGGGAAATGACGCACCGGGGCAGCAGGTGCTCCTGTTCCAATATTTCATAACCTACATTTTTGACAGCATACTCCCACATGGGGTCATCAATCTGGCTTCGTCTGTCATCCTGAAAGGCTTCGATCAGAACAGGAATGAAAAGCTGAGTTTCCCCGTATCCCAGTTTCCGGGGCAGGGAATAGACCTCAGCCAGAAAACCACGGGCAGTTTTGTTCCAGAAATATTCCGCCGTATTTTTTTCCTCATCCAGCCAATACTGGCTGTATTTCTTTGCCGTGCTCATCTGGCGGGACAGCTTTAACCTCTGTACAGCTTTTTCCACCGCGCTTTGCAGCGGTTCCGCGGAGACGGGCTTCAGCAGATATTCCACCACATTTAAGTCTATGGCACGCCGGGCATACTCAAAACGGGCATAGCTTGTCAGAAGAATACAGGGGATGCCGCTTTCCGAGTTCTGCAGTGTCTCCATGAAATCAAGCCCGCTGCTTCCGGGCATTTCAATGTCGCATATAATGACGTGCACAGGAACCTGGGCGATCATTTTCAGGGCTGAGGCGGTGTTTTCGGCGGTATAGACTTTCTGGAACCCAAGCGCGTTCCAGTCCAGGATTTCCTTTAGATCCTGGAGCATCAGCACATCATCATCAACCAGCAGTAAATTCATTTTGCTCCTCCTTACAGGGGAGGTGCAGTTCTGTCACTGCGCCTCCCAGCGGACTGTTGTATAATTTCATCACAGCATTTTCATGGTAAAACAACTTAAGACGTTTGGAAGCATTGGCGATTCCGATATGAGAGCCGCCGCTTCTTGCCAGGTCTTTTCCCTGAGCCCATACATCCAGACATGTTTGGGGATATCCGGGACCGTTGTCCGTGATAAAGATGGTCAGCATTTCCCTCTGCCCGGATGTTTCCGTGCATTCGATCAAAGCGGAGATGCTCAGTTCCATTTTGGTATCCGCCGTGATTCCGTGCTTGACGGAATTCTCCACAAAAGTCTGGAGAAGAAGGGGCGGTACTGCCTGCAGCAAGGCCTCCTCCTCAGCGAAAATCTCATATTGGAAATGGTCCGGGTAGCGGATCTCCATAATGGACAGATAGTCACGCAGATGATTCAGTTCCTGTCCAAGCTCCACACAGGAAACATCACTCTGGAAAATGTACCGCAGATAACTGGCTGTGATCTCGCTTAGCCGGGCTACGTCCTGACAGTTTCCGTGGCTGGCCATGGAATGGATCAGATTCAGGCTGTTCAGGAAAAAATGCGGTTTGATCTGCATCTGCATGTAGTCCATCTGTATTTTCTGCCGTTCCAGCTCCTGCTCATAGGCACGGATACGCAGACGGTTGATTTCTTTTGTGAGGTTGTTGAACTGCCTGCTGGCTGCGGACAATTCCTCCAGTTCCGAACTCATCTCTATGAGTACCGGCTTATCCGGATCATAGGATTTCAGCCTTTCCGTAAACAGGCGGAGAGGGCGCAGTATCTTTTTCTGGGTGTAGGACATGGCCAGTATGACAGCGCTTAACAGGATAACGATGATCACCAGAACCCCGGTCTGGAACAGCACAGCCTTCTCGAACTGCCCATAATCCTTGATGAACAGCTTCAATTGAAAACCGGTGTCCGATACAGAGGAATCCACCACCAGCCACCGCTGGCCTTTATGCCAGAAAGGTCCGCGGCCTGCAAGGGCTTTTTCCGGTGAGAGTCCTTCACGGGAAAGATTCCCGGCACCGGCGGCAAGTTTTCCGTTTTCTGTGAAGAGTACAGGGAAGCTGACACTTTTGGGATAGATGCCCACCAGAGGTTTGATGAGGGCCTCCGCCGGAATACAGCTTCCGTTCCACACATCCTGGTACTGATAAAGACGGATGGCATAATAGGTATCCCCCACCGGAAGCAGGGTCCACTGGTCCGACACGCTGCTGGGGTGATAGCCGGAGTCGAGAAGTTGGATCACGGCGTCCTGCAGCCCTTCTCTCTGGGGATAGGCAATGTAGCGGGAGTGTACGGCAGTTAAAAATTCCCTGCTTTTGGGAAAATAATAGAAAAGTGAGTAGTCATTTCCGGAATTTCCCGATATATAAATAAGGCTGTCGATCAGCGTCTGCCGCGCCTGTATCCTGGTAAGGGAATCTTCGCTTTGAGCCTGCGAAAGGGCTGTGCCCTGCCCCTGGGTCACCAGGGTCTGTTTTAAATGCTGGTTCAATATGAAAAAATTATTCTCCACCTGTTCCATACGGTTCTGGACCATAACACTGGCGTTCTGGGCCGTTTGTTTTCGTACCATATGGATGGCCCACACACTGACACTGAGTTCCAGAGCTGTGGCAGCCACCACCATACAGAGCAGAAGTTTGTGCCGTCCGAAGGCGGAATGTGTTTTTTTCCTGTGTTCCTTTTTCATATTTGTCCTTTCCCGGATTTTAGTCTGTGATTTTATCAGGATTTATAGTAATGTTTAATTATACACGTTTGAAAATGCAAATTCAATTACGAAAACGATGGGGAAGTATAAGAAAAACGACGTATTTCGGGGCTTTGCAAAGGAGCACGTTTTTGTGATAACAGGATGTCGGTATTGTGATTGAAAGTGGTTTGGGCCGGAAGTAAAATGAAACCACAAAACAGGCAGAGACCTGGAAATACGAAAAGGAGAATGAAGATGAAAACGAAATGGATTGCAGGACTCATGACTTCCGTGCTGGCAGTTTCCATGCTGGCCGGATGCGGCAGCTCTGCGGATACGGGAGAGAAAAGCAAAACAGAATCCGCCGGCAGCAAACAGGATGGCGGGGAGGAGCCTTACACAGTGACTATGATGTTCATCGGAAACACACAGGACGATGAACAGAAGGTGGAGGAGGCTATCAATAAGCTGACCATGAAGGACCTGAACATGAAGCTGGATATTATGCTGGTTCCCTGGGCCAATGCCAATGAGCAGCAGCGCCTTATGCTGTCAGGAGGGGAAAAGCTGGACCTGATGGTAGGACAGGCGTATCAGGCAGCCAATTTTGTCTCCACCCAGGCCGTCTACGACTTAAGTGAGATGATAGACAAATACGGCACCAATATTAAGGAAAATATGGGTGACAACGCAAAAGTGGCAAATATCAACGGATTCGTGTACGGCATTCCAAATGTCTGTGACTGGTACCGCCAGGCGTCCATCATGGTGAGAAAAGACTGGCTGGAGGAGGCCGGTTTTCAGGAAGAGGATATTAAGAGAGTGGATGACCTGGAAGGGGTATATGAGGTGGTTGCCAAGAATCATCCGGAGGCAGCCATGCTGGCTATGAGCAAGGGACAGAAATTCGACTCCGACTGGTATCAGTGTGACCCGCTGGGAGACGGGTACGGGGTACTGCTCAACTACGGCGAAAAACCGGTGGTGGAAAACTGGTATGCAAGTGATGCGTATAAAGCATTTCTAGACCGTCAGTACCGCTGGGCACAGAAGGGATGGATCGGAAAGGACGCTGCCACCACCACAGATTCCATTGAGGTGCAGATGAGCAATGGCAAGGCCTTCAGCCTGGTTTCCACCTATCAGCCGGCAATAGCCAATGAGGCCTCTGTTGCCTATAAGACAGAGATGGCGGTGATTCCGCTGTACGATGCCTTTACCACCAGCAGCTTTACGGCAGGTTTTTACTGGTCAGTGGCACGCAACTCCGAGCAGCCGGAAAAAGCGTTCCAAATGCTGGATTATATCTATGGAAATCCGGAAGCGGCAAACCTTCTGAACTGGGGTATCGAGGGAGAACACTACAAGCTCACAGAGGACAGACATGTCACCTTCCCGGATGGAGTGGACAAATCCAGTGATCCCTACAACGCTTATTTCGGATTTATGCTTCCGAACCAGTACATTTCTGATGTATGGGAAGGACTTCCTCTGGATGTGGGAGAGCAGGTCATGAAACTGAATGAGGAGGCAAGAAAATCCTGTGCTTATGGGTTTACCTACGACGGCACCGCCCTTGCCAATGAACTTGCTGCCCTGGACAATGTGAAAGGCCAGTATATTGATGCTCTGAACACAGGTTCCGTGAATCCGGACGAGGTACTTCCGCAGTTTTTGGCTGACCTGAAAGCAGCCGGTCTTGATAAGGTCATGGAATCCAAACAGCAGCAGCTTGATGACTGGCTGGCTAAACAGTAATCGTATCAGAAAACATATCACGGGCGCCGCTTGGTAATGGCGGTGCCTCTTTTTTACCACAGGAGGAGTTTTTTATGTCAAATACTGCTGTTTACGGACGTCCGGCGGGGCAGAGCCGTTTCAGAAAATGGAAACGCTGGGTACCTCTTTATCTGATGATGCTGCCGGGACTTTTGTATCTGTTTATCAACAATTACATACCCATGGCGGGCCTGGTGGCTGCATTTAAGAATGTGAATTTCGCGGACGGGATCTGGCACAGTGACTGGGCAGATCCGCTGCTTAAAAATTTTGAATATCTGTTTGTGACAAAGGATGCCTGGGTCATCACCAGGAACACCATATTGTACAATCTGGCATTTATCATCATCAACACAGCAGCCGGAATATTGATCGCGATCCTTATCTGTGATATTGCCTCGCGCAGGTTAAAGCGCCTGTATCAAAGTTCTATTTTGCTGCCGTTTTTAATGTCCTATGTGATCGTTTCCTACATTGTGTTTGCCATTTTGTCCAATGAGAACGGTCTTCTGAACAAAAGTCTGCTGCCAGCGCTGGGCATGGAACCTGTGCAGTGGTATGCTTCGGCTAAGTATTGGCCGTTCATTCTGGTCCTGGTGAATTTCTGGAAGGGCATGGGATATAACTGCCTGATCTATATTGCGTCAATTAACGGTATAGACCCGTCCCTCTATGAGGCAGCCAAACTGGACGGTGCCGGACGCTGGCAGCAGATCAGAAATGTTACGCTCCCGGGGATCAAGAGCAGTGTCATCACCCTGACCATGCTGAATATCGGGCGTATCTTCTATTCAGATTTCAGCCTGTTTTATCAGGTGCCCCAGAATTCGGGCCTGATATATTCCACGACCAATACACTGGATACCTATGTTTACCGTGCTTTGCTGAATTCGGGAAATATTCCTATGGCTGCTGCCGCCGGATTTTACCAGTCGCTGATCGGCTTTGTGGTTGTACTGGCTGCCAATCTGTTCGTGCGGAAGATCAGCAAAGAAGACGCGCTGTTTTAAAGGAGGAGTGAAAGGATGCATATCAGCAGACACGACAGGGTTTATCAGACCCTTGCAAATATATTTCTCATTATTCTTGTAGTTGTTATCATTTTACCGTTTCTCCTGTTATTCATATCATCCATAACAGAGGAAGGCACACTGGTCAGGGACGGATACACCCTGTTTCCGAAGGAATTAAGCCTGGCAGCATACAAATATATCTTTGTCAACAGCAATAAAATTTTCAGGGCTTATGCCATTACCATCGGCGTTACCATAGTGGGAACCGCACTGCATTTGATCTTGTCTTCCATGCTGGCATATCCCCTGTCTCTGAAAAAACTGCCGGGGAGAAACTTTTTTTCCTTCTTTGTCTTTTTTACCATGTTGTTTAACGGCGGTCTGGTGCCCACTTACATGATGTATTCAGGTACCTTTCATATAAAAAATACTATTTTCGCCATGATCGTTCCGGGATTCTTGATGAGTGCCGTAAATGTACTGCTGATCCGGACATATTTTTCCAACAATATCCCCGAGGCTCTCTATGAAGCCGCGGAGGTGGATGGGGCAGGTCATTTTACGGTGTTTACAAAAATCGTGCTCCCTCTGGGAAAACCGATCCTGGTGACTGTGGGGCTGTTCGCAGGCCTTGGATACTGGAATGACTGGACAAATGGTCTTTACTATATATCAGACCCGGATCTGTGGGGCATCCAGAATCTGTTAAACAAAATGATCAGTGATATCCAGTTTCTGCAGAGCGGCAATTCCACAGTCACAACAGCCATGTCCATGGGGCCTCTGCCAAGTACCAGCGTCAGAATGGCCATTGCTTTTATTGCCATGGTGCCGATCCTCATCCTATATCCGTTCCTGCAGAAATATTTTGCCAAGGGAATCGCTATGGGCGCTGTGAAGGGTTAGAAAAAATACCATTATATTGAACTTACGAATAAAGGAGAAAAACAGATGGAGAAACCATGTCTTATTCCAAAGCCTCAGGTTTACCTGCAGAGGGCCGGATATTTTGTAAAAAAGGCGGCAGTGTCTAAGGAGCGCATGCCCGGAGGACTGGAAGCGCCGCTGGCTGTGATTTGGCCGGAAGTAACAGGTACTGAGGATACGATACAGTTTACGGAAAAAAAGGAAATGCAGAAAGAGCAGTATGTCCTGGAAATCACGGAGGAGGGGATTGAGATATCCTGGGGTTCCCCTGCAGGGGCATTTTATGCTGTGATGACGCTGCACCAGCTTGTACTTTTTTCTGAAGGGAAAATAGCCTGCTGCCGTATAGAAGACTTCCCCGGTCTCAGGGACAGGGCCGTGATGATAGACATTTCCCGGGGGAAAGTACCGAAAGTGGAGAGTCTGAAAGCAATGATCGACCTGCTGGCCGGCCTTAAGATAAACCAGTTTCAGCTCTATGTGGAGGGCTTTTCTTTTGCTTATCCATCCTTTTCGGAGGTGTGGGAAAAGAGGGCAAAGGATTACCTGACACCGGCAGAGATCAGGGAACTGGATGCCTACTGCGCAGAGCGGTTTATAGAACTGGTTCCCAATCAGAACTGCCTGGGGCATATGAATGCCTGGCTGGAGACAGAGGCCTTCGGACATCTGGCGGAAAATCCGGGTGGGCTTCAGATAAAGGGAACCACGCTTCCCCCTGCAACAATGGACCCCACAAACCCGGAATCTCTGAAGCTGATCGAACAGATGCTGGATGATCTGCTGCCATGTTTTCATTCCCGAATGTTTCATGCGGATTTGGATGAGACCTTTGACCTGGGGTATGGAAAAAATAAAGACAAAGCCGAAAAAGAGGGTGTTGTAAGCATTTATCTGGACTATGTAAAAAAGCTCAGTGAAAAGGTTAAGGCCCGTGGCCATAACATGATGATGTGGGGAGATGTCCTGAGCAAAGAGGAGGATGCCGCAGCGCAGCTTCCGAAAGACATAATCGTTCTCGACTGGGGATATGAGAAGGAACACCCGGTACGCAGACGGGCGGAAAGGCTGCAGAGGGCAGGCGTTGAATTTTATCTCTGCCCGGGTACAAACAGCTGGTGCAGTTTTACGGGAATCACGGATAACATGATGCAATGTACGGAGAACGCGGTGTCTGCTGCCTATGATTTTCATGCCAGAGGGCTGATGGTCACAGACTGGGGTGATTTCGGGCATCTCCAGTATTCCCTGTTTTCCCTGCCGGGCATTCTGTATGGAGCTGCAGGGGCCTGGAACAGAGAACTTGTGACGGAGGAGGAATTGGCAGAGGCTCTTAACCGGTATGTGTTCAGGGATGAGACGGGCATTTTCGGGCGGCTGTGTCTGGAGGCCGGAAGATACAGCCGAAAAGAAGAGTTTTTATTCCCATGCAGAACGCTGGCGTTTATGACACTGCAGACTGGATGTGTGAGCAGAGACCGATTTGAAGCGTCTATTAAAAATATGGTGGATTCCATGCGCTTTTTCGTGGAACCGTGTGTATATCTTCCCTGTGAGGAGGCATATGCAGGGCGCAGCGGGATGGAGGAAGAGGCAATTCTTGAGTATCTGGATGAGCTGGCTGTACAGGCTCGGAAAGCAGACCCTGCCTGTCCGGATGGTACTCTTCTGAAAGAGGAGATGATAAACGGGCTTGCCATGGTACGGGCTGCCACCAGAACCAGAGCGCTGTGTTACGGGCTGGAGGACGGCAGCGGACTGGAAAAAGAGATTGAGGACCTCTGCGAAAGACACAGGAATCTGTGGCAGAAGCGGAATAAGACAAAGGGGCAGGAGGACAGTCTACTGGGATTTACCACACTTCTGGAACAGCTCAGGGAGAGAAAACAGGAAGAAGAGGAGTAGCGGGAAAATGAAACAGGAAGAATTAAAAAAACTGCTGGACACCATGTCACTGCAGGAGAAGATCGATCAGATGCTTCAGCTTACCGGAGACTTTTATCAGGACGCAGACAGCGTTCTCACAGGTCCGGCAGTACAGCTTGGGGTGACCGGGGAGGATGTCCGTATGGCAGGCTCCATACTGGGAACCTGCAGGGCGGAAAAACTGATCAAAATACAGAAGCGCTATATGGAGAATCATCCGCACCACATTCCGCTGCTCTTTATGATGGACATTATACACGGCATGAAGACCATATTTCCCATTCCGCTGGGACAGGGAGCTTCCTTTGAACCGGAGCTTTCCAAAAGATGTGCGGCAGCAGCGGCGAAGGAGGCGGCTGTATCAGGCCTTCATGTGACCTTTGCACCTATGGTGGATCTGGTCCGGGATGCCAGATGGGGGCGTGTTATGGAGTCCACAGGGGAGGATACCTGGCTGAACAGTCTTTTTGCAAGAGCCATGGTGGAAGGCTTTCAGGGGGATGACTTAAAGGAGCCTTATAAAGTAGCTGCCTGTGTTAAACATTTTGCGGCCTACGGGGCACCTCAGGCGGGGAGGGAATATCACACGGTGGAGCTGTCTGAAAACACGCTCCGGGAGTATTATCTTCCCGCTTACCAGGCCGGAATTGATGCCAAAGCTGCCATGGTCATGACCTCTTTCAACACAGTGAACGGCATTCCGGCCAGCACCAACAGATGGCTCATGCGTGATATCCTGAGGGAGGAGATGGGATTTGACGGCGTGCTGATCTCAGACTTTTCCGCCATTTTGGAAACCATTGCCCACGGCTGTTCCGAAGACAGCCGGGAGGCAGCGGTAAAGGCTCTTGAGGCCGGGGTGGATATTGATATGATGACAAATGTAAATGTATACGCTGCCAATCTGAGGAAGCTCACTGAGGAGGGTGTTGTACAGGAAGCCTGGATCGACCAATGCGTCATGCGGATCTTGGAACTGAAAAATAAACTGGGATTATTTGAAAATCCATACAAAGACGCTGATACAGAGAAGGAAAAAGAAATTTTCCTGTGTCCGGAACACAGGGCACTGGCAAGAGAAGCGGCTGTGAAATCTTTTGTCCTTTTGGAAAATGACGGCGTTCTGCCTCTGGATATGGGCAGAAGAACGGCATTTATCGGTCCCTATACGGACAGTAAACAGATAAAGAGCAGCTGGTCTTTTACAGGAGATGACAAGGACTGCGTAAGTATCAAAGAGGCAGCGGGGAAGGTCTTTGATGGCAGCCATACGGTATATTTAAAAGGCGCTCCTGTACTTGGGTCTGACAGTAAAGAGAGTGAAGCCAGGCTGACCGGATTTACGGGGGATGAATGCGGGATCATGACGCGTGAGGAAGAGGAAAAGATGCGAAAAGAGGCTGTGGAGGCGGCAAAAGAGGCAGATCTTGTCATTATGCCACTGGGAGAGCATTATCTGCAGAGCGGTGAGGCAGCCAGCCGTGCCCAGATCACAGTGCCGGAGGTGCAGATGGAGCTTTTCAGGGCAGTACACAGGGTGAATAAAAATATTGTGGTGGTGCTGTTCTGCGGCCGCCCCCTGGATATAAGGGAAATCAGCCAAAAGGCCAGAGCCGTGCTGGTGGTGTGGCGCCCCGGGACGGAGGGAGGCAGCGCTGTAGTGGACGTGCTGACGGGAAAAGAAAACCCCTCCGGCAGACTGCCCATGAGTTTTCCGTACTGTGTGGGCCAGGTGCCTGTCCACTACAATGAGTTTTCCACAGGAAGACCGGACCGGAAGGGAATACAGGAGCGTTTCCGCTCCAAATACCTTGATATTCCAAACGAACCACTCTATCCTTTCGGCTATGGCCTTGGCTATACACGGTTTTCTCTGTCTCAGGTAAAGCTTGATAAAGCAGAGATGAGAGAAGGGGATACCATCCATGCCGGAGTAATGCTTAAAAATATCGGAGAACGGAAGGGAACAGAGACTGTACAGTTCTACATCCGGGATATGGCGGCCAGCGTGGTCCGGCCTGTAAAAGAGCTGAAAGGGTTTGAAAAAGTTACCCTGGAACCGGGAGAGGAGCGGGAAATTATCTTTGCGGTAGAAGAGCCTATGCTCAGGTTTCATACGGAACAGAATGGATTTGCCAGCGAAGCGGGGGAATTTCTGGTATTTGCGGGAACGGACAGCAGGACAGAGAACCGGGCTGGGTTCAGGCTTGTAAAATAGAAAATTACAATGTATGAAAAGAGCTGCGCTTAGATATCTGCGCAGCTTTTTTCTATTAACTTGTTACCGGCTGGCAGAAAGCAGCATAAGGAGGGAGGAATTTTGAAGTACCTTCTGCGGCTCAGGGAGCAGGGGGTAGTCTGTCATCCGGGAAATGGGATGCGTCTGTTCAGCGGATTTTAAATAATGAAAATGCTGTAACAATGCAGCATTACGTGCCGCTAAAAGCTGCTAAATGAATAATCCAGGTTAAATTAAGGGTATGCCATGTCCCATATATGGTTTAGGGTTATTGAGGCATAAAAAAACATGCTCTGTTATTTTTTTTACCGCAGCATCGTAAATTTCATTGCCAAATTGAGCTGTAGCATGCAAAGGATTTCGTGTGCTCATGATTCCATACTGTAATTCATTTGCTGCAGCTTTTAGATTTACTGTCTCAGGATGAGAGGCTAAGAGATGAGAAGTTTCCCATCCCCCTGCATGATCACCTGGAGAAGTATATTCGTCTTTAAGTAAAAGATAATCTGCGGCAGCCAACCCTGTTATACGCTTCCATTCTTTATCGTAAGCCCATTGATTGTATAAGATAATTGCACTGCGTGCAGACTCTATTAATGGATAATGACCAATAACAAAGACTACCAGATCAAAACCATAAGACGCAGCTTCTGATATAATATGAATCAAATGATGCTGATAATGTTCAATCTGTGCGATTCCACTGTAGGGAAAGCGGTCTGCATCAAATTGGTTTTTGTTTAATGACAGTCTTTCACAAATACCAGCCTGATATTTGGGGTCTGTTTCAAGTAAAGAATTTACCCTGCTCTCTCCATAATAAACAGTTGGGAAAACAACACCACCTTGATCAGCACACCTCAAAGCTAATTCTTCGGCCTGCAGTCCGTCAGCGCCTATTGGATTATGTAAGCCATGCCATTCTAAGGTACCAAGCGGAATATATGCCACCGGACATTTATCTCTTTGCTCTATGATTTGCTCAGGTCTGAGCATATGAAATCTTTTTTCCATAAATTATCTCCTTTACTATTTATACAGATCATCCTTTGATGCCACCCGCGATCATACCCTCCATAAACAATTTTTGGCAGGCAAAAAAGATGATCATAACAGGTATGACAGATAAAACTGCTCCGGCAAACAACAGGTTATAATTATTTCCATATGGTGACAGATAGGTTTGAAGTCCTACTGTCAAAGTGAAATTTTCGTTTTTGGACATTACAATAAGGGGCCAGAGAAAGTCGTTCCATGCATTTGTGGCCTGCAAAATAGTCATGGAGGCAAAGGCAGGTTTCATTAATGGGACCATTACTGTTAAAAATATTCTTATTTCTCCGCACCCGTCAATCCGTGCTGCATCCATAAATTCCGGAGACAGTGATTGGGCATATTGCATAAAAAAATAAATTGTAAATGCTGAGACTGCAAAAGGAAGGACAACTCCTAAATGTGTATTTAACAGGTTAAAGCTTTTTATTTCGTTGTATAACGGGATCATAAGTGTCTCTACGGGAATCATCATCGTACTGAGGATAAGAACTACTAATAATTGTTTTCCCTTAAATTTGTACATGGAAACACCATATCCCACCATGGAGGAAAAACCGATAGAGAGCACTGTGAATAAAATAGTTATGATACCACTATTTTTAAACCAACTGAAAAACATGCCATTGTTATCAGTAAAGAGTAATTTGTAGTTGCCTATGTCCAGCATATCTGATGTTATTTTTAGAGCAATACCGTTTTTAAAAACAAGGCTCATATCATTCACACAAGAAGTAATAATCAAATATATAAAAGGAATCAGAGATATGGCAGCTATGATACAGAGCATAAAAGTTACAAATATCTGATATAACTGTTTTTTCTTTTTATCTATCATCTCTTTTCCTCCTTCCTGCCTATACCCAAGGTTTTAATATAAATAAAGTTTAATACCATCAGGCAGATAAACAAAACTACAGACATTGCGGAAGCATAACCCATATCAAAATGTCCAAAGGCAGTCCTGTATATATAAAGTACAATAGTCAATCCGATGTCCCCGGGAGTTTTGCTGTTTGGCCATAAAACATAACTCTCTCCAAACATTCTTAATCCACCGTATGTAAGTATGGTTATTACAAAAATGAGAATGGGTTTTACACCGGGCAGTGTGACGTGGCGAAAACGCTGCCAGGCAGAGGCACCATCCACGTGGGCGGCATCATATAATTCAGGTGATATCGTTTGCAAAGCGGATAAAAAATATAAAACATTGGTTCCCAGATATCGCCAGGTGGAAGTAAATACAAGAGCAACAATACCGGTTATTTTAGTATCATATAGCCATTCTTTGGGGCTCATTCCGATAAACTGCATAAGTGTATTCAACGGGGTGTCAGAATTGCTTGCAAAAAACAGACGAAAAAAAATGCCTGCCACTATAATGGATGTCAATGCCGGGATATAGATTGCGGAACGGAAGATATTTTTAAGAGGAGTAAATTTATGATTTAAAAGTACGGCCAATAATAAAGCCAGTACAATATTTACGATAATGATACCAACCGTAAACCCCAGGCTATTAAAAATGGCAGCACTAATATGAGGATCAGAGGCAAGCCTTTTGTAGTTATCCAACCCGGAAAAATTATATGTATTAATACCCTCCAGTTTGAAAAAACTTGTATATATCATATTGATCATGGGATACAGCATAAAAACTAAAAAAGAGCAAATGAATGGTGCACAAAAAATATAAGGTGCGGTTTTCTGAGTTATTATTATTTTTCGTTTCATATAAATAACCCTCCCGGTCAAAAAGATTGGGCTGCCGCAGGACAATTTCGGCAGCCCATGATTATTAGTTACTGAGCATTTTTTATCTCATCCGCAGCACTGTTTAATGCTTCCTCAGGAGTTGCACTTTTCTCACCTAAAACTCTAAACAGGATGTCACTGGAAATAAGTGAGTTGGCCAGAGAATATTTAGGAGATGCAGTGATATTGGATGTATGGAATTTATCTTTCATGCTGATGACAACGTCAAAGATATCTTTGCCAAAATAGTCAGTATATTTATTGGTCTCTTTCATTACATCAGTATCCCAAATATCCCATCTGAGAGGATCAAATCCAAGAACATTCCATATTTTCGCGGCACCTTCTTTACTTATTTTAGCTTCAGCCAAAAAGCGTTTTGCCAAATCTGGTACTTTGCACTGTGTTGTGATACTTGTCGCGGTTCCGCCAAAAACCGGATATTGGCTGTTTTCATCCCATACAGGCGGTGCTGCCACTTGGATTTTTCCTTTTAATTCCGGCATATAGTCTGTGAAGCGTCCCATATACCACAGGCATTCCAGCATAGATGCGGCTCCTTCCTGGGCCATGAAACCATAATATTCTTCAGTATGGAAACCACCGCCAGGAGTAGTTACAGCGGTACCATCTTCAAGCATACTCAGCATAAAATCAAGTACCTCTGCATTCTCTTTACTATTTATAATACAGGTACCGTCTTTGTCAAAATAATCTCCACCTTTTTCGCCAGTCATGATATAGTAACTCCAGGAGTCATTTACTTCAAAGGTTATAATTGGCTTTCCAGTAGCAGCAAGGACTTTTTTTCCTGCCTCGTGCAGGTCATCCCATGTAATAATATCTTCAGCTTTTACTCCTGCCTGATCCAAAATCTCCGTATTATAGAACATGATAGGGGCACCTACATGATACTCAATACCGTAATAATTTCCGTCATAATTATAAATATCCAATACCGGTTCAAGAAAATTTTCCTTTTCAGGTTCAATAATATCGTTCAGTGGTACAAAAACTTCGGAATCACCCTGAACAAAATCACTGAATCTTGCAACATTAACATCAACCAGATCGGGAGCTCCATCTCCGGACTGCAAAGTGATCAGCAGTTTACTGTGCATATCTTCAGTTGGATAAGTTTCAGTCTGTAATTCAACTAATTCATCCGGATGATTTTGGTTCCATGTTTTTACCGCATCCTGCATAAATTCCGTATGCTGTTCCACATAAGTCCAAAATGTAAGTGTAGTTACATTATCGGTGGAATCCTTGGTATCCTTAGTCTGCTTATCATCCTTATTTTGTTCGCTTTCTGTTGATGAGGCATCTTTGGATTCTGAACCGCAGCCAGATAGTGCAGAAAAGGCTAATGTGCCGCAAAGCAACAAAGAAATAACCTGCTTTTTCATAAATCTTCTCCTTCTTGTGTGTTTTCTTGAATTTAATGACGTCATTAATCTTTTTGATAGATATATCATACACAAGCAGCTATTGATTTACCATTAACAAATTTATCCTCTATTCTCATTATTTTGTTCAACTATTTTAATATATTCAGAAGGTGTATACCCATAGGTTTCTTTGAATAGTAAATAAAAATAGTTGTAGTTATGTATGCCGACGTCCAGGGCGATTTCCTGAAGTGATGTATTACCTTGCAGGATTTTTTCCTTGGCATGTTCCATCCGTATCTGGTTTATAAAGTTTATAATATTTACACCCTGGGTTTTTTTAAATATGCGGCTCAGATAAGAGGGGCTGACCGCAAATTTTTCTGCAATACTTTGCAGGCTGATTTTATGCTGATAGTTTTCTATTATATAATCAGATATTTTTTTACATAAGGAGCTCTGTTTTAATACCTGGCGTTTTTCCTTTGCCAGACGTTGGAGGGAAAACAGGGTTTCTATAAGGGAATTTTCCATATCCTCAAGAGTGTTAAATTTATCAAATACATCATAAGGATTCGTTTCTGCGAAAACTAATGCATTGTCAAGTTGATATTCGTTCACTTTTTTAATGATATAACTAATGAACTCAACATAAAATACCTGCAATTGATGCTTCATTATTCCTGAGCTTTTGATGTCGGTAAATAGTCTGGAAATATAGTCATTGATATCGTTCTGACCCAGAAAGATTAATTCTGTCAATTGCTGTTTTTGTTTTGGGCTGAAACGTAATATATTCTTCTCAGTGATTGATGTATTTTGAGAAAGAAAATTTTTATTTCCTTTAAAATATTCCTGAAGCAATAAGTTCTTTATATAGTCACTTTTTGGTTTGATCATTTTGTGACCGGAAAGAAAATCTGATATTACAAAGGATAAGTCCAGATTGCAAAACCTTTTAAGTACAGTGCGTATTTGTTTTGCAAGGTCAACAACTTCATCTGTAGAATTGCCCTTTGCCTGAAATACCAAAAGAATAATACCTTTATCTAAGGATACCAGAAAGAAGTTGTGATAATATTTTATGGTTTCATCTATTAACATTCGTATAGTCGTGTCGTCTATTGATACTTTTGAGGAATCTTCAAAATAAAGGTCAATACCACATATAGCAAGAATTAATTCGCCTTTCACCCAGCCAAGGGCAGTTTTTTGAATCAGTTTTTCTAAGTAATCTGTATCTGGCATTTCTTTACTGACAAGCTCGTAGATTAAGTGCTCACGTTCTTTCGAGATTGAAAATCCATCTTTGTCCTTATTTTCTGTATTTATTTGCCATATAGTTTTTTTGATAATATCATTGATACTATTTTCGGTTATCTGGTATTTTAATAGATAATCAACTGCACCGTTTTTCAGACTGCTGCGTACGTATTCAAAATCATCGTATGCGCTTAATACTATGATTTTTGTCTCTTTAAATCCATTGCTTATATAATTGATCAAGTCTATGCCGTTAGATCTTGGCATACTGATATCAGTGAGTATAATATCAGGTTTATACATATTGAAAGCATCTATTGCCTGTTTGCCATCAGATGCTTCGGCAACCATTTCACAATTTAATGTTTCCCATTGTATCATTTTCTTTAATTGTACTAATACTATGGGGTCATCATCTACTAACATAATTTTATACATGGTGTTCCTCCCTGGATTCGGATATAGGATTTTTTGTGATAACAGGCAGATTAATTAAGATAGTTGTATAACTTCCTTTTTCACTTAAAACTTTTAAACCATATTGGTCACCCATCATAAGTTTTATCCTATTGTTTACATTGCTGACACCTAATCCGCTGAATCTTGAATTCTTTTCCACAGTATTATTTTTGGAGTCCAGCGCTAATTCTTCTATTCTCATGCCAACACCGTTGTCTGTTATAGAGAATATCAGTTGGTCATTTTTGCATTTGCCTGCTATAGTGATGAGCCCTCTTCTGCAAGAAGGTTCAATACCGTGGATAATGGCATTTTCTACGATTGGCTGGAGGATAAAGCGCGGCATTTGAAAATCCAAAATCTGTGGGGATATTTGGAATTCCACATCAAATTTTCCCATTAAACGATAGTCCTGGATAATTATATAGTTTTTGATCAAAGAGATTTCTTCTTGTACTGTGTGGAGGCTGTCGTCATTTTTCATGCTGTCCCTGAGCAATTCAATAATTGCGTTTATAATAGTTTCTATGGATGTTTCCTTTTTTAACTTGGCTATAAAAGAGACAGTGTTCAAAGTGTTTGCTAAAAAATGAGGGTTGATCTGAGCTTGTAAAGCCTGGATTTCCAGCTTCCTCTTTTGACGCTCATTCATTTTTATATTATCCAACAATTGAGTTATTTCTTCGGCCATTTTGTTAAATTGCCTTGTTAGGATCGTAAGTTCATCATTTCCATCCTCCACTAATTTTAATGAAAAGTCTCCTTTTTCAAATGATTTAATTCCTGTTATCATTTTGTTGATTGGCGAGATTATGGTAATGGAGAATGCTAAGGTAAAAATGATACCAAATATGATTCCTATAAACCCTACCAAAAGAAAATTTTTCAATATAATCTTTAGATCAGATTGAAGATAGGTGAGTGGAATAAGTGCTGCCATTTTCCATTCCGCTTGCTCTATAGGAAAATTATATATCATTGTATTTAATTCGGCGAAGTGGTAATTATTACCAGTAATGTTGTGGGAATCCTGAATTTCTTTAAGTACATTATTATTTGGATATATTTCTCCGACGGGAGTATTAAGATCGGCAGATGAAATAACAATGTCATTATTGTCTATGATGAATACCTGCATGTTCATGGTACTGGAAATTTTTTCGTATATATTTCGGATTTTATCTTCTTCTATAGCCATTATCATATATCCGATAATCTTACCGTCAGATTTTTTTTTGATGGCTTTACCTAAAAGTATATAATTTCTATCATTATTTACACCGGAAGCAATTCTTTTTTCGTAATTATGATTAATGGCTTTCCAGACACATGCACCGTTGTACGAGTGGCATATGTCTAAAAATTCATTAAAATAATCAGATTTTAAATTTACAGTGAACGTGTTATTTCCATAGACATTGAGTTTTGCTCCTGTTAATGTGTAAAGTGTTATTTCGGATACAATATTGTCAAAGACATATTTTTTGCTCATTTTATCGGTAACGGCTATTTTTACTTTGTTTTTCATTCGCTCATTATAATCATTGTAATTGATAAGTACATCTTGGATTTCTTCAAGATAACTTATTTCTATGCTGTCATTTCTTACTTTTTCTATTTTTTCATTTATACTTGTACTTATTTGTGTTAATGCTTCACTGATTGAAAGATTGACTTTATCCTGAATAATCTCACTGCTTTTATTATAGAGCAGAATCCCATATAGTGTTATAGGGAGCAAAGTTACAAAAATAAACATAACAAATAGCCTTTTAAAAATATTAACAGTTCGTAATTTTAAGATGTAAAACTTGAAAAAATTTTTCCAGTGTTTCATTGGTCTATTAGCTCTCCCCTCAGTGCTTTCTCTACAGGTATTAAGTGGCTGACATAAGGACGTTTGCCAGAAAGAACGTCATCATAAAACGCCTGCTTCCAGTCAATATATTCAACATGGTCTTTCAATTCTTCAATGGAAGCTAAAAGAGCGTTCCGTTTTTTAGTAAACATTTCTTTCCTTTGATGAATCGTAGACTCGTCCTGCATACATAAATCCAGATATTCTTTCATTTCCTGAATGTTCATATCACATTTTTTCAGACAAATCAGGTTTTTGCTCCATTTCAAATCTCGTTCATCAAAAATCCTGCGATTGTTTTTATCTCGTTTTACATTAGGAACTAATCCTTTATTACAGTAATATTTTAAGGTCTGATAAGTCATATTGGCTTCTTTACAGACCTGCATCATAGTATACATTTTCCAATCCCCCGTTTCATACATAAATAAAAATAGAAATTTACAAAAATCTCTTGACCGATAGTTATAATCGGTTGATACAATCATAGTGTACAGCAATGGGTAACAAAAAACAATGGTGCAATTTTATGAGAGTGTGTGGTCTGCCTGCAAAGTCAAAAGAATTAAAATTAAAAGTGGAGATTGCATAAGAAAAAAGGAGGACATAATAGTGAATGTGAAATCATCCATGTAGGAAACAAAGGGATTCGGGGATGTACAGCCTGCCGGGCATGTGCCGAGAAGGCCAAATGTGTGTTTGATGATTATGTCAACGAGATTGTGCCTAAGTTTGAGGCCTGTGATGGACTTATTATTGGCAGTCCGGTATATTATGCGTCCGCCAATGGCACGCTGGTGTCATCTCTGGACCGGTTATTCTTCAGCACGCCCTTTGATAAGACAATGAAAGTGAGAGTAAGTGTTGTGGCGGCCAGAAGGGTTGCAGGGAATGCGGACACTGGCAAATAATATGTCATTTCTTATAAAATCCATTGCACTTGGGAAAGAGCGGCTGGGGATGCCGGAAAAGGAAGCTATGCAGCATACAAACTTTATCCGTTAAAAAGGAATATTATCTGAACCGGATGTTTATAGAAATACGGTTTATGATATGACTGAACCCGATTGACAATCGGCTTTAGCAGTGTGATATAGGCGGGAATTTGGCTGCGGGCAATCCATACAATATGATACGTGTACTATAATTAAGGGAATTGTGCTTATATGATAGTAATATCTGCGCAGCTCTTTTTCTGCGCCGATGGAGTATTTGACCGCTGATATTATTTATTGCCAGGATAGCGATTTCCGTCGTCAAAAGGCGGCAGGTTGTTTCATAGGAACACCCCGCAAACCTACATGAAATCAGCTGACACCCCGGGATTTGTCAATTTTTTTACCTTTAATATTCCTGATCCCAATAATAACAAAAGGGATGCCAAACACTATTCAAATTAATAGCTCATTTCGTTTCATTACTTCATGCTGTTGCTCATAACTCTGATTGTTCGCTTGGGCACCATTTTACCCTTTGCAGGACGGTTTTTTACAAAGCAGAATTTTTGGTGAATGAAATAATGTAGATTTTATAATGTTAACTTAAATTAAAATATAAGTTGACAATCGGAGGCTGATTGATTATACTTCTTTATGTAAAGAAAAGCACAGCCACAAAACAAGCGGTAAAACCGTAAAAAATGTTTGAGAAAAGCTTTTCTATAAAATCAGGAAAGATTTATGCCGTCGAACAACAGGCGGAAAAGTCGAAATAAGTTTTGCAACCTCGGAGGAAAAGTATATGGAAACAGCAATGCCCAGTAAAAACAAGAAAATGAGTACCAGACAGATGACGATCATTGCACTGATGACAGCGGTAACCTGCATTTTAGGCCCCTTGGCCATACCGCTGCCGTTCAGCCCGGTGCCGATCAGCTTTACCAATCTGGTCATCTATTTCAGCATTTTTGTGCTTGGCACTTATTCAGCAACCGTCAGCTATCTGGTGTACCTGCTCATTGGAATGGTAGGACTTCCGGTGTTTTCCGGATTTGCCGGAGGATTTGGCAAAATGGCAGGCCCGACGGGCGGATACCTGGTGGGATTTATTTTCATGGCGCTGATTGCCGGATTTTTTGTGGACAGATTTCAGGGAAAAAGAGTGCTGCAGGCAGCAGGAATGGTTCTGGGAACCGTGGTGGCTTACCTGTTCGGGACTGCATGGCTCTGCGTTCAGGCCAATCTGTCCTTTGGCGCGGGCCTGGCAGCCGGGGTGATTCCCTATGTGCCCGGTGATCTGATCAAGATTGCGGCTGCGCTGGCTGTGGGACCGGTACTTCGGAAGGCTGTGAGAAGGGCAGCGTAAAATAACAGATACAGAGAAAAGACAGTGTGATGCGGACACTGTCTTTTTTTTGCAGTTCGGAAAGGAATCCGTGGCTCCCTATATAACAAAAAGATCCGGACGCTGCCGTCCCTTCCCGGGGAAAGGTGCATGATGCGCAGGATAATCTTAAATAACTGTAAAAAACACTTAAAATATATAAGGGGAATATTCTGAAAATGAGTTATAATAAACAATAATATTATGGGCGGAGGGAGAAAGGACGGAGCAGTCAAATTAGGGCCTGTGGAACAATTGTGTTCTTGCGGCATTTGCGGAAGATGATAAGGGCAATGTCATGGCGGAATCCATGGATCTTGTGGAGATGGAAAGACGGATCACCTTCCCGGGAAGCGGAAAATTATCCTGTATCTCAGAGGCGGGGATACTTGTACTGAAAACGGATACCTTTGCAAGATGCATTGCAGGATGATGCCCGCAGGCGACTGTGCTCCGGCGCGTAAGTCCGGCTTAGAACGTGGTTGAAAATAAGGATTTATGTGGAAAACCAGGATTATAAATATATTTTGATATATAAATAATATCTTATCTCTGATATAATAAAAAACAGATAACAAGAGGTATTGGTAAATTTTGAAGGCCCCTCTGTAGCAGACTGTGCTGATTCAAATGTCAGTATCCGGGGCGCATAAATGTTTCAGTGTGATATCTGTGTCCGGACACCGGAAAAATTTACCTCAAAACAAAAAAGCGGAGGAAGAGTATGGCACATTCAAAGAGTCAAAATGCCTGTCTTGTATGCGGCAAAGAGTTAATTTATCATGAAGAAAGCGTGGAAATGGAGTGCATATACTGCCATAAAAAATTTATGAGTAATGCGGCCTGTGCGGACGGCCACTATGTATGTGACACCTGCCATTCTAAAAAAGGGATTGAAGCCGTAAAAGAGATCTGTCTGCATAGTAAATCAAAGAATCCGTATGAAATTGCGGTTCAGATGATGGAAACCCCATTTATCCATATGCATGGTCCGGAAAATCATGTGCTGGTGGGAGCTGCTCTGCTGGCAGCTTATAAAAATGCAGGCGGTGACATCGAATTGGATACGGTAATAGAAGAGATGAAAAAACGCGGCAGTCAGGTGCCGGGAGGTACATGCGGATTTTGGGGATGCTGCGGTGCAGCAGTCAGCACCGGGATCTTTGTCAGTCTCGTCACAGGTGCCACACCTTTAAGCGGAAAAAGCTGGGGTCTTTCCAATCAGATGACATCCAGGGCACTGGCACAAATCGGAGCCATTGACGGCCCCAGATGCTGCAAGAGAAATGCGTTCCTTGCCATGAAAGAGGCCGTGCAGTTTGCAGAGGAGCATTTACCAAACGCAGAAGGCAAAACGATTCAGATGGAACTGCCGGATGAGATCATATGCACGTTTACGAGAAAAAACCATCAGTGTATCGGGAAAAGATGCCCGTTTAATGCGGTAAACCATAAAAAGAAAACAGAATGATTACGGCTGCAGCCAGATAAAGGGGCTTCCTCGGTTACAGTGGATAAATTCCCAAATGAGGTGAAACATATGATTATATACACAGCAAGACACGGACAGACAGAATGGAATGCCCTCCATAAAGTCTGCGGCAGAACAGATGTGGATTTAACCCCGGAAGGATATAAGCAGGCTGAAGCATTGGCCGAAAATGTATCCGGGTGCCGCATCCATATGATCTATTCCTCACCCCTGCGCCGCGCGGTGGAAACCAGCAGAATAATTTCAGAGCGAATGGGAATCCCCTATTTCACAGACAACAGACTGATGGAACAGGACTATGGCATTTACGAGGGCGTGGATAGAAAAAATGAGGATTTTCTGAGGAATAAGAAAAATTTTGCGTTCCGTTATCCCAGCGGGGAATCCATGATGCAGACTGCCGTTCGTGTGTATGGGCTGTTGGATGAGATCAGAGAAAAAGAGGCAGGTAAAAATGTTTTACTGGTCAGCCATGGCGGAGTCTGCCGGGTCATCAGATCTTATTTTGTGGATATGACAAACGAGGAGTATTTCAATTATACGCAGAAAAACGGAGCTCTGGAGGTATACGAATACAGATGAAAGACAGTTTGAACAGGGTATTGGGCATGCATGTCAAAGTGATCATAGACAGGCCTCTGGGCAGCTATCATCCGGAACACAAAGACCTGTATTATCCCATTAATTATGGATATATCGAAGGAATCCTGGCTGCTGACCAGGAGGAACAGGACGTCTATTTTATGGGCATCCATGAACCTGTCGAATGCGCGGAGGGTGTTATCATCGCTGTGATCCACCGGAAAAACGATGTGGAGGATAAGTGGGTGGCAGCTCCTGAGAATATGAAATTCAGCATTGATGAGATAGAAAAGACAGTGCATTTTCAGGAACAATACTTTGAGCATGAGATTCTGATGCAGGATACGCATGAATAAAAGGGTATCAAACACAAACAACGAAAGAAGGGATAAGATGGGAGAACTATCAAAGCTTCTGAATATCGGCCCGGTGGTAGAAGAACAACTCAATCAGGTCGGAATCACCACTTATGACCAGTTAAAAGAAATAGGAAGCAGGCAGGCATGGTTAAAGATCAAAGCCATCGATGATTCTGCCTGCATCCACCGTCTGTATGGCCTGGAAGGGGCAGTACAGGGAGTGAAAAAGAGCCAGCTTTCACCGGAAGTAAAAGCCGAATTGAAAGAATTCTATCATCACTGTAAATAACCGATAAACAAATCCTGCCGCCCGTAAAATCCACATGCCGGTTCAGGAAAGAAAAACAGCCGCACAGTATACGGAAGAATCATACTGTGCGGCTGTTTTATGTCCTTATGCTTTAGAGGGTGCATGAGACAATTGTTTACTTACTTAAGCCGTTAATCATTTCAGAAAGTTCCTGATCATCGCAGCTAAAAGGAAGGGTGAGTGTATTTCCCGGTTCCTGATAGAGAGAGACAGTTTCCAGTGCGTGGGGATTACCTGCCCAGGCACGCCTTGCGACACCACACATGACATCATAGTTCACTGCACGGCAGATGATCTCATCCACCTCAGGAGAACCGTCCAGGAGCAGGCCGTAGCCGCAGCTCTGAGAATTGCCGATGCCGGTTCCGCCGCCGTTGTGCATGGTCATCATGGTCATTCCCATGGCAGCGTCACCGCCGTAGACAAGTGCGGACATGTCTGCGGTTATGTTGCTGCCGTCATGGATGTTGGAGGTTTCTCTTGAGGGTGCATCCACACCTCCGGTATCCATGTGATCCCGGCCCATCATGATAGGCCCGGTTTTGCCTTCCCGTACCAGACGGTTGAAGGCAAGCGCGATCTTTTTCCTTGTCTCGCCGTCCTGATAAAGGATTCGGGCCTGAGTACCGATGACCAGATTGTTTTCACCTGCGTGTTTGATCCACAGATAGTTGTCATAGTCCTGGAACCGGCGGTCTTTGTCAATACAGTCCATTGCGGTCTGGTCTGTAAGTGCAAGATCTTCCGGTTTTCCGCTTAATACAACCCAGCGGAAGGGTCCGTAACCATAATCGAAGAGGGTCGGCCCCATGAATTCTTCCACAAAGGATTTGTAGATGAATCCATCCAGATCATTTTCTCCGTTCCGGCACACTTCTCTGATTCCGATGTCATACATTGTAGTAGTCAGACTGTTTCCGTAATCAAAGAAATAGGTGCCTCTGGAACGCAGGATTTCGATCAGTTCGTGATGCCGGAACAGTGTTTTCTTTACTTTTTCTTCAAATAAAGGTTTGTTTTCGGCAAGCATTTTTGTCCGCTCTTCAAAGGTAAGACCCTGTGGACAGTACCCGCCGTCAAATGCCACATGGCAGGATGTCTGGTCTGTGAGCAGGTCGATTTTCTGGTCTGTTTCCACTGCGTATTCCAGCAGATCTACGATATTTCCATGGAAGGCAATGGAGACCGGTTCCTTTTTTTCCTGATATTCTTTTGCAAGTGCAAAGGCTTCTTCGGGGGTACGTGCCATGGATTTTATCCACCCCAGGCGCATACGCAGTTCTATTTTAGAGACGTCTACCTCTGCGATGATGCCCACGCCCTGGCAAAGCTCAATGGCTTTACCCTGCGCCCCGCTCATGCCCCCAAGGCCTGCTGAAACCAGCAGGTTTCCGCGGAGGACTTCCTCATTGCTTTTGTGAAGGATCTGCCTGGCTGCTGCCAGGAAGGTAGAATACGTACCGTGCACAATTCCCTGGGAGCCGATGTAAAACCAGCCTCCGGCGGTAAACTGACCATAATTGGTGACTCCAAGGGCAGCGCAGCGATTCCACTGTTCCAGATTATTATATTTACCTACCATGAGACCATTGGCAAGAATGACCCTGGGGCAGGAGCGGGCTGATTTGAAAAGTCCTACGGGATGACCGGAGCTGACCACAAGAGTCTGTTCTTCTGTGATTTGTTCCAGGTATTTTTTTATGAGCCTGTACTGCATCCAGTTCTGGCATACCTGTCCGGTTTCTCCGTATGTGACCAGTTCGTAGGGATAAAGTGCCACATCAAAATTCAGGTTATTGTCGATCATGACCTGAATGGCCTTTCCGGCCAGGCATTTCCCTTTGTATTCGTCCACGGGTTTTCCGTAGATAGCTCCGTGGGGACGGAAACGGTAGCCGTAGATCCGGCCGTGTTCCATAAGTTCCTGGTAAAATTCAGGAATGATCTCCCGGTGGTATTCGGGGGGAATATAGCGCAGAGCGTTTTTGAGGGCAAGCTTTACGTCTGCCTCACTCAGTGCAACCTCCCGCTTCGGTGCCCGGCGCACTGCCGGGTCGAAGGTACCGGGGGAGGGGAGAGGCCCCTCC
This sequence comes from Blautia caccae, assembly GCF_040095955.1. Lineage (NCBI taxonomy): Bacteria > Bacillati > Bacillota > Clostridia > Lachnospirales > Lachnospiraceae > Blautia > Blautia caccae. The sequence continues at coordinate 129,328 of NZ_JBBMFP010000001.1, read as the reverse complement.
CATGCATATAAAATAGTGTCCATATTGTATATCCTTCCCTGCCTTTACAGACTGCGTGCCAGCTCGTAGGCATCCCAGACTGCATACATAATATTGCGTACTCTCCGTGCGTCACCCAGCAGATAAATCTCATTTTCTTCCAGGCTTAACTGCTCGTAAAGTGAATTGTTGGAGGTATATCCGATGGCACAGACAAATGTGTCAGCGTCTAATTTGTGCTCTTCACCGTCTTTTGTGTAGGTCACCGTGTTTCCTTCGATGCATTTGACGCCTGCGCCTGCAATCTGCTGTACATGGTGGAAGTGCAGCAGATCCTTCAGCATGATCTTATTCATATGGGGAACCGGTGCCCCTGCAGATAAAATCTCAGGCAGGGCTTCCAGTATCGTCACCTGTTTTCCGTTTTCAGCCAGGTCAAGGGCCAGTTCGCATCCTACAAGACCGCCGCCGATGATGACGGTATGGCTGCCCGGTTTGATCTCGCCGGAGAAGATGCGCTCTGCAGGGTACATATCGTGATTTCCCGGCAGACGGAGGGTCCGCGGCGTGGAACCGGTGGCAACGATCACGGCGTCATGGGGATAGGATTTCAGGGTTTCTGCCGTAACAGCAGTATTGTAATGAATCTCCACACCCATTTCCTCCAGGGTTCTCTGATACCAGTCAATCAGCTTTAAGTCATCGTGCTTGAATGAAGGTGCACCTGCCAGATGAAGGGAGCCGCCCGGCCGGCTGCTTTTTTCCAGGATGACAGGGGAATGTCCTCTGAGTTTCAGGACTCTTGCTGCCTCCATACCTGCCACGCCGGCGCCGATGATGAGAATCTTTTTCTGTACACATGCGGGCTTCAGATCATAGTATGTCTCTCTTCCGCAGGAAGGGTTCACTGCGCAGGAAACAGGTTTGGCGGTGATAAGCCGATTCATACAGCCCTCATGGCATCCGAGACAGGGGCGGACAAACTCGAATCTGCCGCTTCGGATTTTATTTACCGTGTCAGGGTCAGCCAGAAGACTTCTGCCCAGGGCGATCAGGTCGGTTTTGCCATCCCGCAGGGCTTCGGAAGCCAGGTCCGGATTTTCCATGCGTCCGGCAATGAGGATGGGGACATCCATTTCTTTTTTCAGAATTTCGCCGAAGGGAAGGTTCATTCCTTTTTCAAAATACATAGGCGGATGGGACCAGTACCAGGAATCATAGGCTCCGGCATCCACATCCAGTGCATCGTAGCCTGCTTTGACCAGAATCTTGGCAGCTTCGATACCTTCCGGGATATCACGGCCGAGTTCTTCAAATTCTTCGCCGGGAAGGCCGCCTTGGCGCACGCCTTTTATGTAGGATTTTAAACAGTAGCGAAGGATGACCGGGAATTTCTCACCGCATTTTTTCTTGATATTCTGTACTACTTCACAGGCAAACCGGAGACGGTTCTCCAGGCATCCGCCGTATTCATCCGTCCGTTTGTTAAAGAACGGAATGGCAAACTGATCCAGAAGATATCCCTCATGGACGGCATGAATTTCAATACCGTCAAAGCCTGCCTGCTGGCAGATTTTTGCCGTATCGCCGCATCGTTCTACGATGGTATGGATCTCATCCACGGTCAGTTCCCTGCACATAAGGTTCTCATCCCAGTAACTGCTGATCGGGGAGGGGGCGATGGGGGGCTGTCCGCAGAGCAGGTGAGGTTTCAGCACACGGCCGAAGCCGGCAGTGAGCTGAGTGAAAATTTTGGAGCCGTAAGCGTGGACACGCTCACACATTTCCGCTGTGTTCATGATAAATGTGGAAGGGTTGTCCGTGGGGCACGGCATGGTTCCGTCCACTGCTTTTTCAATATCGTTTTCCGCGTAAATGGTACCTGTGATGATGAGGCCCACACCGCCTTTGGCCCTTGCCACATAGTATTCAATTCCGCGTTCGTTAAATGTATTCTCAGCGGTTACCATACCACCGGTGCCCATGGCTGCCATCACATATCTGTTTTTCAGGGTACAGCCTGCCAATTGGTAAGGCTCAAATAAAATTTTATGGTTTTCTTTCATGATTTTCACACTCCGAATATAGATTTACCGGTTTGTCACACCAGTATTTTTGCCATCAGCGCTACCATTGGAATCAGAATGATGGTGCGGATGAAGAAAATTTTAACAAGGTCTCCGAAGCCTACGGGAATATCAGATTCCAGCATGGCGTTGGCGCTCTCCGTAAAGAATATGATCTGTGATGTGGACAGCACAACAACGAAAAACGCACTGGCCGCAGCCACAGCTTTGCCTTTGATCAGGGTTGCCGGTATGGACAACGCAAAGATTCCCACAATGGAGGAAGCAGCGATCTGCTGTGCATCCGGAAGTCCTAAGAGACTTAAGATCGGTGCCATGGGAATGGCAATCCATTTGGCAATAGGTGTATAGTTAAAAATCAGAAGGCAGATAACGGAAAGGGATACAATAAAAGCATTTACCTTGATACCAAACATAAAAGAAGATTTCAGCTGTTCTAAAAATACAGTGAATTTTGTTCCCGATGCTTTTTCCAGGGCATCCTGGTACGCGGTGGGAAATGTCTGGCCACTGTAGTGTTCCGGTTTTCTCTGGGCCTCTGTCTGTACGGTTCCGTCAATATAGGTATCCGGTTTTCTGGACAGCGGAGGAATACGGATCATAATTGCCGCCAGTACAAATACACAGATAAAAGCCGCCAGTACAACCTCGCTGTAGAGATTTTCTATTCCTGCAATGGATGACAGGAAGGCAAAACCGCCCAGACTGGCAATACTGAAGTTGGTGGTGATGGAGCTGGCTTCTCTGGCTGTATATACTTTCTTCTGATACAGGTCATTGGTGATCATAACGCCTGCCGCGGGAGCTGCCACAAAGGAAGAAATAGCATCCACAGCCGATTTGCCGGGTACCTTATAGACACGGCGCATGATCGGCTCGAGCAGTTTTCCCAGAAATTCCAGAAAACCGAATTCTGTGATAAAGGCAACCAGGGTTCCGGCTACCATGATGGCAAAGAACGAATCAGCGGCAATGCTCAGAGAGGTCTCTCCGATCTCCGGGTCTATAATGGGAGCAGGCCCAATCTGGAAGATAGCCATGACACTGAAAATAGCTGCAGTGACATAGGTAAAGTAGGAGAAAAGATTATCTTTCTGATAAGTGCTTTTCAGGATGCCGGGTACATTTTTTCCGTATTTTACATAGATGCTGGCTGCCAGTACAACAAGGCAGGAAATCATAACAAAAATATACTGGACTTTTGGACCAAGTGCAGTCTGAATGATGTCCATGATATGTACCATGGGCACTTTTTTGTTGCCATTGTAAGGAATGGTAACAAAGAAAAGAAAAACACCGATAATACTGCAGATAAAGAAACGTACTTTAATGCTTGAGCTGTATTCTTTTTTATTTTCCATATTTAACTCCTATATTCTTTAAAAGACGATGGGGCCGCAGGCGTTTTCCACTGCCTGGAGCAGGCTGTCATCAGCAAGCAGTTCTTCACAGGTATTGATTTCAGGGTAGAGCTCACGGTCTTTGTCATAGAATGGGATTCTGCTGCGGACCATGTCATAGGCTGCTTTTGTTCCTTTTCCAAGCGCACCCTTTTTACCGGCATCTGACTGGCTTCTTAAATCAATTGCCTGGCAGGCACAGAGAATTTCCATAGCCAGTACACGACGTACATTTTCGGCAATATCCCGGGCTGTTCTTGCGGAGATGGTGCCCATGGATACATGGTCTTCCTGGTTGGCGGAAGAAGGAATGCTGTCCACGCAGGCCGGATGAGCCAGTATTTTATTCTCAGATACCAGGGCAGCAGCACAATACTGCACGATCATATAACCGGAATTCAGTCCGCCGCCCTCTACCAGGAATGCGGGAAGTCCGTAGTTGAGGGCCGGATTTACAAGACGCTCAATACGGCGTTCTGCCACATCTGCAAGTTCAGCGACAGCGATACCGAGGAAATCAAAGGTGAGAGCCATGGGCTGTCCGTGGAAGTTTCCGCCGGAAATGACCTCCTGGGTCTCCGGGAAGATGATCGGGTTGTCTGTTACCGAGTTCATTTCCACTTCTATCTGGTCAATAATGTAATTCAGGGCATTTTTAGATGCGCCGTGAATCTGGGGCAGACAGCGCAGGGTGTATGGGTCCTGTACGCGAAGCTCGCCCTGCTCTGTCGTCATCTGACTGCCTTCCAGCAGTTCATTTAAAATGCGGGCGGTGTCGATCTGGCCTTTGTGCGGGCGGGTGAGATGGACCTGTGGTTTCAGTGCTGTTGTGATACCGTTCAGTGCTTCAAAGGAGAGGGCTGCCGCGATATCTCCGTATTTGATCAGGCGGATGGCATCATATACTGTGAGGGCTCCCACAGCGGTCATGACCTGTGTTCCGTTAATCAGCGCAATGCCTTCTTTCTCATGAAGGTTGATGACAGGGATTCCTGCTTTTTCCATGGCCTCTCTGCCCGGATAAATGTGTCCCTCATATTCAGCAAGCCCCATGCCCATCATGGGAAGCACCATGTGGGAGAGCGGAGCCAAATCGCCGCTGGCACCCAGAGAGCCTTTCTGCGGAATGACGGGGTGCAGATGTTTGTTCAGCATGGCAACCAGGGTTTCCACTGTCTCGAGACGTGCACCGGAGAAGCCTTTTGCCAGATTGTTCAGACGGAGCAGAATGATGCCGCGGACTACTTCTGCCGGGAATGCCTCTCCGGCTCCCACTGCATGGGTCATGATCACGTTTTTCTGAAGCTGTACACAGTCCTCTTTGGAAATGACAACATCGCTGAATTTGCCGAATCCTGTGGTAACGCCATAAACGACTTCTTCGCGTTCTACAAAGTCATCAATGATTTTTCTGGATGCACGGATGCGTTCCACTGCCTCCTTGTCCAGTTCCACGAAAGCGTCAAAACGGCAGACTGCCACCAATTCGTCCAGCGTCAGTGTTTCCCCTGTTATTACTACTGTTTGCATAAAAAATCCTCCTCTTTTTTATATGTGGTTTTTCTATAAACTTCACACGCTTTTCTTTTATTATAGACAACAGATGTCAGTTTATCGTCACTTTCTGACTTGACATGTCATGCAAATTAAAGTTTTAACAGGAAAAAGTGAAAAAGGAGGAGATGTTCAGGATGACGATTCAATGAATTCTTTACGGAATGCGAAAATTCAGATATAATGTAAGGCAGATATTTCAGATATGTTCCAGTGACATAAACTATATATCAGCAAAGGGGAAAACAGGAAAAATGAAAATTACGGTTCATTTTCTGGGAAAACCGGAGATCATCAGGGACGGGGTCAGGGTGGTGATCCCGCAGAAAAAGATTCAGGCATTGCTATTATATCTTCTTTTTAATGAGAGCTGTTCCAGGGATGAGCTGGCAGCCCTGTTCTGGGAGGAGCAAAGTGAGGAGGGAGCCAGGCGAAATCTGCGGAACAGCCTGTATAAGCTGCGGACACTGTTGGGGGATGGTGTTCTTGTGACCATGGGGAAAGAGTATATCAAGCTGGACCCGGAGATAGAGATTGTCAGGGATACCGATGTATTTCTCATGGACAATGGTGAAAAATATCTGCTGCAGATGGAGAACTGCTGCTTTTTAGATAAGTTTCATCTGAAAAATTGTGTCGGGTTTGAAAAGTGGGTGAGCAGTATTCAGAATGTGTATGAGAAGCTGTTTGTGGACCGTTTTCTTCCTGCCATGAAAAAATGCATGGAGAGAGAGGATTACACTGCGGCGGAGGGATATGCAAGGAAAATACTGCTCCTGGACCCTTATCAGGAGAGGGCTTGCTGTGCGCTGATGCAGATTTATGCGGCGCGCAGGGATTATAACAAGGCGGTACTGGTCTATACCGGGTTTGCGGAGAATCTGAAGAAGGATGTGGGAGTGGAGCCGGAGCCACGTACAAAGGACCAGTATGAAAAAATCCTGCTCATGCGCAAACGGCGCAGGGAGGAAGGGGACGGCTCTCTCTACGGCGGCCATCTGCAGGCTGTGGCAGAGCTCTCCAAGGAGTATCTCAGATACAGCCGCAGGGAGGAGGCGGATATCTGCATTCTCTGCGGAAGTGTAGGCATGGGGAAATCCATGGTCTTAAAAACGTTTATTGAGAGTATGGAGAACGCAAGGGTGATCTCCGTGGAGTTCCAGGTTTCAGACCAGCAGGTCAGATATCTGGCTTTGGAGAAAGTGATGGAGCAGATCTGTGACAGATGCCGTATTGCTCTTCCCCAGGAGAATATGGAATTCTTCGGGGGAAACAGTGATATCTGTTACAGGAACCGGATGGAGATCATGATGAAGGCGGTCAGGAGAAAGGACGGCAATTATATTCTGCTGCTGAGGAACATGGAATCCGTAGATGAACAGAGTCTCAATCTGCTTATCTCCTGTTTTTTTGAGCGTTACAGAAGAGACTTCTTTATATTAATGGAATACTGCCCAAATTTTCAGGCACAGCCGCAGCTTCTGGCACGCCTGGAATCTGTGTCACGGGTGAGGGTGGTGAGACTCCGCCATCTGACGGAGGAGGAAAGCAGAGCATATCTGGTGGATGCCCTGGGAGAAAAGTTTCCGGAAAAACTCTCCTCCCACAGCATCTATGAATATACAGGCGGAAACCTGAGGTTTCTGAAGGATGTGGCGGAAAATATCCGTGTAGGGGCAGAAGAGAATTTTCAGTTTCTGCCGGAGACGGAGAGGACACTGGAGAGGCTGTTTTCCGGATTCAGGCAGGAGGAATACGAGTATCTGGAGTATTTGTCTGTGATGGAGCACGGTACCGATGTACAGCAGCTTAGCAGTATGCTGGAAGAAAACTCCGTGAAGGTGATGAAGATCCTGGATTTTCTCATGCGAAGAAGGCTCCTTTCCGAGACCGGCGCGGGAAAGCACAGGATGCTGAAAATACGGGAAAAAATGGTGCGGGACATGATATATGAACGCACCTCCCAGTTTAAGCGGCTGGAACTTCACAAGCTGGCAATCCGGTATTATGAAAAGATATACCAGAAGAACAGAGGGGTATATTTTTATCTGTCCGAACTGCGGTATCATTACAGTTTTACAGACTGCGAGTATGAGAAGCTGTATTATGATATTATGAATCTGCAGTATGTGCTGGACTATTACGATGAATTTTTCCCTACGGTGGTCAATGATGAAGATACGAGAAAGAGTTTAAGGCTGGACAGGGAACGCATTTATCAGGATATGGACGAGTATACCCAGCGCCTGGAAGCCATGGAGGATGAGGTGGATTTCAGGGATTATGAGGAGCTGCATATGGTCCTTGATTTCCTGGCAGGGCGTTCGCTCACACGTGACGGCAAGCGTAAGCAGGGGATTGTGTATATCCAGGAGATGATAAGGCGCGCCAGGGAGCTGGAACGGACGGATATGCTTCTCAAGGGATACGTGGAATTGATCTGCTTTGGCCTGAAGGAGGGCAGTGTCAAGTGGATGGAAAAGTATCTGAAGGAGGCAAAATCCACAGAGAACCTGAAGGCTTATGCCAGGGAGAGAGGGGTACTGCTGCGGCTGGAGGGATACTGCAATATCCTGAAAGAAGAGTATGACAAGGCAGAAAATCTACTGCTCTCCTCCATCCAGTTATTTGAAAGCCCGAAGATGAAACGGGCCAATTATTTTAATGTGGCAGGCGCCTATGACTATCTGGCGCTGATCTACAGGCGGCGCGGGGAGTATGAGAAGGCCGGTAAGATCATGGAGAAAGCCATCTGTCTCTGCCAGGAAAAACGCGTGACAAAGAGCCTGGATCTGTTTTATGAGGATTACGGATATATTTTATATCTGCAGGGGAACTATGGGGAGGCAGAGCGGTATTTTCAGAAGAGCGCCAGAATCTACGATGAGTTCGGTACCTATTGGCTTCGTTCGGTGGGGGAATGCTGCATGTCCGTCATCGCCCTGTCCAGAAAAGAGGAGGACAAGGCGCTGGAACATTTCCGTATGGCTGAAATCTTTTCACAGAAAGATATGACAGCGGAGGAACTGAAAATGCTGGAGGATACCAGGGCAAGGCTGAAGGCGGCAAGAGTATTGAGGTGAGACAGTAACATGATACCGCATATCAAAAAAAGAATGAAAAACATGAAGATCTTCAACAAAATGTTTCTTTCCTGTCTGTTGGTCACACTGCTGATCTCTCTGATCTCTGGAGGGATTACATATTATATCGCATCTGATATTATCCTGAATAAGACTGTGATGCAGACAGAGGAGACCATTAAGCAGATTTCAGAGAATTACGATTCCTTCATGAAATTGGTTTACAATAAGCTGGACTATCTGGCATTTAACCCAACGGTACAGGAAGAGCTGATATACGGAAAACCGGGGGAGGACGAGGAAGGATATTACAGCGGAACCAGAAAATTAAAACGTCTGATGGTCCAGATGTTCAACAGTATCCATATGGAAGATATGGAGATATACGGAGAAAACGGAAAAGAATATTTCTGTTCGATTCTTTATCAGGCACCGGATCTGCCGAACACAGAGGAATTAAAGCAGACGGCCCGGGAACGCATGGGTGCTATTGTATGTGTTAATGATATCGGTACCAGCGGGAATCTGCAGGTGGTGAAGGAGATCAAAGATATTCTCTCCATGCAGTCTCTGGGAATCCTGCGCACATCCATCCGTCTTTCCGCTCTGGAGCGTATCCAGCACAATGTGGATTTCGCGTCTTCGGGTAAAATTATTCTTTTGGATGACAACAACAAGATCATCCTGGGGGAAAAATCAGAGCTTACAGACAAAGCGGATGACTTATTTGTAAAATGGGATGATTCCTTCCGTTATGAAATTGAGGGTGCGCCCTATCAGGTGATATACCAGGTCTCAGAGTATACAGGATGGAAAACCATAGGAATCCTTCCTGACAAAGAAATCAGTAAATCCCTTATGCCTCTGCAGACAGGAACCGCGGTGGCGGCAGTACTGGGTATTCTTCTGAGTCTGGCCCTGTCAGTCATTATGTCTTACTTTCTTGTCCGTCCGATCACCAGTACAGTGGGGGCACTGAAAAAGTTCTCAAAGGGCGATTTCAAAGTCCGCCTGGAGGAGGAGAGGAAAGACGAATTCGGAGAGATGAATCAGGTGTTCAATTCTACGATCCAAAAGGTGGAAAAACTGCTGGAAGAGATTGCACACAGCCGTGTTTTAAATAAAGAAATGGAATTCAAAGCCCTGCAGGCACAGATAAATCCTCATTTTCTGTACAATGCCCTGGATACCATTAACTGGATGGCACATAAAGAGGGCAAGGATGACATCTGTGATATGGTCAGTGCCGTGAGCAATCTGCTTCGTATCAGCATCAGCAACAAGGAGGCTGTATTCACAGTGGAAAAAGAGCTGCGGTATGTAAAGGATTATCTCTATATACAGAAGACACGGTACCGCAACCGCTTTGAAGTGGTCTTTGACATAGCCCCTGAAATCTATCAGCAGCTTATTCCAAAGCTCACCATTCAGCCTTTGGTGGAAAATGCCATTGTCCACAGTGTTGAAGTGAGCAGAGAGAAGGCGGAGCTCACAGTGAAAGGGCACAGAGACGGCGATGTGGTTCTGATCTGTGTCTCAGATACCGGAGTGGGTATGTCGGAGGAGACAAGGAAGGCACTGCTCATGGAGCCGGGCAGCGCGGACAGGCAGAATATCAATACAGCCCATACGGGACTGGGGGTCTATGCCGTACATCAGAGGCTGAAATATCTGTTTGGGGAAGGGTATGGGCTGGCTGTCCAGTCAAGTCCCGGAGAAGGGACATGCATCACAATACGGATTCCGTTCCAGATGAGTACAGATGAAGTTTACGCGCGGGCAGAAAATTTAGCGGATAGGAGGCCTGAAAATGGATTTGAAAGTCCTGATTCTTGATGATGAATATATAATACTGGACGGCTTGTGTTCCTTTCCCTGGGAGATGTATGGCTGCTGTGTGGTGGGAAGCGCGGAGGATGGCGCGGAGGGGCTGGAGCTTGCGGCCAGGCACCATCCGGATATTATTCTGAGTGATATTAAAATGCCGGGCATGAACGGGCTGGAATTTTCAGAGCAGGTAAAAAAAGAAAGCCCGGATACGGAGATCATCCTGCTGACCGGGTACGATAATTTTTCGTTTGCCCAGCAGGCACTGCGCATCGGTGTCTGTGAATATCTGCTGAAGCCTGTGAACTTTAGGGAGATGCATGCAGTCATTGAACAAGTCTGCAGCCGCATCCGCCTGCGCAATAAGCAGAAAAAAGACTATTCGGAAATGAGAAAAAAGTACCAGCAGACACTGCCCATGGTTAGAAGCAAGCTTATCTCTGATTTAATATACGGCAGGTTTCGCGATCCGGCTGACATGGCTGTGCGCATGGAGCTTCTCAATATCAGAATGGAACAGCACGTCTTTGTCTATGCCCGCATTACAAGCGCCGGGGATGGGCAGACAGCGGATCTGGAGCCGGGCCTGTATGATTTTGTGGTGTGTAATATCTGTGAGGAATTTCTGAGGCAGACCAGTGTACAGGTATATTCCGAGACAGACACCCTGGGATATTGTTTCATTGTGGTCTATCCAAAATCCATGGACGGAAGAGACTGTGTCAGCCACTGTGTGCAGGCCTGTGAAGAGATACAGAAAAATATAAAGGATATCACTATGGGGGATATTTCATTCGGGATCAGCCTTGCACAGACAGATCCCTACTCTGTAAACATGTCTTACAAACAGGCAGTGGAGGCCTGTGAACAGTGTGTGTACATGGGAGAGGATTCCAGTATACTGGAGTATACGGATGTTGCAGATGTGCAGATGAATACCTGGAATATCACGGAGGGGGAACGAAAACGGCTTTTTTCAGAAGTTGCAAGGGGAAATATTGAGACTGCCAGGAATTTTGCCGGGCAGATCTTTGAGGGGTGTGAGGAGCTGGATGTCATGCGGTATGCGGCTATGGAACTGCTCATCAGCTGCTTTCAGTATCTGGGAAATGAATCCCAGAAGTTTCGGACCGCTGTGGAGCGGACTTCTGTTCTGACAGAGAGTATTGAGAAGATGTATTCCTGCCATACACGCCGTGAACTGCTTGAATATCTGAAAAAGTCACTGGGTTTTCTGGCGGACCAGAACAGGGGTGTCAAGCTGGACAGGAACCAGCAGACCGCACAGCGTATTTTAACATATATTGAAGAGCATTACAGGGAAGACCTTTCCCTGGATTCCCTTTCCGAGTATTTTAAGATCAGCAAGACATATATCAACCGGCTGCTGAAGAACAATACAGGGAAAAGCTTTCTGGAAATCCTGCTGGACTGCAGACTTGTAAAGGCAGAACAGCTCATTTCAGAGAACCGATATAAAATATACGAGGTAGCGGAAATGGCAGGCTACCATGACCTGAGTTATTTCATACGGGTATTCAAGAAAAAATACGGAGTGACTCCCAATGTATATCGCAGGATATAGGAAAAATGTGCACACTTATAATAAAGTGTGTGCATTTTTTTTATTGTTTTGTTTCCGTATGTCCGGTTTTTACCACTTTTTTGCATATAGATTTTTCGCGTGTAAATTTATAATATGAGTATCAATAAAAGAGATACACAAACCGGTATTTCAAAGGAGGAAAGATATGAAAGTAAAAAAAATCGCAGCATTGGCACTGGCCGGAGTAATGGCATTTTCCACATTACTTACAGGATGCGGAGGGGAAAGCAGCTCCCAGACGGGAGAGACAGGAAAGAAGGCAGCAGATGCATCAGAAAAATCATCGGGTGAACGCAGGAAGATAACAGCGCTCCTCAGATGCAGTGAGACATCCACAAAATACATTATTTTGAAGAAACTGCTGACGGAGTTCAGTGAGGAAAAAGGATTGGAAGCTCCGGAGTTTGAGCTTGTCAGCAGTGATGCAGACTATGTGACAAAGCTGCAGCTCTACATCAACAGCAATGCGCTGCCGGATATTTACGGATGCGCCAACGGCGCTCTCTCCAAAGCAGCAAAAGATATAAATGCGATTGTGAATGTGGGGGAGGAGCTGGAACGTATTGGGGTGAAAGACAATATGAACGGAGCTGTGTATGACTTTTTCAAAGATGCAGAGGATGGCAATGTGTATCTGTTTCCGGAAAGCCTGAACTGTGAATTCTTCCTGTACAGGAAAGATATTTTTGAAAAATATAACCTGGAAGTGCCTGAGACATGGGACGATTTCCTGGATGTCTGCAGGACTTTGAAAGAGAAGGAAGAAATTCCGCTGATTGTGGCCGGAAAAGAGAACTGGCAGCTTATGAGATATCTCTCTTTTGCACCATGGCGCATGACGAAAGACCGGTTTATCATGGACTACATTGGGAAGAAAGAAACATTTTCTGAAAACACAGCGGCAAAAGAAGGCGTGAATCTGCTGTATACACTGGGAACAGAAGGTTATTTCCAGGGAGGATTTCTCAGCACAGATTACACGGCAGCTACAGACCTGTTCTTTGGCGGCACGGGCTGTATGTGGTACAGCGGCTCCGGTCAGATTTCACAGGCAAGCGACATGTACAGCAAAGGTGAGCTGGGATTCTTCCCGGTGCCGGATGTGGCAGGCCAGGAGAATATGGAGACAAATATTCCTATTCACGGCGGATTCGGTACAGCCTTCAATGCCCAGACCTATGATGATACCATGAAAGAATTTTTCCAGTATATGTGTGAAAATTATTCTGACTCCTGTTATAACGATGCAAAGGTGTTCTCGCCGTTCAATGATGAGATTCCTGAGGGATTAGATCAGATGTTCTACGATCTGCAGCCACTGTTTGAGACAGCAACGGACGCCTGGGTATCCTGGGATGACAAGCTGGATTCCGCTACCTTGACAAACCTGGTGGATGAGCAGCAGAAATTAGCACAGGGTAAAGAAAAACCTGAAGAATTTGAGGCGGCAGCAGACCAGTTCATCATCAATAACAGTAAATAAGAATTGCAGGAGACAGGTGCAATTTAAATATCAGGCGCCTGTCTCATTTTCTGCCTGTAAATGCCAAAATAAGGAGATTTTTCGGTAACGGTTCACGGAATGGACAGCAACATTTTCTCCCGGCATATGACAGAGAAAGGAAGATATTATGCAAAAATCGTTTGGACGTAAAAAAGTGATCATGATGTTCCTGCTGCCCGCCTTTATTGTGTATACCCTGTTTGTGGTAGTCTCTGTTGTCTGGGCAGGATACTACAGCCTTTTTGATTGGAGCGGAGTGGGAGAAAAGAATTTTTTGGGGATTCAGAATTACATACAGCTTTTTACAAATGACCCGACTTTTTGGGCGACAGTTGCCCACACATTGCTCTATACCGTCATCTGTGTTCTGATCCAGGTGTTCGGCGGGCTGCTGTTTGCCGTGTTTTTGAGCAGAGTGACAAAGTTTAGGGCAGGGCTGCAGACCTTGTATTATGTGCCGGTAGTAATCTCCTCAGTGGCTATCTGCCAGATATTCACAAAGCTGCTGTCTGTGACACCGCCGGGGGTCATCAACTCTGTGCTTGGTTTTTTTGATCAGAATCTTCTTTACATGGAATGGATATCCAATGACTCACTTTCCCTCCTTGTTGCGGCATTTGTGGAGGGGTATAAGTATCTTGGGCTTTATATGGTTATATTTTATGCCGCACTTATCGGCGTTCCGAAGGAACTGGAGGAGGCTGCGATCATGGACGGTACCAATGTGGTGCAGCTATACCGGCACGTGAAAATTCCGTATATCAGACCCGTCATCATCGCCAACTGCGTTCTGGTGCTGAACGGCTCTCTGCGTTCCTTTGATATCTCCTTCCTTCTGACAAAAGGCGGGCCAGGAAATTCATCGGAGCTGATGTCCACATATATGTATAAGCAGGCATTTTCCAGTATGAAATACGGGTACGGAAGCGCAGTCGCCATGGCGATCGTGGCGATCTGTCTGCTGGTTGGCTTTGTATTCAGAAGAGTTACGGAAAGGGGGGAGGAAGCATGAATATGAGGACAAAAAAAAATATCTTTACCGGATGCAAAGTGCTTGCAGCCGCGCTGCTGCTGGTTTTCCAGGTATATCCCATCTTTTACGTGATCATGTCGAGTATGAAGACAACGGAGGATTTCCGGCACCTGGCCTCCTATGCGCTTCCTGGGGCGATCAATTTCAGCAATTATATAAAAGTATTCACCACAAGTCCCATGCTGACTTACTTTAAGAATAGTATCATCATCACAGTTGGGGTGCTGATTCCGCTGCTTCTGATCAGTTTTATGGCGGGATTTGCTCTCAGTAAGATCCGATTTAAAGGGAATAAGAAAATATTATCCTATTTTCTTTTGGGACTGATGCTGCCGTTTCAGGTAGCGCTGATTCCGTTGTTTACTATTTTCAGCAAGATGAATATGCTCAATACATATCCTGCTATTATACTGCCGCAGATCGCGTTTTCTCTTTCCTATTCCATCCAGCTTTTTTACTCATTCAGCAAATTTCTGCCGGATGAGATTGTGGAGGCAGCCATTATAGACGGATGTACACCTATGAAGACATTTTTCAGGATCATTTTCCCCATGTCAACCAATTCTATCCTGACAGTGGCTACCATGCAGGGAGTCTTTACCTGGAATGATTTTATCAATGCCTATACCTTTACACGTTCTACGGATATGAAAACAGTGACACTGGGACTGAATGATTTTGTGGGATTTATGGGAACTACGGACTGGGGTGCGACTTTTGCTGCCATCACGGTAACTGTTCTGCCTACATTCCTGTTCTATTTTTTTACCAATAAATATATGTTAAGCGGACTGACAGCCGGTGCTGTCAAAGGCTAGAAAGAGAGGATTTTATTATGAACAAGCTTTACTATCAATTCCCGGATACCTGGTTTGGAGATTGCATGCCTTTTGGCTATAAGGACAAATTTTTCCTTTACCATCAGAGAGATACCAGAAAGCCGGGGCCCTTTGGCGAACCCTTTGGCTGGGACCTGGCGACTACCTCGGATTTTGTAGCGTATCAGGACTGCGGTGTGGCAGTGCCCAGGGGAACAGATGAGGAACAGGACCAGTTTATTTTTGCTGGAAGTGTGTTTGAAGCGGAAGGAAAGTTTCACATTTTTTATACAGGATACAACAGGGATTATCCGGCACAGGGAAAAGCGTCCCAGGTGCTGATGCATGCTGTGAGTGATGACCTGTATCACTGGACAAAGACACAGGAGGCGCTTACCTTCTGTCCTCAGGAGGGATATGACCCGGATGACTGGAGAGACCCTTTTGTCATCTGGAATGAGGAGGCACAGGAATACCTGCTTATATTGGGGGCACGTAAAATCGGGCCTAAGACAGAACAGACAGGACGCACTGTAAAGTTTACATCAAAAGATTTGAAAAACTGGGAATTCCAGGGAGATTTCTGGGCACCCGGACTATACACCATGCATGAAATGCCGGACTTGTTCAAAATAGGAGACTGGTGGTATCATATCATCTCTGAATACAGTGACAAAAATAAAATCATCTACCGCATGAGCAGAAGTCTTGAGGGGCCCTGGATCGCTCCGTTGGATGATGCCTTTGACGGCAGGGCCTATTATGCCGGAAGGACGTTCTGCCTGAATGGGCAGAGGATACTCTTTGGCTGGGTTCCCACAAAGGAAGACGGTGATGACAGGAAGAACTTTGAGTGGGCGGGAACCTTTGTGGCACACGAGATATACCAGCGCCAGGATGGAACTCTTGGCGTAAGAATACCGGAAACTGTATGGAATGCATTTGGGGAGCGGGAGTACATTTCCGATGTAAAACTGGATAGTCCCTATGCCAGGACAGAGAAAGTGCTTGCTGAGACATGCGGTGATCTGTATTCTTTTGAGGCTGATATTACCTTCGGGGAGGGAACCAGATCTTTTGGAATCCGTGTTCTGGAAAAGGAGGAGACAGCGCAGTCTTACCAGTTTATTTTCCCTGTAGGGGAGAATAGATATGTCTTTGAAAAGAACCCCAACTGGCCCTGGTTTGGGTGCATGAACATCGGCCTGGAACGCCCGATCACGCTTCGGGCAGGGGAGACTTATCATGTGCGGATGATACTGGATGATACTATTGTAACTCTGTATGTGAACGGTGTGGCTCTTAACAGCAGAGTTTATGAAAAGCCGGGGGATGCACTCAGCATATTTGTCACAGACGGCACCATGGAGGTAAGTAATATTTCCATTGCGAGAGGACTGGAGTGTGTTTGAAAATGAGTAACCGTCCAGACAAGCTGAACCGTTACGCATTCAGTCATTAAAATTTGCTTCGCGATGCACAGATATGGAGCATTCTGCTCCATATCGCGCTGGCCGCCTCGGAATTTTCATGCCCTCGGTCTGAAAACACCTCCCGGGACAATAGCATGTGAACGGCCGCAGCTTTTCCTTGCTTTACAGATAATTTGAAGGAATACTTTGGGTTTCGTATGTAATCTTAAGGAGTCTGACTACGGTTTTTTCCCGCTTTACAGATAATTTGAAAGAAATCTCTAATTTTATTATGTAATTTCAAAGAGCTCAATCAAGTTATTAGCTTGTTTTACGAATAATTCCGAAAAAATTTGGGGGTTTGGTATGTAATCTTAGGGGATTTGCTTGCTAATCCTCCTATTTTTACAGATAATTCCGAAAAAAATCTTGGGATTTATATGTAAATCAAGAAATTTAGCTGACAGGTGCCCTTTCTTTACAGGTATCATCTCAAACTCAGGTGCTTTTCATATGATATGTGAACTGTAAGTGCACAATCTGCAAATGCTGATTTTTATATGGTGTAATAAAACAGACTGTGCTATAATCAAAACAGAATTCCTCTGTCTGTGCGGAGGTTATATATGAATCAAAACAGAAAACTGGCACAACTTTTATTTAAGGATAATTTTATGTTCGGTGCAGTTATGGTGCATGAGGAAATCTGCCGTGATTTTCTGGAATTAGCTGTAGGCTTTCCAATCGAGAAGGTGGAGATCAGCAAAGAGAAAAGCATGATCTACCATCCGGAATACCGGGGCATACGGCTTGACATTATCGCCCGGGATGAAAACAGGACCCACTATAATGTGGAAATGCAGGTGGCAAAAAAATCCCATCTGGGAAAAAGAGCCCGATATTATCACAGCCAAATGGATATGGAACTGCTGCTGACCGGAGAAGACTACAGGGAACTTCCTGCGGCCTATGTGATTTTTATCTGCGATTTTGACCCATTCGGGCAGAAAAAGTACCGCTATACTTTTCAAAACATTTGCGCGGAGACAGGCTTATCCATTGCAGACGGAAGCACTACTATTTTTTTGAGCACATGCGGAAACAATACGGCAGAGGTGCCTGAAAAACTTGTTAAATTTCTTGAATTTGTCAGAGCCGGCGAGGCAGACAGTACCCGGGACTACCAGGACAGCTTTATCAGAAAGATCCAGAAGTCCATGGAGTATATCAGAAGCAGCCGGGAAATGGAGGAGAAGTTTATGCTGCTGGAAGAGTTATTGAAGGATGAACGTGCAGAAGGCAGAGTGGAGGGCAGAGCAGAAGGTAAAGCGCTGGGCAAAGCGGAATCTATCCTGCTTTTGCTGCAGGATTCAGGTATGATACCGGATGAACTCAGAAGCAAAATCCTGGAGGAACAGGATACGGATATTCTTTCAAAATATCTGAAGCTGGCGGCACGCGCGGAGTCAGTTGCAGAGTTTATAAAAGAAATGGATAAAATCTAAACGGCGTTTCAAAATTATCATATAAGGATGCTGCGGCCATTTGCCTGCAGCATCCCTGTCTTACAATTCTATGCCATATCCGGCATATGACAAACCCTATCATCAATTATATTTGTAACCATCCGGCCGTCAGAAGCATTCGCGGCATTTGCCTATGAAAAAACGCTTTGCCTCGGGGCAGATATCTGCTTCCGTTATTCTTATGTACGGTCAGTGCACAAAATGCGAAGGACCCGACCGGACAGTTACATATATTTTTATATGACGGGCAGAGGAATTCTGATAGCCAGTTTCCCCGAATTATGATAGTATAAAACTACACGATTGCCCCACAGCAGAATGCCGGGCATGATGGGTTGCGCCAGAAAATAGTATAAGAAAACAGTACAGGCATCACATAAGAAAAGGAGAATGCATATGATGAAAAATTACGTTACAGGACTGCAGCATATTGGAATTCCCACAAATGATATAAAGAAAAGTCTTGAGTTTTATGAAAAACTGGGATTTGAAAATATTTATCAGGTAAAAAACGGGGCAGAGACTGTGGCCTTCCTGAGATATGAAAATTTAACACTGGAAATATATGAAAATGGTGCCGCGTCGGAGCGTGACGGCAGTGTGGATCATTTTGCGCTTGACACAAAACATGTGGAAGAGCTGTATGAGAAAATGAAACAGGAGGGATATACCATGCTGACCCCGGGAATCAACAGTCTTCCTTTTTGGGAAAAAGGAATCAAATTTTTTATCATTGAAGGGCCGAACAGAGAAAGAATCGAGTTCTGTGAGATTCTGTAGGAGGAGATGGGTATGAAAAGAGCAGTATTTGGTATTGTGGGCGCCGGATGGAGGGCTGAATTTTTCCTGAGGGCGGCAAAAGAGCTTCCGGAATTTTTTCATGTGAGCATTGTGGTGGAGCGGAATCCGGAAAAAGCAAAACGGCTGGAGCGTCAATGGGGCGTTAAAGTTCTGCCTGACCTGGATGCGCTTGCCAAGTGCAGGGAAGAGGTGGAATTTGTGGTCATGTGCCTCTCCCCGGATGTGATGCCGGCGATGCTTAATAAGGCTTCTGATCTGGGCTTTTATGTGCTCAGCGAGACATTTGCGCTGAACTGCGCAGATGCCATTGAGGAGTATTATCACGGAATCGAGGACCCATCCAGAGTGCAGTTCGCAGAGCAGTATTGGCTGCGGCCCGCCCATATGGCGAGGATGGCTGTCATTGAGTCGGGAAGGATCGGCCGTGTGACACAGGCACAGATTTCCGTGGGCCATGGATATCACGGTGTCAGCCTGCTCAGAAAATATCTGGATGTGGGATTTGAAAACTGTGTGATTCGGGCATGGGAATTTGCCAATCCCATTGTGGAAGGCCCGGGACGCGCCGGATATCCTGAGAAAGAGCAGATCATACAGGACAGACAGCAGTTTGCAGTGCTTGATTTTGGCGGCAAATGGGGCGTGTTTGATTTTACGGAAGAACAGTATTTTTCAAAAATCCGGGGCAGCAGAGTGCTGATCCGAGGTGACAGAGGGGAAATAGAAAACAATACCGTCCGCTGTCTGAAAGATTACAAAACACCGGTGGAATACAATATGACAAGAAGCGGTTCCGGTATAGACGAGGGACTTGGTGCTCCGGTCATAGAGGGAATCCAGGCAGCCGGAGAATGGCTGTACCTTAATCCATTCGGAAGGCCGAGACTCAGTGACGAGGAAATTGCCGTAGCAGATACTGTCTGGAAAATGCATCAGTATGTATGCGGTGGTGAGAGTTTCTATTCCCTGGAGGAAGCCTGTCAGGACCAGTATCTTGACTGTATGATAAAAAGCGCAGTCAAGTCAGGGGAGAGCGTAAAGACCCGGAGCCATAGCTGGACAAAATAAGGAAAAGACAGGTTCAGCAGCCGGGAGAACGGAACAGTTCCCCATTTTGTATATAAAAGGAGCAGCAGCAATGGAAAAGAAAGAACAGCAGCACAAGCGCCGTGTCCGCTATAAAGGCACCCATCCAAGAAATTATAAAGAAAAATATAAAGAACTGCAGCCGGAGAAATACGCGGATACCATCCAAAAGGTCATTGAAAAAGGCAGTACACCTGCCGGAATGCACATTTCCATTATGGTAAAGGAAATCCTGGATTTTCTGCAGATACAGCCGGGGCAGACAGGTCTGGATGCAACCCTCGGGTACGGCGGACACACGTCGGAAATGCTGAAATGCCTGCAGGCAGAAGGCCATATTTATGCCCTGGATGTGGACCCCATTGAGATGGAAAAGACGAGAGATCGGCTGCAGAAAAAAGGATACGGCCCTGAGATACTTACCATCATACAGAAAAATTTCGCTGATATTGACCAGGTGGCAGAACAGGCCGGAAAGTTTGATTTTGTTCTGGCGGATTTGGGTGTTTCCTCCATGCAGATAGACAATCCGGACAGAGGATTTTCTTACAAAACGGACGGGCCTCTGGATCTGAGGCTGAACCCCCAAAAGGGTGTCTCCGCTGCGCAGCGCCTTAAGGAAGTGACCCAGGAAGAACTGGAGGGAATGCTGGTAGAAAATTCAGACGAGCCTTTTGCAGAGGAGATCGCCAGGGCTGTTATGCAGGAATTAAAAAAAGGAAATGAGGTGTCCACCACCACACAGCTTCGCAGAATCATCGAAAAAGCACTCTGCCGTGTACCCGAAAAGGAGCGGGAGGAGGCTGTGAAAAAATCCTGCCAGAGAACCTTCCAGGCACTCAGGATTGATGTGAACAGCGAGTTTGAGGTGCTGGAAGCCTTCCTGGAGAAGCTGCCCGATGTTCTGGCAGAGGGCGGCCGCGCGGCTATTCTGACCTTTCATTCAGGGGAGGACAGGCTTGTGAAAAAATCCTTCAAGCAGCTTTGCAAAGCAGGTGTATACAGGGAAGTATCCACAGAAGTGATCCGGCCGTCCGCAGAGGAATGCAGAAGAAATCCACGTGCAAGGTCTACAAAAATGCGCTGGGCCGTCAAAGCATAACAAGAAGCTTAAAGACCACGGCATGGAGATTCATAAGTAATTATGGCCTCCATGCCGTTTTTTGTAACATGGCTGTCACAACTCTTTTTTATCCTTTAACAGGATGGATGAAGTAAACGATTTGATTCCATACTGAGAAAGGGAG
This sequence comes from Blautia caccae, assembly GCF_040095955.1. Classification (NCBI taxonomy): domain Bacteria; kingdom Bacillati; phylum Bacillota; class Clostridia; order Lachnospirales; family Lachnospiraceae; genus Blautia; species Blautia caccae. The sequence continues at coordinate 108,365 of NZ_JBBMFP010000001.1, read as the reverse complement.
TATAAAAGAATTATGAAAATATTAAAGAAACTGATTTTCGCCGTTTGTCTGTTATTTCTTCTGACCGCAGGCTGTATCTTCTATGCATTTCGGATTGAACCGTTCCGGATCAGCGTCAATACCTTTGCCATGGGGGCAGAAGAAAGCAGTGCAGAACCTGTAAAGATCGTTCAGATCTCAGATATTCATATAAAGGAGGACTTCACATACAAAAATCTGGAGAAAATAGTGGAGAGATGCAATCGCCTGTCACCGGATTTTGTTGTCTTTACAGGAGATTTATATGATAATTATGCAAAATACAGCGATGACAGCCACCTTATCTCCGAATTGAAAAAGCTGCATGCGGAATATGGAAAGATCGCCATATGGGGAAACAGGGACTACGGCGGCGGTGCGGTGCGAAAATATCAGGAGATCATGGAACTTTCGGGGTTTACATTACTTAAAAATGAGCGTATGTTCATTACAACGAAGAACGGGAAAAAAATACAGTTTACAGGTCTGGATGATGCTCTTCTGGGGCAGCCGTCCATGCCGGATATGACCGGAACGGACGCGGCGGATTTTAAGATCCTCCTGACCCATGAGCCGGACAGCGTCCTGACGTTTCCGGACAGCGGTCATCCACTGATCTTAAGCGGGCACAGCCATGGAGGGCAGGTCAGGATTCCGTTTCTTCCCTTTGTAAACGAAAGGGCCGTGGCAGCGACCTCCCTCTCCTCCAAATACAGCGGAGGGATGTACCGGGTGGGAGAGGAGGGGAAACAGAAGCTGTATGTAAATACCGGACTTGGGACTACCCATATTTCCGCCCGCTTTGGTGTGGTTCCGGAGATCACAGTGTTTGAAATTTATATCTGAATATTGGGGAGAGAGAACACATGAAGGTTTTGATCGCAGAAGATGATGAAAATATGAGCCGTATTTTAAAGCTGTATCTGGAGAGAGAGGGGTACACCGTGCAGACTGTTTTTAACGGGGAGGACGCGCTTGATTATTTTGAAACGGATGGGGCGGACCTGATGATCTTAGACTGGATGATGCCCGGAAGAGACGGACTTTCTGTGTGCAGGGAGATCCGCCGTATGAAAATTCCGGTGAAGATCATCATGCTCACCGCAAAGTCAGCAGCAGCCAGTGAATTGCAGGGCCTTGTCACAGGGGCAGACGATTATATCAGGAAACCTTTTGATATGGAAATCCTGCTGGTGCGCATAAAAAAACTGTGCAATATGGAATCCATCCTGCGCTGCGGAGCGGTTTCCCTGAATCCCCAGACTCATGAGGTGCGGATGGACCAAAAGAAGGTGGATCTGACGAAAAAGGAATACGATCTGCTTCATTATTTTCTCGTGAATAAGAACATGATCCTGTCCAGGGAACAGATTCTGGACAGCGTCTGGGGGATGGATTACGCAGGGGATGTGCGGACCGTGGATACGCATATCCGGCGTCTGAGAAAAAAGATCGGTGATTCCTGCATCAAAACCAGTTTTGGTTCAGGCTATAGGATGGAGGAAGCTTATGAATAAGCTATCACAAAAATTCATGGCAGGCATTCTTGTCATACTGTCTGTTTCCACCTGTGCATCAGCCCTGTTAAACGCCGGTTTTGTGGATAAATATTATCTGCACCAGAAAAAAAAGAGTCTCTCTGAGATCTGCGGCAGGCTCATGGAAGCAGTGGATGACGGCGTACCCTATGAAGAGGCAATTCGGGAAATTGAGGCGGAAAATAAAGTGATAGCCGTATCCGCAGACAGCCGCAGCTCGGACAATGAGATGATCAATTATGAAATAAGAGATGCTTTTCAGGTAAAAGGTGTTGGGTTTCAGAAGTTCTGGCTGTGGGAAGAAGATTACAAAGAGGTGATGCGCGGGAAGAACAGAATCCGCCTCTACAGCCAGGAAAAATTAAATTACAGTCTGCTTGTGGAATACGCTGCCGGAGACTCCAGACTGTTTTCAGTTGCCATGATCCTTCCTGATATAAAAGATGCGGTCCGGATTATGAACGCATGTACGGTATCCATCAGTTTCCTTACCATTTTACTGTCTCTTCTGTTTATTTTTATTCTGGTGAGAAGGGTGACCGCGCCGCTGAAACAATTCGATGCCTTTGCTGCCTCCATGGGAAGAAACGAATTTCATCCGCTGGAGATCCATACGAATGATGAGCTGGAGAGGGCAGCCGCCAATCTCAATGCCATGGGAAACCAGATCACGGCCTACCAGAAATCCCTGCAGAATAAAAAGGAACAGATGGAACAGCTTCTGGACAATGTCGCCCACGATCTGAAAACGCCGGTTTCCCTGATCAGGCTCTATGCAGACGGGATAAAAGACGGTCTGGATGACGGCACCTTTCTGGACACGATCATGCAGCAGAGCAGTCAGATGGACCGGATGATAAACAGGCTGCTGTTTTTGACCCGCATTGAGAAAAAAGAGCCATCCCTTGAACCATATGATCTCAGTGACATGCTGCAGGATATCCTGGAATCCTGCACGCCGCTTTCGAAAGAGCAGAATCTGGAATTTGTCCCGGATATCCAAGCGCAGACTGTGGTGACAACAAACGGAGAGTGGATGGAATCTGTTTTTTCCAACCTGATCACAAACGCCGTAAAATACGCTTCCGGTCATAAGATATGGATCACCCTGCAGAAAAGCGCCGGACAGGTGGATTTCACTATAAAAAATGAGTGCCGGAAGGAACACCTGGATCTGGAGAAAATATGGGATCCATACTATGTGGGAGAGCAGTCACGCAATAAACACCTTTCCGGGACAGGACTGGGCCTTACGATGGTGAAGAAAATGGTGCAGAAGCTAAACTGCGAGATAACCTGTACCTTAGAAGACGAAATGCTTTCTTTTATCCTGAAGATACCCCTGGATTGATCCAAAGAGACATCGGATCTTCCGGAACGATAAAACCCGTACCAAAAGACTGCCGTAATGCAGCCTTATGATACGGGCTTTTTATGCTTATTCTGTAATCTCTCCGCCGGTCTCAAAGAGGCGGTCTTTGAAATAATATTTCTTATCCTCATCCGTGATCTCTTTGATGACTCTGGCCGGATTTCCCACGGCCACGCTGTTGTCCGGGATATCCTTTGTGACAACACTGCCGGAGCCAATCACCACATTGTTTCCAATATGCACGCCCGGATTGATCACCACATTGCCGCCTACCCATACATTGTCACCGATGGATATTCCGATACCATATTCCCAGCCGGAATTTCTGGTTTCCGGGTGCAGGGGATGGCCGGCAGTGTAGATGGAGACATTGGGGGCAAACATAACATTTTTTCCGATGGTCACCTTAGCGACATCTAAAATCACACAGTTGGCATTGGCGAAGAAGTTTTCACCCACTTCTGTGTTGCTGCCGTAATCAAAATAGATGGGCTGTTCCATCCAGACATTCTCTCCGGTCTTTCCCAGCAGTTCCTTTAAAATGGCAACTCTTTTTTCTCCCTGGGAAGGGCGGCACTGGTTAAAGTCATAGCAAAGCTCTTTTGCTTTTGCACGCTCTTCGGTAAGCACGGTATCTGCCGGGTAGTAGAGCATTTCTTTCAGCATGCGTTCTTTTTGCGTCATAATCTGTTACCTTTCATAAATTCTTGTGATTTTCCGTATCCGGTTTTGTAAATCCTGCGAAAATTCACCGGGCAGGAGCCGCCACTTCCAGTTTTCACCCAGAGTGGACGGGGTGTTCATGCGGCAGTCATTGCCAAGGCCCAGGTAATCCTGCATGGGGATGATGCACAGGCGTGCGCAGCTTCCCATGACCCGGCAGATGACCTCCCAGTACAGACTTCTGTCTGCAGTAGTGTAGTCGTGCAGGTAATCACGCAGCATTTCCTTTTCCTTCGCTGAAATATCCTGGTACCACCCATTTAATGTGGCATTGTCATGGGTGCCTGTATAGACCACGGAATTCTCAGGATAATTGTGGGGCAGGTAGTCACTGGCACATCCCGTATCCCTGGTGTCAAAGGCAAATTCAAACACTTTCATGCCGGGAAATCCGCTTTCCCAGACCATATGGCGCACAGAATCGGTCACATATCCCAGATCTTCGGCAATGACATCTCTCCAGCCAAGGACTTCCTTCATTTTGTTGAAAATTTCCATGCCGGGGCCTTTTTCCCAGTGCCCGTTCCAGGCGGTGGTGTCTCCGTAGGGAATGGAAAAATATTCGTCAAATCCCCGGAAATGGTCGATTCTCACCACGTCATAGAGCCGGAAGGTGTAGGAGAGACGTTCCATCCACCAGGCAAATCCGGTGTTTCTATGGTAATCCCAGCGGTAAAGAGGATTGCCCCAGAGCTGGCCGTCTGCGGCGAATCCATCGGGCGGACAGCCGGCTACAGCCACGGGCACATTATCTTCGTCAAGCTGGAACAGCTCCGGATGTGCCCAGGTATCAGCGCTGTCGTAGGCAACATAGATGGGAATATCCCCGATGATCCGGATGCCCTTTTGGTTTGCATAGGATTTCAGCTTCTGCCACTGGCAGGTGAACTGAAACTGCATATATTTGTAAAATTCGATATCAAAATACAGTTTTTCCCTGTAGTAGTCCAGGGCATATCCATAACGTTTTCTGATATCCTCCGGCCATTGGTCCCAGCATTCATCCCCGAAGAAATTCTTCACTGCCATGAAGAGCGCATAGTCCTCAAGCCACCAGGAATTATCGGAACAAAAAGTCAGAAAATCCTGATTCTGTGATACATTGCTCCGCTCGTATGCTGTGCGGAGCAGTTTAAAACGCGCTTTGTATATCTTTCCGTAGTCCACAGACCTGGGATCGCTGCCGAAGTCAGCATCGTCGCATTCTTCCTGCGAAAGTACACCCTCGCTGATCAGAACCTCCAGGTCAATAAAGTAAGGATTGCCTGCATAGGTGGAGAATGACTGGTAAGGTGAATCTCCGTAGCTTGTGGGACCCAGAGGCAGAATCTGCCAGTATTTCTGCCCGGCAGATGCGAGCTGGTCCGCAAATGTATAGGCTTCTTTTGAAAAACAGCCGATTCCGTAGCCTGACGGAAGGCTGGATATGGGAAGTAAAATTCCGCTTTCTCTCATAGGTAAAACCCCCTGATCGTATTCAGAGCCGGCGGATGTACCGCTTGGGCTTATGGGGTTATTTTATCATAGATGCAGCGGAAATGGAAACCTATTTGTAACGAATCAGCAGGTCTGCCCGTAACTGTGAGGGTACCCAACCGTTACATTTATTTCTCCAGTTCCAGCACCAATACCTGGTAGCCGTGTAAGGTTATGGAATGATCTGTAAGGTTCATATCAGGATAGTTGTTGATCAGGACCTTTTTGCAGGCAGCAGGCAGTTCTATGGTCTGCTCCTCCTTCTGGTAATTGCCGATCACAAGCAGGTCCTTGTCACCTCTGCGGAAATAGGACATAAGGTTGTGGCGCTCCTCGAGATAGGGAACCAGCTCCCCGTACACTACGGTTTCCTGATATTCCGGATCTTTTCTCAGGGCGATCAGTGCCTTATAGAAAGCGTACACGGAATTTTCATCATGGATCTGGGATTCCACATTGATCTCTGTGTAGTTGGGATTGAGGATAAGCCATGGTTTACCTGTAGTGAAGCCGGCGTTCTCCCGACTGTTCCACTGCATGGGAGATCTGGCGTTGTCACGGTTGTAGGTTGCCATGATCTTCAGCGCCTCTTCCTCAGAATATCCGGCCTCCCGTGCTACGTGGTACTGGTCAAGAGCGCTGATATCGTCAACCTCCTCCAGTGGGATCACACCCAGGTTTTCCATGCCGATCTCCTGTCCCTGATAGATGAAAGGAAGGCCTTTCAGCATGAAATACAGGGCAGCCAGCATTTTCTTGCTGGTATCGCAGCAGTCACCTTCCGGAATATAGTAGCTGACACCCCGGGGCTCGTCATGGTTTTCAATGATGTTGGACAAAAATCCGATGTCACCTACGCGCTTTTGGGAGTGGAAGCAGCATTTCTTGTAGTCATCCGGTGTGATGTGTTTACAGTCATACCATCCCTTTTCACTCTTGCCGAAAGAGGTTTCAGCAAAGTCAAACATGGAGGAGAAGTAGCCGTTGTCTCCGATGAAATCAGGGATTTCCTCTTCTTTTTCATTGAACACTTCACCTACCGTAAACGCGTCGTGGGGCTTGAAGGTGCGGTCACGCATTTCGCCCAGGAATTCACCAACCCCTGTGGCATCCTCCAGCATATTGTCAATGAGGCTCAATCCGTCTTCGCGGTCAACCGGGTAATCTTTGTAAGGAAGCTTTTTCTTGATATTGATGATCGCGTCAATGCGGAACCCGCCAAGGCCCTTGTCCAGCCACCAGTTGATGTTTTTGTAAACCTCTTCCCTGACGGCTTCGTTTTCCCAGTTCAGGTCCGGCTGTTTTTTGTGGAACACGTGCATGTACTGCTTGTCCGGGCGTCCGGGAAGGGGTTCCCACACAGAGCCGCCGAAGTAGCTTCTCCAGTTGCAGGGCAGTTCGCCTTCTTTTCTGTCCTCTATGTAGAAGAAGTTGCCGTATTCCCCGTCCGGGTCCGCGCAGGCCTTTTGGAACCATTCATGTTCATCGGAACAGTGGTTTACCACCAGGTCCATGAGAATGTACATACCGCGTTTTTCTGCCTCTTTCAGCAGGCGGTCCATATCCTCCATGGTGCCGAAGGAGGGGTCGATTTTATAGTAATCCGAGATATCATAACCCTGGTCTGCAAAAGGAGATGCATAGATGGGGGAAATCCAGATGATATCCACACCCAAATCCTTTAAATAGTCCAGCTTGCTGATGATGCCCGGCAGATCACCGATGCCGTCTCCGTTGGAATCATAAAAACTTTTTGGATAAATCTGATATGCCACTTTGCCGTGCCACCATTTTCTTTGCATGTTCAATATACCTCCGTATGATCGATCTGATTTTTGGCGGCTTTCTTCTGCCGCCTGACGAGGATTATTATACTGACATTTGACACGGTTTGTCTTACGAATATTTGATTAAAAACTACGAAATTATGACTTTTCGCTGCGGAAAGTTTTTCTGTACTGCAGAGGCGTGGAGCCGGTCTTCTTACGGAACTCCCGAAGAAAATTCCCAAGATTGTTGAAACCGCAGTCCAGACAGATGTCCATGACCGGCAGCTCCGTGTCCTGGAGCAGGGTGATGGCGCGGCCGATGCGGTATTCATTGATATAGGTGACAGGCGTCCTGCCGATGGCCTTTTTAAAAAAGCGGCAGAAATACTGATCGTTCATGCCTGCCTGCCGGGCCAGGTCGTGGATATAGAATTTTTCCTGATAATGCTCATGGATGTATGCCAGGGAATTTTTGATGATCTCCACTCTGTAATCATCGGTTTTCTCCTGTGTGGTCAGCAGTCCCTCACCTGCCAGAATACCCAGTATTTTCAGGAGGCCGGCCCGGATAAAGAGCTGGGAGGGCAGGTCTTCCGTCACCGTCTGCCCTTCCTTGGAGAGGTAGGAACCACTCTGGTAAAATACGTTTACAATATCCAGATATTCTTTTTTGACTGCAGAAAAGGCGGGGTCCTTAGGACTCAGACACAGGGGGAAAAAGAGTTTTTTCTTTAACAGGGGCTGGAGGATACGGCTCTGGGCGATATCATAATTGTCAAAACTTAAAATGCGAGGGTGAAAGAGCACGGCAGATTCCAGGCAGGCGGACTTTGGATGGATGGAATGCAGATCCCCGGCATTGATGAAATAAAAACACTCCTCCTGTATGTGATAAGTCTCCATATTGACATCCAGTTCGAAGTCGCCCTTCATAAAATACAGGATTTCTACCTCGTCATGCCAGTGATGTTTTACCCCTTCCCAGTCTGTGACCTCGAAGATTTCATAGAGGCCGCAGGGGAAAGAGGCTGTGCCGTGGTCTTTCTGCTCCTTCAGATCCATATCAGAGTTGTCTGGTAATTTCATATGCTCCCCGCCTTTCCAGGGGCGTGTTTGTAACTATTTTAACGATTTGCGCCCCGTACTAAATCATTCTGATAAAAAGCATAGCACAGAATATTGGGAGCAACAAGGAAAATATGTGGGTATATGGCTGAACCGGACGTCATGGGGGCATGGGTATCTCTCACGCAGACACCCGCAACGCTCAGTCAAGCTAACCGTTAACTGCAACTAAGAGCACTCGGGAAAGCCCTCGTGTCTAAGTTTCCGTAAACGGTTAGCTCGGCCGAGCGTTGCGGGTGTTTGCGTAAGAGATGCCAGGGGCCGGGTGACGTCCGGTTAGGAAAAAACTTAAATATCCTCTTGACTCTGACGGAGCGTCATAGTGTAATCTGTAAATCAGGAAAGACAGGAGGAAGAAATATATGAGGACTGTAAAACAGGTTTCTGACATGACAGGTATCAGCGTGCGTGCGCTTCATTATTATGATCAGATCGGTCTGTTAAGACCCACGGTATGTAATGAGGCGGGATACAGGTTTTATGACGATAAAGCCCTGGAGATTCTGCGGCAGATTCTATTCTTTCGGGAGTTTGATATGCCCCTGAAAGAAATAAAGGCCATTCTGGACAGTCCTGATTATGACCGGGAGCAGGTTTTGAGAAGCCAGAAAAGACTTCTGGAACTGAAAATGAAGCGCCTGGAACGCCTGATTTCCAACATGAATGACATTTTGAAAGGAGAAGACAAGATGGATTTTGATGTGTTCAGCAAAGCGGAAATTGAAGAGTTATATAAACATATGACAGACAAAATGAATGAGAGCCAGAGACAGGCAGTCCGGGAGAAATTCGGCAGTATGGAGGCTTTCAAAGCGCATTATATAGAAAATGCATCCAGTGAAAATGTACAGGAAAACTTCAAAAAAGTGGTGGAGTGGTACGGCGATAAGCAGGCTGCACTGGATGCCTCAAAAAATCCTGCCGGTGCTGAGGTCGTGCAGGCATACCAGAACCGGCTTAATGATATCTGCAGCAGACTGGCAGCAAAAAGAGAGATGCCGCAGGATTCTTTTGAGGTCAAATCCCTTATCGGCGAGTATGAATTTGTTTCAAAACAGCTTTACCAGATATCCGACGCAGAGAAAATAATGCTGGAGCTGGCAGATCTTTACCGGGAAAACCAGGCAGCAAAAGAGGCATTTGACGGACAGTACGGGGAAGGTATGGCACAGTATTTTGCAGGGGCCATATGGGAATATTTTAAGTGATTGGAAGACAGCAGGCTGTCGGACGGAGTCCATTCCGTCCGGCAGGCCTGTTTTTTTAGGTCAAAATCAGCCTAATATGTGTCAAAAACGTCATATTGTCTTTTACTCCGCGCGAAGGTAAAATGAAGAAAGAATAAATCACGCGGATAGGAGAAACAAAGTGGAAAATAAATATGTGATCAACTGGGAAAAATACGCCTCCCTTGCCCGTCAGGCAGCAGCAGAGGGAGCGGTACTGCTTAAAAATGACGATCAGGCCCTGCCCTTAAAAAAGGAGACGATTTCCGTATTCGGCAGGATCCAGTTCCATTATTATAAGAGCGGAACCGGTTCAGGAGGCCTTGTAAATGCAAAATATGTAGTGGGTATAACCGATGCCCTGCTGGAGGAAGAAAATCTGTCCGTCAATGAGGAACTGGCAGAGGTTTACCGTTCCTGGATCGCAGAGCATCCTTTTGACCAGGGAAGCGGCTGGGCGCAGGAGCCCTGGTGCCAGGAGGAAATGCCTCTGGAAGAAAAACTGGTGGAGGAGGCAGCAGCCAAATCCGACGCGGCAGTCATTGTGATCGGCCGTACTGCTGGGGAGGACAGGGACGCTTCGGCAGAGAAGGGAAGCTATCTTCTGACGGATTTGGAAGAGGATATGCTTTCTAAGGTGTGCCGTGCCTTTGAGAGAGTCATTGTTGTCCTGAATGTGGGAAATATCATTGACATGAAGTGGGTGGATAAATACAGACCATCCGCTGTTCTTTACACCTGGCAGGGAGGCCAGGAAGGCGGCCACAGTGTTGCAGATGTGCTGACAGGACGGGTAAATCCCTGCGGAAAACTGGCTGATACCATCGCACATGATATCTCTGACTACCCCTCCACAGAGAATTTCGGTGGAGATACCTTTGATCTCTACACAGAGGATATCTATGTGGGGTACCGTTATTTTGAGACGTTTGCCAGGGACAAAGTGCTGTATCCCTTTGGATTTGGCCTGTCTTATACCGGCTTTGGAATCACGTGCAGCCCGGCAGAACACCGGGATGGGGAGACAATAGTCCGTGTAAAGGTCACCAACACAGGCGCCCTTCCGGGAAAAGAAGTGGTGCAGGTATATGTAAATCCTCCCCAGGGAAAATTAGGGAAACCCCTTAGAAATCTCGCTGCGTTTGCCAAGACAAAATGCCTTGTTCCGGGAGAAGAACAGGAACTTACCTTAAAGTTTTCGGATTATGATATCGCCTCCTATGACGACAGCGGCGTGACAGGACACAAGTCCTGTTATGTTCTGGAGAAGGGCAGTTATGAAGTCTATGCAGGTACAGATGTGCGAAGCGCCGAAGCTGCCGGAAGCTTTGAGATTCCGGAGACAGAGGTGATTTCTGTCTGTACGGAAGCTGCCGGCCCGGTCAGGAAATTTGAGAGAATGCGCGTCGGAAAAGGTGGTGTTTTGGCGTGGGAAGAGGTGCCTGTACGCACTCATAAAATGCAGGAACGTGTGCAGACGGAAACGCTTCCGGACATTACTTACACAGGGGATAAAGGATACACACTGGGAGAAGTTTTTGACGGGGAACTGTCCCTGGATGAATTTCTGGCACAGCTTTCAGAGGAGGATCTGTGCTGCATCGTCAGAGGGGAAGGCATGTGTTCTCCAAAGGTAACGCCCGGAACTGCAGCGGCTTTCGGCGGTGTCACGGAATCCCTGCAGAGGTACGGCATTCCCTGCGGCTGCTGTGCGGATGGCCCTTCCGGTATCCGTATGGACTGCGGAACACCTGCATTTTCCATGCCGAACGGTACTTGTCTGGCCTGCACATTTGACACAGAGCTGTCAGAGGCCTTATACGAAATGGAAGGCGCCGAGCTCAGGAAAAATCGCATTGATACGCTTCTCGGCCCCGGAATCAATATCCACAGAAATCCCTTAAATGGGCGTAACTTTGAATATTTCTCAGAGGACCCGTATCTGACCGGTATGATGGCATCCGCCCAGTTAAAGGGTATGGCACGCTATGGTGTAACAGGAACCGTGAAACATTTTGCGGCCAATAACCAGGAATACCACAGAAGACTTCTGGACTCCGTCATGTCAGAGAGGGCACTGAGGGAAATCTATCTCCGGGGCTTTGAGATCGCAGTAAAAGAGGGAAAAGCCTATTCCATCATGACCACCTACGGTGCAATAAACGGTCTGTGGACAGCCAGCAATTACGACCTTCTGACCACCATCCTGAGGAAAGAATGGAATTTTGACGGTATGGTTATGACTGACTGGTGGGCTGACTTAAACGACGAGGGAGGCCCTGCCTCCACGGATAATCTGGCCGCTATGGTACGGAGTCAGAATGATGTCTATATGGTGACACAGGATTCGCTCACAAATAAAGATAACCTGATGAAGAGCCTGAAAGAGGGAACTCTGAAACGCGGCGCTCTTCTGCGGAGTGCGGGAAATATCTGCCGCATGCTCATGAAATCTCCGGTGATGGAACGGTCCCTCGGCAGAATGTCCGAGGAGGAAAAAAATGCCGGTGAAGTTATGGCCGGAGAGGACAAGGTGGATTTTGATATTACCTATCACAAGGTGGACGGAAAGCTGGTTCTGGACGGTACAGAGATAGATACGTCAAAAGGAAAAAGCGTGGTGTACGGGATTTTACTGGATACTTTCGGATCTTATACCGTGCGCCTGAAAGTAAAGGCAGACGGCAGTGAGCTGGCGCAGATTCCTGTCTCCGTATTTGCAAACGGGCACCTGGAGGGGACGATTACCATCAACGGAACGAATGGGGAGTGGATAGAGATAGAAAAAACCATTGGTCCGTTGTTCGGCCCTCATAACTATATAAGGCTGTATTTTGCACAGGGAGGAATGAAGATCCAGACCGTGACAGTGGAACTGCAGGAAGAGATGAGCAGAGGCTTTTGATAGGAAAAGGATGACACCGCATGCAGGCTGTTCCCACGTTTGGGGCGCGTGATACAGGCGGAAATATAGAACGCGGTATGATATATACGGCATGACGTTCAGAAGAGTGTAGAACCTTTGGAAGAGAGAAGGTTCTGCACTCTTTTTTTGCGGTACACAACCCGTAAGTTGGACACAAAAAAAGCCGGGAGACATTTCTCCTGGCCTTTTTTCAGAGTAGCGGGAGTAGGATTTGAACCTACGACCTTCGGGTTATGAGCCCGACGAGCTTCCAGACTGCTCCATCCCGCGTTATATATTTAAGTATATTCAGTATAGTCCCTTTTTATACTAATGTCAAGAAAATAAATCGAAGGCAAAAAGCCTTACTTCCCATGTCCTTTGGACGACGTTTCCCGGGGTGTCCAAAAGCTCTGCCGCCACTTTTCAAAAAAACCATTCAGTTTCCCCCGCAACTATGGTACAATAAAACAAAAACCAACCAACACACCAACAGCAGAAAGGCAGGAGAACAGATGGCGGGAAAATGTATCCTATGCGGTGGAAAATTAAGAAACGGAATCTGCACAGAATGTGGTATGGACAACAATAAATCGGATGCCGCATACCGTTCCCAGGTGAATCGCAGCCAGTGCGAGGATGCCCCCCTAACGCATGTGCACGGGGAGGAGAGCACAGAACTTTACAGGAAGCCGGCTCTGAACCATCCCCGTCAGCAGCAGTACAGCCCTTCGGGCCAGGGCGGGAACGCAGCGAAAAAAAATCAGGGAGCCGGAAAAGCTCCGGGAAAATATACTTTGAACGGCGGAAACACCAAAAACACAGTGGATTTCAACCGTTTACGTGATATATCAAAAAGACCGGGAAGTTCCGGCATGTATTCGCCGGGCAGAGGAGGGGGCAGCAACAAAGCGGGGATCACTGTGGTTGTGGTGGCAGTCCTGGCAGGCATGATCCTGGTGTCCATTGGCTATGCCAACAAGTCAGAGACCACTGTGACAACAGAAAAGATCATTAACGAACCGGATTACCAGGAACCGTTTGATTACCAGCAGCCCTACGATTATCCGGAATACACCTTTGATCCCTACCAGTACACTACAAAAGAACTGGCGCCGGAAGGGGAGAACTGGGACACAGAACTGTCTGCGGGGGCGTATATGGTGGGATATGACATCCCGGAGGGCCGGTACGTTGCAGAGGGCGGCGAAGGCATGCGTCTGGAAGTGGCTGATATGGACAGTAATGTGTGGTTCAGCGAATATTTCGGTGAGGATGAGAACCAGGTACAGCAGTTAGATGACGTGAGACTGTTTACCGGTGCCATTGTCATGGTAAACGGCGGCGGAAATATACATATCACATCCGAAAACGCACAGACAGAAGCCGTTGTGACACCTTCCGCAAACCCACTGACAGAGGAGATCACACTGACGGACACCATGGTGGCAGGGGAAGATTTCCCGGAAGGGACCTACGATATTGTCATAGCTGCGGATGATTTTGGAATCGTGACCTATGAACTTCCAAAGGAACAGGGGCAGGAGTATGGACTGAACTTCAGTTTTCTGATGGATTCCAGTCCAAGCGGAGAGTATCCGGATTATACAAGAGAATATAAAAATGCGGTACTGCCCAAAGGCACCACAGTGACAGCGGATGAGCTGACCATAAAACTGGTCCCCAGCTCCAGGATCATTTCTGAGGACTACAATGCGTTTTACGATAACTACAGTTGATAGGAGACACCCATGAGCAGGAAGAATAAAAAGAAGACAACATTCGGAGGCATACTGCGGAATATCATTCTCATTGCAGCTATCTGTGTATTCCTTTTTTCCGCGTACCAGCTTGTTAATATTTATCTGGAGTACAAAAAAGGAACCGACGAATACGATAAGATCAGGGAATATGTAAAAGAACCCGAAGCAAAGAAAGAGGACAAAAAAGACGAACCAAAAGCCAAGGAGGAGGAAAAGGAGGAGGAGCTGATAGGCCCTCAAATTGACTTTGCCGGCCTCAAAGAGATCAATCCTGACATTGTGGGATGGATCCAGATGGAAGCCCTTGATGTGAGCTATCCTATCGTGAAGGGGACGGACAATGACCATTACCTCCATTATACTTTTGAGGGACAGCAGAATGCCGCAGGCGCCATTTTTATGGAACACACCAACAACAGCAATTTTGAAGACTGCAACACCATCATTTACGGGCATAATATGAAAAACGGTTCCATGTTCGGCACCTTCAGGACACTTCACGAGCCGGAAAACCTGACCAGTCCGTATCTGTGGATCTGTCTGCCGGATAAGAGCTACCGCTACGAGATATTTACGGTGCACACAACATCCGCCACGGGCGATACCTACACGCTTTTCAGCGCCCCGGATGACCAGTTCGCGCAGTATCTGAAGAAAATGCGGGATGCCTCAGAATTTGAGGTGGGCACTGAGCCCACCAAGGACGATAAGATCGTAACACTCTCAACCTGCACCGGAAATGATGCAACCAGATTTGTGATACAGGCCAGACGCCTGCCGGAGGTATATAAATAATGGAAGGGACGAAGAAGCTTCAGCAGATTATTTCAGAGAGCAGCAATATTGTATTTTTCGGAGGGGCCGGGGTCTCCACAGAGAGCGGTATCCCTGATTTCAGAAGTGTGGACGGCCTTTATCACCAGCAGTGGGAGTATCCGCCGGAGACCATTTTAAGCCATACCTTTTTCATGAGGAAACCGGAAGAATTTTATCGTTTTTATAAAGCCAAAATGCTCTGTGATACGGCGAAGCCAAATGCCGCGCACTTAAAACTGGCAGAGCTTGAAAAAGCAGGAAAGTTAAAAGCTGTCATTACCCAGAATATTGACAATCTTCATCAGATGGCCGGCAGCAGAAACGTGCTGGAGCTGCACGGAAGTGTATACCGCAACTACTGCATGAAATGCTGCACATCCTACGATTTTGCCTATATGAAGGCAGCAAAAGGCGTGCCGAAATGTGAAAAATGCGGCGGCATCATCAAGCCGGATGTGGTTCTCTATGAGGAGAGCCTGGACAACGGGACGATCACCAGAGCCGTGCAGGCCATCGCCGAGGCAGAGGTCCTGATCATCGGGGGAACTTCCCTGGCTGTCTATCCGGCAGCGTCCCTGATCGATTATTTCACCGGGAAGCACCTGGTAGTCATCAACCGGGATGCCACGCCCAGGGACCGGATGGCAGACCTTGTGATCAATGCGCCCATCGGGCAGGTATTCTCACAGATCCACGTGGAATAAAACAGAAAAGGCAGACAGAAAGGAAACCGGACATGGGTTACAGTTATGAAGTTGGAGATATTGTAAAACTGAAGAAACAGCACCCCTGCGGCAGCCAGGAATGGGAAATCCTCCGGGTAGGTGCTGATTTTCGACTGAAATGCACAGGATGTGGTCACCAGATCATGCTGGCGAGGAGAATTGTGGAGAAAAATACCAAAGATTTGAAAAAAAAGGCTTGAATATCCAGGAATGATGTGTTAAAATAAATCCTCGTGATATATTATTTATCCTTGTTCTCTGCATATCAGAGGGCCAGAAGACCATAAGGAGGTAAAAACAGCATGAACAAATATGAATTAGCATTAGTCGTTAATGCGAAGATCGAAGATGAAGCTCGTGCAGCAGTTGTGGAAAAAGCGAAAGGCTACATTACCCGTTACAACGGAGTTATTTCCGAAGTAGAAGAGTGGGGCAAAAAAAGATTAGCTTACGAAATCCAGAAAATGCGCGAAGGATATTACTACTTCATCCAGTTTGAAGCTGATGCAGCTTGCCCTGCAGAAGTAGAACGCCACATTCGCATCATGGACAATGTATTAAGATATTTAGTTGTTAGAAAAGACGCTTAATTCTTTCTGATGGCACAAAACGCGGATCCATTTAGAATTATGAAAGTAGATTTCTGATTCCCGATACTATGTGCAAGGTAAGAAATGATGAGGTAGAGATATGAACAAAGTAATTTTAATGGGTCGTTTAACCAGAGATCCTGAGGTGAGATACTCCGCAGGAGAAAACTCTATGGCAATTGCCAGATATACAATAGCCGTTGACCGCCGTTTCAAGAGAGACGGAGAAGCTACCGCAGACTTTATCGGATGTGTGGCTTTTGGAAGACAGGCTGAATTTGCAGAAAAATACTTCCGTCAGGGTATCAAGATCGCCATCAGCGGCAGAATCCAGACAGGCAGCTATGTGAACAAAGACGGCGTAAAAGTCTACACCACAGATGTTGTGGTTGAGGACCAGGAGTTCGCCGAGAGCAAAGCAGTCAGCGACAGCCATGTGGGACAGGCTGGCGGACAGGGAATGCAGGGCATGGGAATGCCTTCACCGACACCTGGTGCAGCATCCTCTGCAGACGGATTCATGAACATTCCGGACGGAATTGACGAAGAGTTACCGTTCAACTGATAAAGGACGGAATTTGATTAGGAGGTAAAAAATCATGGCTTACGAAAAAGGTAACAGACCGGATTCTCCGAT
Organism: Blautia caccae; assembly: GCF_040095955.1. NCBI lineage: Bacteria > Bacillati > Bacillota > Clostridia > Lachnospirales > Lachnospiraceae > Blautia > Blautia caccae. Next base: position 91,682 of record NZ_JBBMFP010000001.1, on the reverse strand, counting down.
GAAGAGAAGAGGCGGACGCAGAAGAAAAAAAGTTTGCGTGTTCTGTGGAAAAGAAAATAACGAAATCAACTACAAAGATGCAAATAAATTAAAAAGATATGTCTCTGAGAGAGGAAAAATCCTTCCGAGAAGAATCACAGGAAACTGTGCAAAACATCAGAGAGCTTTAACTGTAGAGATTAAGAGAGCAAGACATCTGGCAATTATGCCTTATGTTCAGGACTAATCTGCATACAGAAGCATTGTAGATAGGGCGCCGCTGCGTTGTGCAGCGGCGCTTTTTATATTTCTGAAGAGGTCCGGCAGACGCGGAAAGCACTCTTTTGGTTTCATCACACCCAAAAACGTGTTATAATGGGCACATCGGATGCGTTCGGTTATACAAAGGAAAGTGAGGCAGGTACATGAATTACAAAATTTTAATTGCTGAGGACGAACAGGACATTGCGGAGCTTTTAAAACTATATCTTGAGAATGAAGGCTACTGCGTTTTTTGTGCCGGCAATGGAGTGGAGGCGCTGAAGATTCTGGAGAGGGAGGATATCAGTCTGGCAGTGCTTGATATTATGATGCCCCGGATGGACGGATATGAGCTCACCCGGCGTATCCGGGAAACCAGCAATATCCCCATTCTGATTCTCTCCGCCAGGGATAAGAGCAATGATAAGATCCTTGGCCTGAATCTGGGAGCTGACGATTACATGGCGAAGCCTTTTGACCCGCTTGAGATTGTGGCAAGGGTGAATTCCAACCTCCGCCGTTTTTACCAGTTAAATACAGAGAAACCGAAACGGGAGGAATCCTATATTCTGAAGGTGGGGGATCTGAGCCTGGATACACAGACGCTTGTTCTGAAGAAAAAGGGCGAGGAGGTTCTGCTCACACCAATGGAGTACAAGATTCTGGCCCTGCTTATGAAAAAGCCGGGCACTATCTATACAAAGGTGCAGATTTACGAGAGCACCAGCGGGGAGTATTTTGAGAGCGATGACAACACGATCATGGTCCATATTTCCAATCTCAGGGATAAAATAGAAGATAACCCGAAAAATCCACGCTACATAAAAACCATAAGAGGAGTGGGTTACAAGATTGAAGACAGATAAGAGAAAAACAGGAAGCTTTCTGGCTCTTCTTATACAGAATTATGTGGGATTTACGCTGACCATACTCTGCATTCTGGCATTGATTTCCGCTGTCATCAACAAAGGTTTTGAAAGGCGGCTGGACCTGCCCAGCACCAGTGTCCTGGAAGAAAACGAGGGGCTTTTAGAGGCAGGCAGTTATGATAAATTTCCTTATAAAAAGGTGCTTGGCAAAAGAGGAGACTTTGCAGTTCTGGATGAGGACTGTAAGGTGGTGTATAAGAGCAGTGACGAGATGGAGACGTCCTTCACTGCTGCGGAGCTGTACTGTATACCGGAAATGACACTCTGGGAGTTTACGGAGACGACAACCTTTACGAATCAGGAGGGAAAGAAACAGATCCTGGTGAAACGGTACGGGCAAATCCCCAGTCAGGATGGCGAAATGTATAAGGAGACAGAGAGTTTCATGATCCTGGATGAAAATTATAAGGTGCTGACCAATACCATGGACTTTCCTGCAAAGCGTCTCGGGGAGAGGGAACTGCAGTATATGACAGATTCGGTCTCAAAGAAATACGGATACCAGAAACATGTGTTTACCGGGGAGGACGGCAGAAAGTACACGGCAGTCTTCAAATATAAGAAGATAGATGACCCCAGTTACCGCCAAATTGTCTCTGCCCTGGAACGGCTCTGGCTGCTGACAATCCCGCTGTATATTATCGTTGTGGCCGTTTTTGTGCTCAAACTGAACCGGAAGGTAAAGGTGCCGCTTACTTCTCTGAGCCGCACCATCACCCAGTACCAGCAGGGGGAGAAGCCCAGCAATGAGTACAGAGGGCCAAATGAGTTCGTGGAGATAGGTGACGATTTTGTCAGACTTGCCAACCGGCTCAACGAGAGTGAGGAGAGGCGTCTGAAGGCAGACAGGGATAAGCAGAAGATGCTGGCTGACATTTCCCATGATTTAAAGACTCCTATCACGGTGATCCAGGGATATGCCAGGGCTATCTGTGACGGTATGATACCTGAGGAGCGGCGGGAACAGTATCTCAGGACCATTTATCTGAAATCCTCAGCTCTCAATGAACTGATCAACACCTTTTATGAGTACAGCAAACTGGAGCATCCTGATTTCAGCCCTACACTGAAAAGGGAAAATATCTGTGAGTTTGCCAGGGAATATTTGGCAGCCAAATACAATGAGATTGCCCTGGCCGGATTCGACCTGGAGGTGGACATTCCGGAGGAGCCTCTCTTTTGTGACATTGACGCACAGCAGTTCAGGCGCGTGTTTGAAAATATCATTGCCAATGCGCTGCGGCACAATCAGGAGGGAACCATACTGCGCTTTAAGATCGCGGCTGAGGGAAACAGCATCAAGATCACCATATCGGACAACGGAAAGGGAATCCCTCCGGAGATCGCGGATGTTATCTTTGAACCCTTCACCGTGGGGGATGAGTCCCGCAACAGCAAACAGGGAACCGGTCTGGGGCTTGCCATTGCCAAAAAGATCGTGAAATCCCATAAGGGATATATCAGCCTTTCCAAAAAACCGGAAAAGGGAATGTCCACAGAGTTTATCATATGGATGAAAATGGGAGAAACGCTGTCTGAGACATGACGGCGTTTTTCTGCTTTTGATCCCGGCACAAGGGTTCGTCATTTTGCACGAAAATGGGAACTGCAATTTAAAGTTGTGCATCACCGTATTTGATGGTATAATATTAAAGTACATTTTCATCCGGCAACGCATAATGAAGACCGGACAAAGTAGAGAAATTGGCAGGTAAGAGGATATGAATGGGAAAATTAAGATTAAAGGTCAGTTGAAGCTGTACATGCAGTGGCCGGTAATTCTGGCAGTCCTTCTGATTCTCATGGATATTTGTGTGTTCCGCATCAACAGGCGTGCTGGTGCTATTGCCAGCGGATTTTTGGCTGTTTATTTGCTGATAGTTATTTTCTTATACCATCACAGCCGTGCCATCATCATGAATGAGCTGATTTCTTTTGCGACCCAGTACGGGCAGGTGCAGAGAAGCCTGCTGAAGGAATTTATCGTTCCTTACGCGCTGCTGGACAGCAAGGGAAAGCTGATGTGGATGAATGATGCATTTTCCGCCTTGTGTGAAAAACCGCGGAAATATAGAAAATCAATAACCACCCTGTTTCCGGAGATCACTGTGGACACGCTGCCGAAGGAGGATGCTTCTGAGGTTGTATTCCAGTTCAGTGAGAGGGATTATCGTGCGTCCATGCGCAGGATTTCCATCCAGAAGCTTTTGGAGGATTCAGGTCTGGTGGAGGCAGAGGAAGAGAATTTCCTCACAGCGCTGTATCTCTTTGACGAGACAGAGATTAACCGCTACATCCGCAGGACAGAGGACGAGAAGCTGGTTACAGGGCTTTTGTATCTGGACAATTACGACGAGGCACTCAACAGTGTGGAGGAAGTGCGCCGTTCACTTTTGGTTGCTCTGATAGAAAGAAAGCTGAACAAGTATTTCAGCGAGGTAGACTGTCTTGTGAAGAAGCTGGAAAAAGACAAGTTTATACTTGTGATGCGCCAGCGTTCTCTGGAGGAACTGAAGAAGAAACGTTTCAATATTCTGGAAGACGTAAAAACCGTCAACATCGGAAACGACATGGCAGTGACCATCAGTATCGGTATCGGTATCAATGCGCCCAGCTATGCCCAGAATTATGAGTACTCCAGAATCGCCATTGACCTTGCCCTTGGCCGCGGCGGTGACCAGGTGGTGATCAAGGACAAAGAGAGCATGACATATTTTGGCGGGAAATCCCAGCAGATGGGCAAGAATACCCGTGTGAAGGCACGTGTGAAGGCACATGCCCTGAAAGAATTTATGGTTGCCAAGGATAAAGTGGTGGTCATGGGACACAAGATTTCCGATGTGGACTCTATCGGTGCAGGTATCGGTATCTACAGGGCAGCAAAATCCCTGAATAAGAAGGCCCATATTGTTGTAAATAATCCAACCATGTCTGTGCGCCCTATCATTGAGAATTTTATGAACAATCCGGATTATGATGAGCATATGTTTGTGGACAGCGCGGAGGCAAAGGATATTGTGGACAACAATACCGTTGTGGTCGTGGTGGATACCAATAAACCAAGCTACACGGAGTGTGAGGAGCTTCTTTCTAAGACAAAGACCATTGTGGTGCTGGATCATCACCGCCAGGGTGCGGAAGTGATTTCCAATGCAGTGCTCTCTTATATAGAGCCTTTTGCTTCCTCAGCTTGTGAGATGGTGGCAGAGATCCTGCAGTATTTCTCTGATGATATCAGGATTTACAATATAGAGGCTGATGCCCTTTACTCCGGCATCATCATTGACACTAACAATTTTACAGCCAAGACGGGTGTGAGAACATTTGAAGCTGCTGCTTTTCTGCGCCGGTGTGGTGCGGATGTGACCCGCGTGCGTAAAATGTTCCGGGACGATGTGGCGTCCTACCGGGCGAAAGCTGAGGCAATCCGTCATGTGGAGACTTATCGGAATTATTTCGCCATTGCAGTCTGCCCCAGTGAGGGTCTGGACAGCCCTACCATTGTGGCGTCTCAGGCAGCCAATGAGCTTCTGAATATCAGCAGTGTGCGGGCATCCTTTGTGCTCACAGACTATAATCACACCATTTATTTCAGCGCCCGGGCCATTGATGAGGTGAATGTGCAGCTTATCATGGAACGTCTGGGAGGAGGCGGCCACATCAATATGGCCGGAGCACAGCTCAAGGATGAGACGATGGAAATCGCTGTCATCAAACTGAAAGAGACCATTGACCAGATGATCAAGGAAGGAGATATAGAGATATGAAAGTAATTTTAATGGAAGACGTAAAATCCCTGGGTAAAAAGGGTGACATTGTAAATGTAAGCGACGGATATGCCAGAAACATGCTGTTTCCAAAGAAACTTGGCCTGGAGGCCACATCCAAAAACATCAATGATTTAAAGCTCCAGAAAGCTCACGAGGATAAGGTGGCACAGGAGCTGCTTGATGCAGCCCAGGCTTTCAAGGCAGAGCTGGAGACAAAAGAAGTGACCGTATCCATCAAGGTGGGAGAAAACGGCCGTACATTTGGTTCTGTCTCCTCAAAAGAGCTGGCTGAAGCAGCAAAAGACCAGCTGGGATATGATATTGACAAAAAGAAAATGCAGCTTTCCTCCCCGATCAAAGAACTGGGGACCACAAAGGTGCCGATTCGTCTGCATCCGAAAGTGACAGCAGAGCTGAAAGTCATTGTGAAGGAAGCATAACGCTTCCGGGGGAAAGGAGCCATAGCTGTCATGGAAGAAGCACTCATAAAGAGAATCCTGCCCCACAGCATTGAGGCGGAGCAGTCGGTTATCGGTTCCATGATCATGAACAAAGATGCCATCGTGACTGCATCGGAGATTATTACAGGTGATGATTTTTATCAGCAGCAGTATGGCATTGTCTTTGAAGCCATGGTGGGGCTTTACAATGAGAACAAGCCTGTGGATTTGGTGACACTGCAGAACAGGCTGAAAGAGCTGGATGTGCCGCCTGAGATCTCCAGCATGGAGTTTGTGGGAGAGCTGGTGGCAGCAGTGCCTACCTCTGTCAATGTAAAGTATTACGCGGAGATTGTGTCTGAAAAGGCGATGCTGCGCAAACTGATCAAGACCACAGAGGAGATTGCCAACACCTGTTATCTTGGCAATGAGCGGACGCAGGATATTCTTGAGATTACGGAAAAGAAGATTTTTGACCTGGTACAGAGAAAAAGCAGTGATGAATTTGTACCGATAAAGGATGTGGTCCTGAATGCCATTGAGAAGATTGAGAAGGCATCCAGGACAAAAGGAAGTGTTACCGGTATCCCCACAGGCTTTATAGACCTGGATTACAAGATGTCCGGTTTCCAGCCGTCTGACCTGATTCTGGTAGCTGCAAGGCCGTCTATGGGTAAAACGGCATTCGTACTGAATATTGCCCAGTATATGGCGTTTAAGAGTGGTGTCACCACAGCGATTTTCAGTCTGGAGATGTCAAAGGAGCAGCTGGTAAACCGTCTGCTGTCTTTGGAGTCAAAGGTGGATTCCCAGAGTATCCGTACAGGTAATCTGGAGGATGAGGACTGGGCAAAGCTGATCGAGGGCGCCAATATCATCGGGTCATCCAATATGATCATTGACGATACGCCGGGTATCTCCATTTCAGAACTGCGGTCAAAGTGCAGGAAGTATAAGCTGGAGCAGAATCTGGGCGTTATCTTTATTGACTACCTGCAGCTTATGTCAGGAAGCGGCAGAAGCGAATCGCGCCAGCAGGAGATTTCCGATATTTCCAGGTCTCTGAAAGCACTGGCAAGGGAACTGAGCGTGCCGGTAGTGGCGCTGTCCCAGTTGAGCCGTGCCGTGGAACAGAGGCCGGATCACAGGCCCATGCTTTCTGACCTGCGAGAGTCAGGGGCAATTGAGCAGGATGCCGATGTTGTTATGTTTATTTACAGAGATGATTATTATAATAAGGACTCTGAGAATAAGAATATTGCGGAGATTATTATTGCGAAACAGAGGAATGGTCCGATCGGGACGGTGAATCTGGTTTGGCTGCCTAATTATACGAAGTTTGTGAATATGAAAAAATAAAAAAAGAGGTTCTGCGGCGGGGGTGCTGTGGGGCCTTTTTTGTTGGGAGCGCACCCCCAATCCGCCTCTGCCCCTCCCGGCACGCTTCTCATTTCCCTGGTGTTCACACGGCCGCAGGGGAGTGGAGGAGGAAAGTGTGACGTTTGGAAGAGAGTCGCAGATGTGGAAGGGATAGGGAAAAGAGTGGGCAGGGGGTTGACAGTGAGGAAGAGGAGTGATATATTTGTCTTATTAAGAGATAAATATATCACTTTTGGAGGATGAGAGTATGAAGAGGGATTGGAAAGGGATTGGGTTGATTGGGGTTATTTTGGCGGAGTTTTTAGCGGTGGGGTTTGATGTGATCTTTAATGGGAGCAGGATCGTGAAACCGATAGATATGGAGACTTATGTGTTCAGGGGGACGGATTTGCCTTTGATAGCGGCTACGGCGGGGCTTGTCTGTTATGTGTTTTATCTGGTGATCCGGGCAGTAGTAGTGAACTTCAGGAAGGGAGAAACGGCGGCTAAGGGAGTGACCAGGAAGCTGAATCCTAAGTTTGGGTGGTTTGGATTTTTTGGATTTGTGGGATTTATGGGGATTCCGGTTTATATGGTGCAGGGGCAGGTCTGGCCGTTTTTCTTTTTTGTATTTTTCGGGTTTTTTGGATTTTTCTATGAGGCGAAGATGAGCTGTACTTTGATGGATGAAAGATTTAAGGAGGAACAGGCAAGGGCACAGCTGGTCTCTTACAGAACAGGCTTTGGGCTTCTGTGGGTGGTGGCCTGGTTTATGGGAATTACAGGAGGACATATAGATATACGTTATGTGGCTCTTATCTTTACTGTTGCCTCGTCCCTGATCATTGCGCTGGTACTTTTTTTAAACAGCTATCTTCTGTACAAATATGATACGGAGGAAGCAGAGTGATATGGGGGTAGATGGATTTACATGCAACCTGAAAAAATACCGCCAGCTAAAAGATATGACCCAGGAACAACTGGCCAATGCTGTAGGCGTCCGCCGCGAAACCATTATGCGCCTGGAAAAAGCCCAGTATAATCCTTCACTGAAACTGGCAATTGATATTTCAAGGGTTGTGGAGGCTCCCATAGAAGAAATCTTTATTTTTGATGAGTAGACAAAAATGCAGCCATCACTTTCCGAATGGCTGCATTTTTATTACGCTTTCTGTCGGTTCCGAATCTCCCTCTCTGCGAGGAAGAGCGAAAGTGGATACATCCTGTCCTGGTGCCGAATGGAAGGCCGGGAGATGAATCGGAAGAACTATTCCCTTTTCGGCGTGTGCCCGGTGAGACAGTCTGGCACGTATCCCCATGAGCACGCTCGAAATGTAAAAAAGTTTTCCAGGTCATGGAACATCCGCTGCTATTCAAAAATATCATGAAAGGCAATTTCCTGCGCTTTCCTGAACACCCTAAAAAGCCTGTCTTATCAATTGATTTTTTCTAAATGGTTTTCACTTATATAAACCAAGAAGATCATTTACAAATATTTCATCATTGGTAAATTGAATTTTATTATTGTTTAAAAATCCATCCAATGATTGGATCGTTTTTTCAACAACAGAAATTTTCCATCTTTTGCTTAAATCTTTTTTAAAACTAATATAAATTTCATTTTTTAACGGTTCATATACGATTGAACTCAGAGTATTATCCTGACTGGTTTTGCTTAAAATTTCAAAGGCTTCATCTATTCCAAAGCTGTCCATATGATCGGAAATATATTCATAAGCACAAATATATCTGTCAGCACCTATACCACATACTTTATCATAATTTACATCCTCAAAATTTCCATTCGGAAAATTAGTCATAATAATAAAATCATTATGAATGGGACTTATTATATTTCTATCCTTTCCCTCTTCCAGAATAAATGCACCACCGGTTTTATCGGCAATCATAGTATGCAGTCCTAAATCCGGAAATAATGGATTCCTGGGATACGAGATCACTCTTTTATCAGGAAGTTCAAAAAATTCAGAGGATTTTCCTGTTTTCCTTAAGGCCTCGTCAAAAATCTCAAAAGCAAACCAATCGTTTTCGTCACAACTTGCTCTAAAACCCGGACCATATTCTACTGCCTGAGTACAGACAAAAAGCCCCTCACTATTAAAACCGGCGATATCCCTGTATCTGTTATCTAATAAAGCTGAAAAGTAAAATAAGTTCTTATCATTATAACTTTTGACTTTCAATCTTAAGTCAATATCATCAGTGTCGAAATTCATACCATAAATAGCTTTTTCCTGATGATATACTGCAAAACTTGTACACATTTTGAAGCCTCCTTTTAATATAATCTGTTTAGAGTATTGAAAGAATCATCTGGATATTTTATCATTGGCTTCACCACTTTTTTACACTTCTGTTCATATGATACCACAGACATCCTGACGGTTCAATCCACAACATTTTTGTCTGTATAACCCCTGTCCCCTATATTATCAAAAATATAAAGTAAAGAACTCTTTACATTTTGGCGGAATATGTTATAATACAAATGTAAAGAACTTTTGACATTTAAAGGAGGTATAGATCATGAAAAAAATGGATGAGATGGACAGGAATATCAGGCTGCGTTCTGAAGAATTAGGGTTTAAAGCTGCGGTTTTTGTTCTGGCAGTCTGGGTATTGATTGAATGCTGGCGTAATTTTTCCGGTGATGGCATATCGAATTCGATTCCCATGCTGGTGCTGGCAGCAGTTTTATGTGTTCAGGGATTTTCAGAGATGCTGATGAAAAGAAAAATGATTTCCGGTGATGAAGAGTACAGAGAACCAAACAAACTTTTATGGAGCATAATCTCAGCCATTGCCATAATAGCCATTATAATAACCATTGGTTTCTATCTATTATAATTCCGCAGAAAGGCAGGAGTCCAAATGAAAAACAATATCAAACAACTCAGAAAACAAGCCGGCCTCCGCCAGGAAGACATGGCCAATCAACTGGGTGTCACCCGCCAGACCATCATAGCCATAGAAAACGACAAATACAACCCCACCCTGGAACTGGCCATGAAAATAGCTCGTCTTCTAAACAAAAATGTAGAGGATATCTTCTTTCTGGATTAAAGATATCCTCTGTAAAAACAATCATATCCTCTTCCCCAACATCTCCGGATTAGAAGCATGCCCCAACGCCTCATGCCTGCTGATCCTTCCCTCCTTCACCAACCTCTGCAGACTCGCATCCATAGAAACCATATCCCCCCCAGCCGAAGAATAAATAATCCCATCAATCTGATGCACCTTATTCTCCCGAATCATATTCTTAATAGCCGGCGTAGTCTTCATGATCTCAAAGGCAGGAGTCAGCCCCTCATTTACATCAGGCACAAGCTGCTGTGACACCACAGCCCTCAGCACAGAAGACAACTGCACAGCAATCTGCCTTTGCTGGTTCGGCGGAAAGACATCAATAATGCGGTCTATGGTATTAGCCGCACCCAGCGTATGCAGAGTAGACAACACCAGATGTCCCGTCTCAGCCGCTGTCATAGCTACTGCCATCGTCTCATAATCCCTCATCTCGCCCAGAAGGATCACATCAGGACTCTGCCGAAGAGAAGCCCTGAGCGCCATAATATAACTCTCCGTATCCGTATTGATCTCACGCTGGCTCACAATACTCTTCTTATGGCTGTGCAAAAACTCCAGAGGGTCCTCCAGTGTGATAATATGCTTTTCCTGCGTTCTGTTAATGGCGTCTATGATACAGGCCAGCGTAGTGGATTTCCCGCTTCCCGCCGGACCTGTCACAAGTACAAGGCCCTTATTTGTATTTCCGAGTTCAATGATAGAATCAGGAATCCCCAGATCCGATGGATTGGGGAGCTGGAAAGTGATGACACGGATGACAGCGGCCATGGACCCCCTTTGCTTGTAAGTGCTCACCCGATAACGGGAAAGCCCTCTGACGGCAAAGGAAAAGTCATCATCCCCTGTCTCCAGAAAACGGTTGATATCCCGGTTGTCTGCAAGCTGGTAAATTTCACGTATCATGGATTCTGACTGGGCAGGCATGATCTTGTCCGTATCCATGGTGACCAGTGAGCCGTTCTTTTTGTAGGAGAGCGGCAGACCTGCAACGATAAAGAGGTCTGACGCACCGGTATTGGTGGTTTCTGTTAAAAATGTAAGTGCATCCATTGCGGTTTCCTTTCTGTATCGGTTCAGCTTGTCTGAACGGTTGCTTCTTTCCTGCGTTATGTGTCGCTTCCGTAGACCGGCAGCGTTTCCTCGGGCTGCCATGTCTCAGTATTTATAAGCTTCCAGCTTTTGATCTGATAATAACTGTCCCCTGTCTTTAAGTCTTCGGGGAGAAGAAGGGCCACATGCAGTGCCTGCTTTTCTCCTGCGGGGACCTGATATTCCATGACCCGCTCTGAAGAAAAGAGGATTCCCTCTGTGTTTTCCAGCGCGGATTTTACGTGCTGCAGATATTCTTCTGTATTTCCATAGAGCGTATACTGCTCCTCCAGACACTGGTCAATGGTCAGGAGAATGTCATTTGCCTTGTTTTCCGCTTCGTAGTAATCCCTGGTATGCTCCGCATTTTTCTGGCTCAGACGGTAATCAGAGCGGGCGCTGACCAGAGAGAGTACGGCAAAGGTTATCATGCAGAGCAGGACAAAGATCAGCAGGATTGAGGATGTGCCGACACCCAGTATGGGTTTTCTGCTTTTTTCCAATTGGCGGACTCCTTTCTATTCAGACAACCCTGCTTTGCGGGCTATCGGGATTTTTGTGGTGAGCCGGTAGAGGCTGCCACCCTCAGAATCAGTAAAATCTATCTGGGCGGTCCTGCAGCTGCCGGAAACTGTCTGTTCTATATTGAGATAGTATACAGCCTCCTTTTGGGGGCAGGATTCCCCGTCTCTGTCATAGCAGAAGAAAATAGTTCCATCCTTTTTAAGTGCCTCAGGAAGAAGTTCTTTCACTGCCTCGTAGGAGCCGTCCGTGTGGGCCAGTACCTCAGCGGCACTGGAGGCATAGCCGGAGCCAAGAGTCAGTTCTCTTGCAGACTGGCTCATAAAATGCGCTTTTACAAAGACCTGGATACACACAGCGCTGGCCAGGGAAAAGAATAATATTGCAAGTATCAGTTCAATCAAAAACAGACTGGACCGTGTATTTTGCCGTTCTCTCACTGGAATCTCCTTTCTGACAGATTACTCACTTTGTACGTGGATCAGCAGGGACAGAGAATGTTTTTTGCTGTCCGCGGCTGTAAAACGGAAGAAGCCCCGGGATGTCTCCTGGATCGTAAAATCGGTAACCTCCAGTATGGACTCCCCCTGGGATTTCTTTGGTGTATTTTCTTTTTGGGTAAAAAGTTCTTTTATATATCCCTCATCTTCATAAATATAGGTGGCGTATTCTTTATCCTCTATGGTCTCTAAAAGGATCAGGGCATCCCTGTCCTCTATTTTTCCCATGGAAACGCTGCCGGACACATCGTGCTGGCGTATTTTTTCCGCCATGTAGGAGAGGGAAGTGCGGGTCGTATAGTTGGCATCCATATCTTCCGCCGTGGACTGATACACATGGGCGCCTATGAGCACCACAGCCAGGGCCGAAGCGGTGAAGACGCAAAGAAGGCCAAGGGTGAACAGGACATCTATAAAATGGTTCTGATGCTGTCTGGGATTCATGGCGTCACCTCCCCGCCCTTTAGTGGTATGACATCAACATCTGGCATCAGATTGGAGCCTACCACTTCGTAGGTGACCAGATATTTGTCGTGGTCATAGGTTATGCCGTAATGGTCCTCCAGATAGGCAAGACTTGCCGGATAGCTGCCCTCCACGGCATAACAGTGTACGGCACTTTTGATGACAGCCTGCTTCAGGCTCCGTTCCTCCTCCTTCTGTGTGGCAGAGGACACAGAGGACATGCCGTAAAACAGAAAGCACATAAGGCACAGGAACACAAGCGCGGGCAGAAGCAGTCTGTGAAGGGGACGGCGCTTTTCAATTTGAAATCGGTTCATATGACAGCCCCCTTTATCCGATGCTGGACATGATTCCCATGAGCGGCAGCATGACAGACAAAAGGATCATGCCCACCACCACTGACAGGACTGCGACCAGGGTCGGTTCCAGTTTTGATACAATACCGGTGATCCGTTCATTTACTTCCTCATCGTACTGGACCGCGATCTGCCGCATCACATCATCCATGGCACCGGTGCGGAACCCGATATTGATCATGCGCACATAAAGCCCGGAGAAAATATTTGCCTGTGAGAGTGCTTCGGAGAAGCCTGTGCCCTCAGCGATAAGGTCCCGGGCGGTTTTTATCTTTTCCTGCATGACAGGATGGTCAGTCAGACGTGATACCATCTCAAGACTCTGGTCTGTGTCCAGACCGCTGCTCAGGGCCAGGGACATGCCGCTTGCAAAGCGAGCAGCAGCTATTTTCTCCGAAAGACCTTTCGTCAGGAAAAAACGTCCGGCAAGATTTTTCAGGGATTCCCGCCCTTTCTCTGTGCAGGAAAAGTAAAAAAACAGGACAATGATAAAAACAGCAATCACAATAAACACCAGGGCATACCGGTTCAGGACCTGTCCGAAACCCATCACGCTTCTGGAAATACCGGTGAGACCTGTTCCGAGCTGTTCAAACACCTGCTCAAATATAGGCATGACCTTTGTGATCAGTACCAGCACCACAGCCAGCATCATGACGATCATGACCAGAGGGTAAGTGACAGCGCTTTTGATATTTTTGGATATGGCATCCTCCCGCTCATAATGCGCTGCCAGAGCTGACATGACATCATCGAGGCGGCCTGCCTGCTCCCCGATCTCCACCATATCGCACAGATATTTGGGGAAAACACGGGCTTCCTCCAGAGAGGTCCAGAGGCAGCCTGTCTGCTCGATCTGTTCCAGGACTGTTTTGAGAATCTGCTGCCCTTCCTCCTGGGGGGCATCCTCCAGCATAATGGAAAGCCCCTCCGTGGAGGAGATGCCGGAGCGGAGAATGAGAGCCATCTGGCTGCAGAAGGTTGAGAGTTCCTTATTGGATAAAACTTTCATGCTGCTCCTTTCTAACGGGTATACCGTACGGTATAATTGCTTCCGTCACCAATGTATTTTAAGATCTTTTTGCTGTTTTTATTGCTGGAGGCAAAGGTGGGATCCATGCGTTTCCAGCTTTTGCCGTCAAATTCAATGATATTGTCGATCCACCCAACATCCTTGATATACACGCTGATCCACGCGTGGTATACCTTTCCGGAATATCCGATCTCCAGCTTCGCGGGGATATCCTGGGAGCGGAGCATGGCAGCCATCAGGGAGGCATAGTCAAAGCAGATGCCTTTGCAGGAAGTAAGCGTCTCGTCCAGATCCGGCAGATATCCGGTGGGGACGGTTTTGGCCTTCTCCTCATCATAGGATATGGTTTCTGTAACATAGTAATAAATGTCAGCCACAGCATCCAGATCTGAGGTGGCTGTCTTTACCTGTTCCTGCGCTGTCTTCACCGCCTTGCTTTCAGGGGTAAAATCCACATACTGGTTCGGGTACAGATAGGGAATAAAGTCGCTCTCCAGCTTTACATCAATGGTTTCACTGTAGAGCGTTGCGTATTTGTCGCCGGTTATATTTTCATATGTGCTTATGGTGTATGAGCCGTCCCCGGATGTAAGGGGCATGGTCACATAGGGACCGGAGGTTATGAAATACTTGTAATTTATGCCGTCAGGCCCGTCAATCTGTATATTGGCCTTATCCGCATCACCTGTATACTGAGCCATAATATAGCCCTGGTCTGTGTGGGAGACGTCGACGATCAGGGGCTCTGCTCCCAGTACGGCGGTTCCTGAGGCCTCGGGCATATGGACATTTGGCGTATTGGGACGTACCGTTTCTTTTTTCTCTGCTTGGGAAGTGCTGGATTTTTTTGTGGAGCCGGACGATGCGCTGGCGGAAGAACAGGAGGCCAGAATCAGTACGGGACACAGAACAGCTAAAATACCGCATAGCAGATGGAATATACGGTTGTGAGTCATACTGGACCCTCCTCGTGTCTGCTGCTTCTTACGTTCTGAATAATTGTTTTTATCATATCATTTTTTGCCTCATAAAGCAATAAGAGGGAAAACTTATAGAATTTGATATTGTAATATGTCAGTAAATTCGATAAAATAGAAATAGTTATGCATACTGGGAACCTTTTAGCCTATTGCTGAAAGGAGATATGCTGTAATGAATAAAAAGTTATGGATCGGACTGCTTCTGCTGTCCGTGCTGTCTGTTTCATCCTGCCAGAGACAGGAGGAAACCCTTTTGCTGTCGGAAGATAAGACAAAGCAGGAGGAAAGAGTACAGGAACCTGAAAAAAAGGAAGATTCGGGGAAAGAACCGGATGTTCCGGAGGAGGACGCCGCCCCGCAGCAGATCTGCGTCTTCCTGTGCGGTGCCGTAAACCAGCCGGGTGTGTATTATCTGAAGGAAGGGGCGCGGCTCTATGAAGGGATTGCGGCTGCGGGAGGATTTTCAGAGGATGCGGATGAGGACTGGTGGAATCAGGCGGCTGTTCTGTCTGATGGAAGCCGGATCCAGATCTATACCAGGGAAGAGACAGAGGTTTTTCGGGAAGCCGGACAGAACCCGGGAAGTGCCGGGGAGGATACGGCTTTGGCATCAGGAAACGGTGCGGAGTCAAAAGCGGATGAAGCAGCAGGAGAACCGGGCCGGGTAAATATCAACACAGCATCCCAGGAGGAACTGCAGACAGTTCCCGGCATTGGGGAGGTAAAGGCAAAAGCGATCCTTTCCTACCGGGAAGAACACGGGGAGTTTTCATCTGCGGAGGATATAAAGCAGGTGCCCGGCATCAAAGGCAAGACATACGAAAAAATAAAAAACTATATTTCTTACTGAGATATAGTCCTGTATAACGGGTAAACTTAAGGATGAGGAGATAATTAAATGAGTAAAAGAGTTTTGGTTGTTGATGATGAGAAATTGATCGTAAAGGGAATCCGTTTCAGCCTGGAGCAGGATAATATGGAAGTGGACTGCGCGTACGATGGGGAGGAAGCGCTGGAGAAGGCCAGGGAGAACAGCTATGATATGATCCTTCTGGATATTATGCTTCCAAAAATGACGGGACTGGAGGTCTGCCAGCAGATCCGTGAATTTTCCCAGGTACCCATCATTATGCTGACTGCAAAAGGTGAGGATATGGACAAGATTCTGGGGCTTGAATACGGTGCGGATGACTATATCACCAAGCCGTTTAATATTTTAGAGGTAAAGGCCCGCATCAAGGCAATTATGCGCCGGACCAAGAAGGATGATAAGCAGGCGGAGCGTTCCGGCTCCATCACAGTGGGAGATCTGCGTCTGGACTGCGAGAGCCGCAGAGTCTTTATAAATGATAAGGAAGTCAACCTGACAGCAAAAGAGTTTGACGTCCTGGAACTTCTGGTTAAGAACCCCAACAAGGTTTACAGCAGGGAGAATCTGCTGAATCTGGTATGGGGATATGAATATCCGGGAGATGTGCGTACCGTTGACGTACATATCCGGCGTCTGCGAGAGAAAATCGAGGAGACTCCCAGCGAGCCAAAGTATGTACATACCAAATGGGGTGTGGGATACTATTTTCAGGTATAAGGAAAAAGGGAGTCAGTGAAGTTGTTTGGAAAAAAAATAAAACATACATTTTTTAAGAGTCTGCGGTTTCGGATTCTGCTGATCCTCATAGTCATCGGCATTGTCCCCAGTATTATCGTGGAAAATGTCATTGTGAACAGTTACGAGAACCGGGCTGTGGATATCCGGACAGTCAATGTGAAGAATCAGTGTGATATTCTGGGCAACCAGCTTATGAAGGAGGATTATCTGAATCATCCGGAATCTGATGTGATCAATAACGAGCTTTCCATGCTCTCTGCCATTTACAACGGAAGAATCCTGATCATCAATGAGGACTTCCGGGTCATTAAGGATACGTTTGACATTGATGTGGGAAGATATGTGCTCTCTGAAGAGGTGATCCGGTGCTTTGAGGGGGAGAAAAATACGCCCCATTACGATAAGAAGAACTCCTATATAGAGCTGACAAGCCCTCTGACCATTCCGGGTAAGAAAAAGGTGAAGGGTGTCATGCTAATCAGCATTTCCACCAGCGAGATCGCGGACAGTATTGACATGCTGGAACAGAGGGGAAATCTTCTTCTCATTGCCATCTGTCTGCTTGTGGTGGTGCTGGGATATTTCTTGGCCGGTATATTGGTGAAGCCGTTTTCCAGGGTCACCAAGTCCATTGAGGATCTGACGGACGGGTATCTGGATGAGGAGATATCGGTGCCGGATTACACAGAGACGGAGCTTATCACCAACGCCTTTAATAAGATGCTGAGCCGAATGAAGGTTCTGGATGAATCCAGACAGGAGTTTGTATCCAATGTGTCCCATGAGCTGAAGACCCCTATGACATCCATGAAGGTTCTGGCAGATTCCCTGGTGGGTCAGGAGAATGTGCCGGTCGAGCTGTATCAGGAGTTTATGCAGGACATTGCTGTGGAGATCGACAGGGAGAATAAGATCATCACAGATCTTCTCTCTCTTGTAAAGATGGATAAAAAGGCATCCGACCTGAATATTGCGGAAATCAATATCAATCAGCTTCTGGAGAACATCCTGAAGCGGCTAAAGCCAATCGCCGAGGCAAAGCAGGTGGAACTGATCCTGGAGAGCTACCGGCCTGTGGTGGCGGAGGTGGATGAGGTGAAATTAAGTCTTGCCCTGTCCAATCTGGTGGAGAACGGTATAAAATACAATTCGGAGGACGGATGGGTGCGTGTCACGCTGAATGCGGACCACAAGTATTTTTATGTGTCAGTGGCGGATTCCGGCATTGGTATTCCGGAGGAGAGTATTGACAGGATCTTTGAGAGATTTTACCGGGTGGACAAATCCCACTCCAGAGAGATCGGCGGTACCGGTCTTGGCCTTGCCATCACCAGAAATGCCATTGTTATGCACAGAGGCGCCATAAAAGTAAAAAGTGAAGAGCATAAAGGAACCACCTTCTCTGTGAGAATTCCTTTGACCTATATCGCGTAAAAGGAGGTGGCAGCGTTGAAGAAAATAGGACTTATGGGGATTCTTCTGCTGGCAGTGTGCGCTCTTGCAGGCTGCGGGGAGCAGGAAGGACAGGAAAATACAGAGAAAGCAGAATACAGTATGTATTATCTCTCACCCACGGAGGAATCGCTGGTGGAGGATGATTATGTACCGGAAGAGCGGGTGACTGCCAGTATGGTCAGCGAGATGGCGAAAAAACTGACAGAGCCTGTGGACAGTGATGATTATATGAAACTGCTTCCCGATGATGTGAAGATTCTGGAATATGAATTTGACGGGCGCGGTGTTGTGCTGAATTTTAACGATGCCTATGCAAAGATGAAAAATACAAGAGAGATTCTTGTCCGCGCGGGAATCGTGAAATCCTTTACCCAGATTCCGGGGGTCATCAATGTGACATTTCTGATGGGCGGGGAGCCGCTTACGGATTCAAACGGCAATGTCTACGGCACGATGGACAAGGAAACCTTTGTGGAAAATGAGGGGGAGAACCCCAATTCCTATGTCTATGCAGATGTCAATCTGTATTTTGCCAACGAGGCCGGTGACAAGCTGGTGAAAGTGACAAACGGAGGCGGGTATTACAGCATTAATGTCCCGCTGGAGAAAAAAATCGTGGAGCTGCTCATAAAGGGGCCGCCCGGTGATTCGGATGCCAAGCCCACAATTTCCAAGGAGACCAAGATCTTAGGGGTGTCCATTGTGGAAGGTGTCTGTTATGTGAATCTGGACAAGACCTTTATGAACCAGAGTATGAATGTACAGCAGGAACTGCCTGTGTATTCCATTGTCAATTCCCTGATGGACGCCTGTAAAATCCACGGTGTGCAGATATCTGTGGAGGGAGAGACAAAGGTGACTTTCCGGGAGAGCATGAGCCTGGATAAGCTTTATAAGGCAGATTACAGTTTAGTGGAGGACGCGTCAGATGAGTAAACGGCCGCTTTGTGCCTTTGCCCTGCTTTTTATGGCAGTTATCTGGTGCCTGAGCCTGGCGGGAGTTCCCTTTTTCGGGAACGCTCCCCCGGTTCTGCCGGAGGGCTGCAGTCCGGACGGAGCAGTGCTGGAGGGCAGGGTTTATGAGACAAAAAACAATTCTTTTTATACCATTCTATATCTCAGACAAGTAAAAATTCTAAGTGATTCCAACCAATATTCCATGGAACAGGTAAAAGTAAATATAAAAAATGAACTGGCAAAAAGTACAGTGATGCCGGGTATGAAAGTGCGCCTTACCGGGGACCTGCAGCAGATTCCCCTGCCATCCAACCCGGGACAGTTCAATGAACGAAGCTATTATTACGCAAGAAAAGTTAAATGGTATCTGGAGGGCAGAAGTCTTGAGACTGTTGGGGCGGATGCACGGTCTTTCGACGCGCTGCGCTGTGAGGCAAAGGCTTTTCTGAAAGAGAAGATACTGCAGCTTGCGCCCGGACGCACCGGGGGGATTTTCTGTGCTATGATGCTGGGGGAAAAGCAGGAGATCGGCCGGGAGAACCAGATGCTGCTGAGGCTGGACGGAGTTCTTCATATTGCTGCCATCAGCGGAACACACCTTTCTTTTCTGGGATGGGGGCTGTACCGGATACTGCGGAAACTGCGTCTGCCGGTTCCCGGGGCGGGAGGAATCTCTGTTTTTCTCATGATACAGTACGGAATCTTCACAGGCAGCAGCGCTTCTGCCATGCGGGCAGTGATCATGTTTTCCCTGGCAGTTGGGGCAATGGCAGTGGGCAGGACATACGATCTGCTTTCCGCCCTGTCCCTCTCGGCAGTGCTGCTTCTTCTGGAAAGTCCTGGTTATCTGTATGACAGTGGATTTTTGCTGTCATTTGGAGCAATTCTGGGTTTGGCTGTGATCTATCCGGCTTTTGTGGAAAAGAAAGAAGAAAGCAGGCTGGTTTTGGGAGTTAAATCAGGTCTTGCCCTGCAGCTTGCCACCATTCCCATACAGATGTATTTTTTTTATGAACTGCCTGTTTTCGGGATTCTGGTTAACCTGCTGGTGCTGCCCACTGTGGGAATCGTGCTGGCGTCAGGGCTCTTTGGCTGTCTGTCCGGCCTGGCAGTTCCTCTTTTGGGGAGAATGCTGATGCTTCCCGGTGCCTTTCTTCTGGAAGTTTATCTTAAGATTGGTGAGTGGCTGCAGGGAATCCCCTTTGCGTCGGTGATCACGGGAAGGCCGCATATGTGGAAAATCATTGTGTATTATATTTTACTGGCTGTGTGGGTTCGGTATTGCCGGGGAAAGGAGTGGGGGAAAAAGTATAGAAAGTTGCGGTATCTTCCCGTGCTCCTGGGATGTTTCCTGCTGTTTGTAAAAATTCCGGATGAAAAACTGCGGATCACATTTCTGGATGTGGGGCAGGGAGACTGTTCTGTCGTCAGGTTTGAAGGAAAGACATATGTAATAGACGGCGGCAGCAGCAGTGTATCCGGTGTGGGAAATTACAGGATTCTGCCGTTTTTAAAGTGTATGGGAATCAGAAAGGTGGATGGGATCTTTCTGTCGCATATGGATGATGACCATATAAACGGAATCGCGGAGCTGCTGGAAGCTGTCAAAAACCGGGAGACCTCTCTGCGGATAGATAAGATTTTTTTATCAGAGTGCGGGGAGAAACAGGAGAAGCTGGCGGAAATGAAGCAGGCGGGAGAAAAAGCAGGCTGCCGTATTTTTTATCTGTACAGCGGGGACAGGATCAGAAAGGGAGAGATGGAACTGCGCTGTCTCTATCCCTACATAGATACAAAAGGGGAGAGCAACGAGAACTCCCAGGTTCTCAGATTGACCTGCGGGAAGTTCGGCGCGCTTTTCACCGGTGATACGGAAGGAAGCGGGGAGACGGCTGTCACCGGGATTCTGGAACAGGAACAGACAGCGTGCCAGTTTTTAAAGGTGGCGCACCACGGCTCCAAAAACTCCACATCCATCCGTTTTCTGGAGGCTGTGAAGCCTGTGGCAGGCATTATCTCCTGCGGGGAGGGCAATCGATACGGGCATCCGCACAGAGAGCTGATGGAACGGCTGGAGGAGGAAAAGGTGGAGGTGTTTCAGACAAAGGATTGGGGGGCAGTATTTGTTGTGACGGACGGAAAAAGAACAGAAGTGTCTTTTCAGCATAAAAAATCCATGGTAAACTAGAATGTGATTGAAAATGCCGTCGGCAAGCTGTGCGTCATAATTTGTGGGGAATTTAACTTTGATGAGGGAGATGCAGCTTGTCGGAATAAAAAGGAGCATCTAAATGAAAAGTTTACAGGAAGACATAAAAAACCAGGATTTCAAGAAGGTTTATCTCTTCTGCGGAGAGGAGGCCTATCTGAAACAGCAGTATAAACATAGAATGAAGGCAGCGCTGCTGCCGGAAGACGACAGCATGAATTTTTCCATGTTCGAGGGAAAGAAGACAGAGCCGAAGAGTGTGATCGATTTGGCGGAGACCATGCCTTTTTTCGCTGACCGAAGAGTGATCATGCTGGAGGATACAGGATTTTTTAAAAACCAATGCACAGATCTGCCGGAGTATATGGCGGAACTGCCGGATTACCTCTGCATGATCTTTGTGGAGGACGAAGTGGACAAGCGGAGCCGGATGTTCAAGGCTGTGAAGAAATACGGCAGAATCGTGGAGTTTGCAAAGCAGGATTCCCAGACCCTGATGCGCTGGGTCTTAGGCATGATGAAACGGGAAGGAAAGAAGATAACCCAGGGGGATATGGAACTGTTTCTGACAAAGACGGGAACAGATATGGGAAACATAGAAAAAGAGCTGGAAAAGCTTCTCTGCTATACCATGGGCAGGGACGTCATTACAGCCGGGGATATTGAGGCGGTATGCACCACCCAGATCACAAACCATATTTTCGACATGATCAAGGCTGTGACGGAGAAGAAGCAGAAGCGGGCACTGGATCTGTACTATGACCTGCTCTCCTTAAAAGAGCCGCCCATGAGGCTCCTCTTTCTCCTTGCCCGGCAGTTTAACCTGATCATGCAGGTGAAAGAGCTTTCCCGGGAGGGATATGACCAGCCTGCCATTGCCAAGAGGACCGGGCTTCAGCCTTTTGTGGTCAGAAATTATGCAGGGTATGCCCACAGGTACAGCACAGAGGAGCTGCGCGCCGCTGTGGAGGAATGTGTGCAGACGGAGGCAAAGGTAAAGACAGGATATATGAATGATGTGATGAGTGTGGAACTTCTGCTGGTGAAATTCAGCAGCAGCTAAGCAGCCTGAACCGCTGCCGGCATCCGGCCATGAAAAGACGCTGCCATGGTCCGGATGCCGGTATTTTGCGGGATAAAAAAATCCCGGCTGATGACGGGCAGCCGGGATTTTAAATGTTCTGTCTATATGATTAGAGTGCGTTTACAGCTTTGGATAATCTGGAAACTTTTCTTGCTGCATTGTTTTTGTGGTAAACACCTTTGGATGCAGCTTTGTCGATAGTAGAGATAGCGTTCTGCAGAGCTGCTGCTGCTGCCTCTTTATCTTTTGCTGTAACTGCTGCTTCTACCTTTTTGATAGAAGTTTTCACTGCTGATTTGATAGATTTATTTCTGTCAGCTTTTGTTTTGTTTACTAAAATTCTTTTCTTTGCGGATTTAATATTTGCCAAACCGTACACCTCCAAAATTGTTTTCAATATTATTTTTTATTCGTGACAATAGGAAGACGCAGAACGCACTTTCTATCGTTTGTTATGGTTTTGTACCGGTTAGACACGGACACGCCGGTACCACATGCTTTTTTATTCTAGTTGATTTAATTGTAAATGTCAATACATAAAATCCCCCAAAATGCAAAAAATAGGAACAAATACCCCTGGAAAGGAAGGTTGGATATGGCTTTAGGAAGAATACGCACGGACCTGGCACTGGAAACAAAAGAGAAATTCGAGGAGGACAATGTGGAAATCCGAGGTGTGATCATCGAGGAGGACTACAATGAGGAGAAAGATATCCGCACCACAACCGTAAAAATTGAGACAGAGAACGGGGCAAAAGCCATGGGACGTCCTCAGGGTGTTTATATAACGCTGGAGGCTCCGAATATGTCTGTGCCGGATGAGGATTATCACAGGGAGATCTCAAAAGAGCTGGCAAAACATATCAGAAAGCTGGTTCCTATGGAAAAAGAGCTGACCGCCCTGGTGGTGGGCCTTGGAAACCGGGAGGTGACACCGGATGCTCTGGGGCCTGATGTGGTCTCCAATCTGCGCATTACCCGTCACGTGATACAGGAGTACGGAGTGCAGAGCATGGGCAGGGAATATGCCAACAGTATCAGCGGCCTGGTACCCGGTGTTATGGCCCAGACAGGCATGGAAACTCTGGAGATCATCAAGGGTGTGGTGGATGAGACGAAGCCGGATGTGGTGTTCGCCGTGGATGCCCTGGCAGCCCGCAGCACAAAACGCCTGAATCGGACGATTCAGATCACGGATACAGGCATCAATCCCGGCTCCGGTGTGGGAAACCACAGAAACGGGCTGAGTGAGGAAACTCTGGGCGTAAAGGTGATCGGCATCGGCGTGCCGACTGTGGTGGATGCAGCCACCATCGTGCAGGATTCCATGGCTCACCTGCTGGATACCCTGGAAGAGTCTGAGAAAAAAGAATTTCTGGAAGAAATGATCGCACCATCCCTCCACAGCATGTTTGTAACTCCAAAAGATGTGGATGAGACCGTGAAACGCCTGTCCTACACCATTTCCGAGGGACTGAACATGGCATTTGAGCAGGCATAAGGAAAAAGACACGTCCCTGTTTTTTCTCCGCAGACGCATAATTCATGTAAGTTGTCTCATATATAGATATGAGGTGATAGGGTGAAGAAGATGGATGATGGAAAGCTTCTGCGGATTGTGTTGTGGCTGCTCTTATGTGCTGTTGGAGCATATATTCTCATAAAAGGAATGTCTTTAGATAAAAAAACGCTGGTGAACATGTGCAGGGATGCCCAGGAGAAAGCCATAGAGGCATACCTGCCGGGAATCCTGGAGACGGAAGGGGTCAAGACCCAGACGCCTGTGGAGTGGCTCTGCAGCAAAGTGGAGGAACAGCTTCCGTTTCTGGGGACCATCCAGGCAAAGGAGATGGAAGAGACAGAGAAGGACCGGGAGACAGACAAAAAGATCATGGAGGAAAATTCCGATTTTCTTGAGGCAAAACTTCTGGAAGAAAACCAGGAGGCAGGTCCTGTGGGGTCCGGCGAGGAAAACACAGGGGGCGTGGATGCTCAGAGTGAAAACCAACAAAGCGCGGAAAATACGGAAGCTCTGCAGGATGCAGCCAAAGAGAATGCACAGACAGCAGACGCGGGTGATGGCGGGCAGGCAGAGGCTTCTGCGGCCAATGCCATAGTAAATCCCATTTCCCTTGATATGTTCCAGGATTTTGACTATGTGATCAGCAATTTTTACACCATTGACAAGACCACCAGCATCAACAGCGACCAGTTAAACGCCCCGGCCCTTGTGTCGGAGGATCTGAAAATGACAACAGGAAATGATCAGCCGCAGATACTGGTGTATCACAGCCATTCCCAGGAAGAATTCATTGATTCCAACCCGGGAGACCCCAGTACCAGCATTGTGGGGGTGGGAGAATATCTGGTTCGTCTTTTAAGAGATACATACGGCTATAATGTGCTCCATGTGACAGATACCTTTGACATTGTGGACGGAAAACTGGACAGAAATAAAGCCTACAACTACGCCCAGGATAAAATCAGCCAGGTGCTGGAGGAAAATCCCAGTGTGGAAGTGGTCATTGACCTGCACAGAGACGGTGTGCCGGACGACAAACATCTGGTTACGGACGTGAACGGGAAGCCAACGGCCAAAATTATGTTTTTCAACGGATTGAGCCGCACCAACCAGAACGGGGATATTGAATATCTGCCGAATCCCTACATTCAGGATAATCTGGCATTCTCCCTGCAGCTTGCGCTTCAGGCAAAGCAGTATTACCCGGATTGGCTGCGCACCATCTATCTGAGAGGCTACCGCTATAATCTCCATCTGCGGCCAAAAGCCCTTCTTGTGGAATGCGGTGCACAGACCAATACCGTGGAGGAAGAAATGAATGCCATGGAACCTTTGGCGGACGTGCTGAATAAAGTCTTAAAAGGGGAATGAACGGCGAAGAAATGCTTGATTCCCCCTAAACCTTCGTGCTATACTAACATGGGCTTGCTGTGAAATGCAGGAAGCCCATTTAAAGTGTAAGAATAAGAAAGTAACCATATTCGTATTTTGAGAAGAGATAGAGAAAAACAATAGGAGGAATCAAGCAGTGGCAGGAGTTGACCAGAGTAAAATCCGTAATTTTTGTATCATCGCACATATAGACCATGGAAAATCCACCCTGGCGGACCGGATTATTGAAAAGACAGGACTTTTGACAGAGAGGGAAATGCAGTCCCAGGTTCTGGATAACATGGATCTGGAGAGGGAGAGGGGCATAACCATCAAGTCCCAGGCAGTCCGCATTGTCTACCAGGCAAAAGACGGAGAGGAATATATTTTCAATCTGATCGACACGCCGGGCCACGTGGACTTCAACTATGAGGTGTCCAGAAGTCTGGCAGCCTGTGACGGCGCCATTCTGGTGGTGGATGCCGCCCAGGGCATTGAAGCCCAGACTCTTGCAAATGTCTATCTGGCGCTGGATCATGACCTGGATGTATTTCCGGTCATCAATAAAATAGATCTTCCCAGTGCGGAACCGGACAGAGTGAAAAATGAGATTGAGGATGTCATCGGTATAGAAGCCCAGGATGCGCCTCTGATCTCCGCCAAGATGGGACTGAACATTGAGGAAGTTCTGGAGAAGATCGTGGAGAAGATACCGGCACCCGCCGGAGATGCCCAGGCACCTCTGCAGGCTCTTATTTTCGATTCTGTTTACGATTCCTACAAGGGTGTCATTGTGTTCTGCAGGATCAAAGAAGGAAGCGTAAAAAAAGGTACGAAAATCCGTATGATGGCAACCGGCGCTGTGGAGGAAGTAGTGGAAGTGGGCTACTTCGGAGCGGGACAGTTTCTTCCCTGTGACGAACTGTCTGCCGGCATGGTAGGTTATATCACTGCCAGTATTAAGAATGTAAAAGATACCCGCGTGGGTGATACCATAACAGACGACGAAAACCCCTGTGCAGAGCCTCTTCCGGGTTACAAGAAAGTAAACCCCATGGTGTACTGCGGTGTATATCCCGCGGACGGCTCCAAGTACCAGGATTTGAGGGATGCCCTGGACAAGCTTCAGTTAAATGATGCCTCCCTGCAGTTTGAGCCGGAGACCTCTGTAGCGCTGGGCTTTGGTTTCCGCTGCGGTTTTCTGGGACTGCTCCATCTGGAGATCATCCAGGAGCGTCTGGAAAGGGAATATAACCTGGACCTGGTAACAACTGCCCCGGGCGTTGTTTACAAAGTGCACAAGACCAACGGTGAGATGATGGATCTGACCAACCCATCCAATCTGCCTGACCCCTCTGAGATCGAATACATGGAAGAACCTATGGTAAAAGCAGAAATCATGGTGACTACAGATTTCATCGGCCCTATTATGGATCTCTGCCAGGAGCGCCGCGGGCAGTATCAGGGCATGGAATATATGGAAACCACTCGTGCTCTTTTGAAATACCATCTGCCTCTCAATGAAATTATTTATGATTTCTTTGATGCCCTGAAATCACGTTCCAGAGGATATGCGTCCTTTGACTACGAGATGCTGGGATATGAGCGCAGTGACCTTGTCAAGCTGGATATTCTGGTGAACAAGGAGGAAGTGGATGCCCTCTCCTTTATCGTGTTTGAAGGCTCTGCCTATGAGCGCGGCAGGAAGATGTGCGAGAAGCTGAAGGAGGAGATTCCCAGACAGCTTTTTGAAATCCCCATTCAGGCAGCCATCGGCAGCAAGATCATTGCCCGTGAGACCGTGAAGGCCATGAGAAAAGACGTGCTGGCGAAATGTTACGGCGGCGATATTTCCCGAAAGAGAAAGCTTCTGGAGAAGCAGAAGGAAGGAAAGAAACGTATGCGCCAGGTAGGAAATGTAGAGATTCCGCAGAAGGCATTTATGAGCGTTCTGAAGCTGGACGATAAATAGGATTTTGTAACGATTCAGCCAGCTGAATCGTTACGGGTATTCGCCCATTAAAAATCGCTTCGCGATGGGGCGAATACCTGCCGCCACTACTCTTTTGCACGGTCAGCGCAGTAAATGCGCAGACCTGACTGAACAGTTACAGAATTTTCAGAAATACAGGAGAAGACAAGATGAAAAAAGATTTGGGGCTGTATCTTCACATCCCTTTCTGTATACAAAAATGCGGATACTGTGATTTTTTATCCGCATCGGGAACCGGGGAGGAGAAAGAAGCGTATGTACAGGCTTTGGAAAAAGAAATCCGAAGCTACGGGGATTTTGCAAAAGGTTACAGGGTTTCCACGGTTTTTGTGGGAGGAGGCACCCCTTCCTGTCTGGAAGCGCCTCAGACAGAGCGGATTTTTCAGGCAGTAAGGGACACCTTTGATATAGAAAGAATGCCGGAGATCTCCATGGAGATGAATCCGGGCACTGTGACCCCAGAGAAACTGCAGACCTATAAAAACTGTGGTATCAACCGCCTGAGTATGGGGCTGCAGTCTGTCAGGGACAGTAATCTGAAGCTGCTGGGCAGGATTCATACCTACGAGGCGTTTCTGGAGAGCTATCATCTGGCAAGAGAAGCAGGGTTTCAGAACATCAATGTGGATTTGATCTCCTCCCTGCCGGGACAGACAGAAGCGTCCTGGAGAGAGGAGCTGGAAACAACCGCAGAGCTTTCCCCGGAACATATTTCCGTATACCAGCTCATTTTGGAAGAGGGTACACCCTTTTATGAGAAGTATGCCGGACATCCGGAGCTTCTTCCCGATGAGGAGACAAGCAGGGCTATCTACGAAGTGACCGCAGAGGTGCTTGCAGCGTACGGATTCCGCCAGTATGAGATTTCCAATTATGCGAAAGAGGGCAGGGAGTGCCGCCATAATCTGAAATACTGGGAGCGCGGTGATTATCTGGGCCTTGGCCTGGGCGCTGCCTCCATGGTCAGGAACATCCGCATGAGCAATACCGGGGATATGAAAACATATCTGGAAAAATGCGGGGAACCGAAAACCATGCGCACAGACGTACAGTTTTTGGAGGAGCCTCAGCAGATGGAGGAATTCATGTTTTTAGGGCTTCGCAAGACAAGGGGAATCTCAAAAAAAGAATTTCGCCGGGTCTTTGGCCGGGATATTGAACTGGTATATGAAAAAGCGCTGGATAAGCTTCTGTTAAACGGAATGCTGCTGGAAAAAAAGGACAGGCTGTATCTCTCAAAAGAAGGGGTACTTTTAAGCAATGCTGTCCTCTCGGAATTTCTCTTTGACTGATAAGTCAGGCGCGGGAGTTTGTGAACACAGGTTATAGAAATTTAATAAAGTTTTACAGTTTATCTCTGGAAAATTAATATAGAATGTGTCAGAATAAAGAAAGGAAATATATGTTGAAACGGCAGGTAATAACGGCCGTTTTGTATGACAGTGTGGGAGGGTATAATGAATATTTTATTTTTTCTCACTCCGAAGAGTGATGTGGCCTATATCTATGACACCTTCAGTTTAAGGCAGGTCTTGGAAAAGATGGAATATCACCGGTATTCATGTATTCCGATTATCGGGGAGAATGGAAAATATGTGGGGACGATTACAGAAGGAGACTTACTCTGGGGGCTGAAAAGCCGCGGCGACCTGAATTTAAAGGCTGCGGAGGAAATTCCGATCACTGCGTTCAAGCGGCGGGCAAATTATACGCCGGTGCGTGTGGACTCGGATATGGAAGATCTGCTGGACAAGGCTATGCGGCAGAATTTTGTACCGGTTATTGATGACCAGAAGAATTTTATAGGTATTGTGACGAGACGGGATATTATGCAGTATATCTGTTCTGAGCATCAGAATAAAAATAAGAAGGAGTGTAGAACCTATATTCAGCATGCGTCTGTGTGATGTAAATGTAAAAAGGCTTGCCGCGGGTAGCGGGGGCCTTTTTTGTAACGGTTTTTTTATTTGGGGGATGAGGGCGGACGAAAGGAAATAGGAGGGGGCCGGGAGAGGGAAATGCCTGTGAGCGAAGCGTTCCGCTGCCACGGAGCTAACCTGCTCCCATTTACTAAATTCATCGGCAAGGGCCTCTTCATTAAGTAACTGGGGCAGGTGGATCTCCGCGGCGCTCCACTAAGACATCGCTCACAGGCATTTCCCTCTCCCGGCCCCCTCCTATTTCCTTTCTGACGTTCTCTGAGCCATAGGGGTTATTCTGCCGGATGTGACCGTTACAATTCGGCTTTGTATTTTTCTCTTCCGGTAGAGAAAAACAGGGCTGCCAAAGGAGCCCCGCAGACTCCTCCGACATCCCGTCTACTCTGCCATTACAATAAATCTGTCTGAACATATGTTTGCAAATGTATAATGCATATGATATAATGGCAGGTAGCATAAAAACAAACATACATTCCCTGAAATTGGCAGCTTTCGGTCTCACGTGCAGTGGGTATGACGCTGTGTTGGGGGATGAGAATCTGATAGAAACTGTTGCGCTGATCACGAATAAGGAGATAAAAATGGCAGTAAGAAAACATGACAACCAATTTATCAAAATACGCGGAGCAAATGAGAATAATCTGAAGAATCTGGATGTGGATATTCCACGAAATGAGCTGGTGGTGCTTACCGGGCTGAGTGGTTCCGGGAAGAGTTCTCTTGCATTTGATACGATATATGCGGAAGGACAGAGGAGATATATGGAATCCCTGTCTTCCTATGCCAGACAGTTCCTGGGACAGATGGAAAAACCGGATGTGGAGAGTATTGAGGGACTTTCTCCGGCTATTTCTATTGACCAGAAATCCACCAACAGGAACCCCCGTTCCACGGTTGGCACCGTTACGGAGATATATGACTATTTCAGGCTGCTCTATGCCAGAATCGGTATCCCGCACTGTCCGAAATGCGGAAAAGAGATCAAAAAGCAGACGGTTGACCAGATGGTTGACCATATCATGGGTCTGCCGGAGCGGACCAAGCTTCAGCTTCTGGCACCTGTGGTGAGAGGAAGGAAGGGGACTCACGCCAAGCTTCTGGAGCAGGCAAAGCGGAGCGGTTATGTGCGCGTGCAGATTGACGGCAATCTCTATGAACTCAGTGAGGAGATCAAGCTGGATAAGAATATTAAGCACAATATTGAGATCGTTGTGGACCGCCTTGTGGTGAAAGAAGGGATTGAAAAGCGACTCACGGATTCTATTGAGAATGTGCTGAATCTGGCTGACGGCCTTCTCATTGTGGATACTATGGATGGAAACCAGATAAATTTCAGCCAGAGCTTTTCCTGCCCTGACTGCGGTATCAGTATTGATGAGATTGAGCCGAGGATTTTTTCCTTTAATAATCCCTTTGGTGCCTGCCCTGCCTGTTTCGGTCTGGGTTATAAGATGGAATTCGATGTGGATCTGATGATACCGGATCAGAGTCTGAGTATTGCCCAGGGCGCTATTGTGGTGCTGGGCTGGCAGTCCTGCACAGATAAAGGCAGCTTTACAAGAGCGATTCTGGATGCCCTTGCGGAGGAATATCACTTTGACCTGAATACGCCTTTTGAGGAATATCCGGATAAGATAAAGGACGTGATCATAAACGGGACCCACGGAAAAGAGATAAAGGTCCACTATAAGGGGCAGCGGGGAGAAGGTATTTATGATGTGGCCTTTGAGGGACTTGTGAAAAACGTGGAGCGCCGCTACAGGGAGACCGGTTCGGAGTCCAGCAAGCAGGAGTACGAATCCTTTATGCGTATTACCCCCTGCCCGACCTGTAAAGGCCAGCGTCTGAAAAAAGAAGCTCTGGCAGTGACAGTCGGGGATAAAAATATACATGAGGTTACATCCATGTCCATCCGCGCGCTGCAGGTATTTTTGAACGAACTGCAGCTCACCTCCACCCAGCAGATGATCGGTGAGCAGGTTTTAAAAGAGATTCGTGCCAGAGTGGGATTTTTGATGAATGTAGGGCTGGAATATCTGACTCTGTCCCGTGCAACAGGCACTTTGTCGGGTGGTGAAGCACAGAGGATACGTCTGGCAACTCAGATCGGTTCCGGCCTTGTGGGGGTTGCCTATATTCTGGATGAGCCAAGTATCGGTCTGCATCAGAGGGATAACGATAAACTCCTTGCCACTTTGAAGCACCTGAGGGATCTGGGAAACACTCTGATCGTGGTAGAGCATGATGAAGATACCATGCGGGAGGCAGACTGCATTGTGGATATCGGTCCCGGCGCAGGAGAGCACGGAGGCCAGCTTGTGGCAATCGGTACAGCGGAAGATCTGATGAAAAATAAAAACTCCATTACGGGCCAGTATTTAAGCGGGGCTATGAAGATTCCGGTACCTGAGGAGAGAAGAAAACCCAACGGCTTTCTGACCATACGGGGCGCTTCTGAAAACAACCTGAAAAATATAGACGTAAAAATTCCTTTAGGTGTCATGACCTGCGTGACCGGTGTTTCCGGTTCCGGCAAAAGTTCTCTGATCAACGAAATCCTATATAAGAGCCTGGCAAGGAAACTGAACCGGGCCAGAGTCATTCCGGGAAAACATAAATGCATTGAAGGGGTGGAGCAGCTTGACAAAGTTATTGATATTGACCAGTCACCCATCGGAAGAACGCCGCGTTCCAATCCCGCAACCTACACCGGTGTATTTGACCAGATCCGCGACCTTTTTGCAACCACCGCGGACGCAAAAGCCAGAGGCTATAAAAAGGGAAGATTCAGCTTTAATGTAAAAGGCGGCAGGTGTGAGGCCTGCAGTGGTGACGGTATTTTGAAAATTGAGATGCATTTCCTTCCCGATGTGTATGTTCCCTGTGAAGTCTGCCAGGGAAAACGTTACAACAGAGAGACTCTGGAAGTGAAATATAAAGGGAAAAGCATTTACGATGTGCTGAACATGACGGTGGAGGAGGCGCTCACATTCTTTGAACACCTTCCGTCTATCAAGAGGAAGATCCAGACGCTTTACGATGTGGGGCTTTCCTATATCCGCCTGGGCCAGCCTTCCACGGAACTGTCCGGAGGTGAGGCGCAGAGGATCAAGCTGGCAACAGAACTGAGCAAGAGAAGTACAGGAAAGACCATCTATATTCTGGATGAGCCTACCACAGGTCTGCATTTTGCGGATGTGCACAAGCTTATTGAGATCCTCCGGCGTCTGGCAGAGGGCGGGAATACAGTGGTTGTCATCGAGCACAACCTGGATGTGATAAAAACTGCGGATTATATCATAGATATCGGCCCGGAAGGCGGCGATAAAGGGGGAACCGTGATAGCTTCCGGTACACCGGAGGAGGTGGCGGCGAATCCTGTCTCCTACACAGGTCGTTACGTGTCAAAATATTTGAATTGATTGCCCCTTTTCATTTCGGGACAAGTTGGGTATAATGAAGAATATCGGTGGGCCCGGGACAGACATCCCGGGCAGAACACTGATATCCAAATATAGAAAGGGGTATTCTATGGCAGCGACAGATATTGGAATCGACCTGGGAACGGCCAGTATACTGGTTTACGCAAAAGGAAAAGGCATTGTACTGAAAGAACCATCCGTAGTTGCATACGATAAAGATAATAATAAAATAAGAGCAGTAGGAGAAGAGGCAAGGCAGATGATCGGCAGAACACCCGGCAACATTGTGGCGGTGCGCCCCCTGCGCCAGGGTGTTATCTCTGACTATGAGGTGACAGAGAAAATGCTCAAATACTTCATCTCCAAAGCCATGGGCAAGAAAGCTTTCCGAAAACCCCGCATCAGCATCTGCGTACCCAGCGGTGTGACAGAGGTGGAGAAGAAAGCTGTGGAGGAAGCCACGTACCAGGCAGGCGCCAGAGAAGTGAACATCATCGAGGAGCCGATTGCTGCGGCTATCGGGGCAGGTATTGATATCACAAGGCCCTTTGGCAACATGATCGTGGATATCGGCGGCGGTACCACAGATGTGGCGGTGATCTCCCTTGGCGGGACAGTAGTATCCACTTCCATTAAAGTGGCAGGCGATAATTTCGATGAGGCTATCATGCGTTATGTAAGGAAGAAGCACAATCTGATGATCGGCGAGCGCTCCGCAGAGGATGCGAAGATCCAGATAGGAACCGTTTATCCCCATCCGCAGCCGAAGACTATGGATGTGAAGGGACGTGATACGATCACGGGGCTTCCCAAAAGCATAACCCTCACCTCCGAGGAGATCAGAGAGGCTTTAAAGGACGCAACGGTACAAATTATGGAGACCATACATGGAATTCTGGAAAAAACTCCTCCGGAACTGGCAGCAGATGTGGCTGACAGGGGTATTGTCCTCACCGGCGGCGGTGCACTTTTGGGTGGGCTGGAGACGCTGATCGAGGAAGAGACAGGCATCAACACCGTGGTGGCAGAAGAGCCTGCTATGGCTGTAGCCATCGGCACAGGCCAGTACATGGAGCTTATGAGCAAGATAAACGGGAAATAAAACAAATGAGGTAAGTTATGGAAGAAACCATAGAAGGATATGTGGACCATATTATCTTCCGGAATGAGGATAACGGGTACACAGTTATGGTTGTGATTGCTGAGGAGGAAGAGCTGACCTGTGTGGGCAGTTTTCAGTATCTAAGTGAAGGAGAAACCATCAAAGCCTATGGACATTACACAGAACACCCGTCCTACGGCAGGCAGTTCTCCGTCACCTCCTATGAGACCGTTGTGCCCCAGGATTCCATGGCCATGGAACGATACCTGGGTTCCGGTGCCATCAAAGGGATCGGAGCGGCTCTTGCCGCCAGGATTGTCAGGCGTTTCAAGGACGACACTCTGCGTATCGTGGAGGAGGAGCCGGAGCGGCTGGCAGAAATCAAGGGCATCAGTGAGAAGAAGGCCCGGGAGATCGCTGCTCAGGTGTCTGAGAAGGCGGATATGCGGAAAGCCATGATGTTTCTTCAGCAATACGGCATTTCCCTTTCACTGGGAGCTAAGATATTCAATCAGTATGGACACGAAATGTACGGCATACTAAGGGAGAATCCCTATAAGATGGCTGAGGATATTGACGGAGTGGGATTTAAGATGGCAGATGAGATCGCTGCCAGGATCGGCATCCATACAGACTCCGATTACCGTATCCGAAGCGGTCTTCTATACATATTACTGCAGGCAACTGCAGAGGGGCATGTGTTCCTTCCACAGCGCATTCTGCTGGAACGGGCATCTGCCCTTTTGGGCGTTGCAGCCGCTTATATGGAAAAACATATTATGGATCTGGCTATAGACAGAAAGATTGTAGTAAAAGAGGTTGCGCTCAGGGAAGGGGCACAGACGGAACCGGTCATCTATGCCAGCCAGTATTACCAGCTGGAGCTGCATGTGGCACAGATGTTAAAAGAACTGGCCTTAGAGGATACCGTGGATGAGGAGAGGATGGAAGCACAGCTTGTTCGCCTTGAGAAAAGCGGAAATGTAGAGCTGGATGAGAAGCAGCGCCAGGCAGTCGTAGAGGCTGTGAAAAACGGCCTGCTGGTTATCACCGGTGGCCCCGGTACAGGAAAGACAACCACCATCAATGCGATCATCCGTTACTATGAGCTGGAAGGCGTGGACATCTGTCTTGCCGCTCCCACGGGAAGAGCCGCAAAGCGTATGACAGAGACCACAGGCTATGAGGCCAGAACTATCCACCGGCTTTTAGAACTCAGCGGAATGCCGGATGACTCCTCTGCCAGCATCCACTTTGAGCGCAATGCCCAGAATCCGCTGGAGGCGGATGTTGTTATTATTGACGAGATGTCCATGGTGGACATTTTTCTTATGCACGCACTGCTCTCGGCCATTACGCCGGGCACCCGGCTGATTCTGGTCGGGGATGTGAACCAGCTTCCAAGTGTAGGGCCCGGAAGTGTACTCAAAGATATCATCCGTTCTGAAAAATTCCCGGTTGTGGAACTGGTCAAGATTTTCCGGCAGGCTTCCCAGAGTGATATCGTGGTGAATGCCCATAAGATCAACCGGGGTGTCCCCGTTGTTCTGGATAATAAAAGTATGGACTTTTTCTTCCTGAAGCGGTATGACGCCAATGTGATCATCAGTGTTGTCATCACCCTGATCCAGAAGAAACTGCCAAAGTTTGTAGATGCAACGCCTTATGATATCCAGGTTTTGACTCCTATGCGGAAAGGGCTTCTGGGTGTAGAGCGTCTGAACAGCATTCTACAGCAGTATCTGAATCCCCCTTCTCCTGACAAGAAGGAGAGGGAGCACGGCAGCGGCTTGTTCCGCGAGGGTGATAAGGTCATGCAGATCAAGAACAACTACCAGACCGAATGGGAGGTCCGCGGCAAATACGGCATTCCGGTGGAAAAAGGCGTGGGTGTTTTTAACGGGGATACAGGAATCCTGCGGGAGATCAACACCTTTGCGGAGACCCTCACCGTGGAATTTGATGAGGGACGCTTTGTGGAGTATGCGTTCAAGCAGTTGGATGAGCTGGAGCTTGCCTATGCCATTACCATCCACAAATCACAGGGAAGTGAATACCCTGCGGTGGTGATTCCGCTTTTGGGAGGCCCCAGGATGCTGATGAACAGAAATCTTCTCTATACAGCCGTGACAAGGGCGAGAAAGTGTGTGACATTGGTAGGAGATGAAAATACTTTTTGGGAAATGGAAAAAAACCAGATGGAACAAAGCCGTTATACCACTCTGGATCTGCGGATAAAGGAAAGCTGTTAGCATCCTTTGCCCTTGATATGGTCTATCCCAGGCGCTGCCCTGTCTGCCATGACATTGCAGTTCCAAGGGGAAGGACCATATGCCGGGAATGCGTGGATAAACTGGTGCCCATCCATGGGCCGCGCTGTTTTAAGTGCTCCAAGCCCCTGGCGGACAGTGAGTCAGAGTTCTGTTATGACTGCGCATCGAAAAAACATTCTTATGACCGGGGAATCAGTATTTTTTCCTACGGTTCAGTTCTTTCAAAATCCCTGTATCAGTTAAAATACCATCAAAGGCAGGAGTACGGCCGTTTTTACGGCAGATATGCCGCGGCAATTGCAGGGGAACAGATCCGCCTCTGGGGAGTGGAAGTGCTGATCCCTGTCCCGCTTCATCCGAAAAGAATGGAGAAAAGAGGGTACAACCAGGCAGAGATCATAGCCGCGGAGATAGGAAAAGCACTGCAGATTCCCGTAGATATAAAAACTGTGATCAGAAAAATCAATACAAAACCCCAGAAAGAGCTGAACGACAAGGAGCGGAGAAGTAATCTTCGCAGCGCCTTTGCCGTGACGAAAACCAGACTTCCCTGGAAAAAAATATTGATCGTAGATGATATCTACACCACAGGGAGTACTGTGGACGGTGTAAGCCTTGCCCTGAAAGCAGCCGGTGCGGAACAGGTATATTTTTTAACCGCAGCCATAGGGACAGGTTTCTGCTGATAAGGCTTGATTCGCCTACTTTATTTATGCTATAATGCAAGTTGTATACATAGAATGGCATGTCCGGTACATCCCGGTATTGCGCTGTTTCATGTGTCATAAGACGGTACGTCCATACAGTCCGTGGTTTTGTGAAAGAATCAAAACAGACTGTGCGGTGTCCATAGAGTGCCGTATTTGTGGGATGCCATTTAGGAAATGCAGTAAGTGGCACATTTGTTGTGCCATAAATTGCAGACAGCCTTTTGGGGCATAATTATAGTAAACTGTGAGTACATATAAAAGCATTGTTTTCACAGGAAGTAGAGGAAGCTTATGTTAAATGAACAGAAAATCAAGAAAATGAGGAAATTAGCTGCTTACGAATCCGGTAAGGGCAGAGAAGATCTGTCAATCAGCAATTACTACAGAAGCGATTATATAGGCCTTGCAATGATCAAGAACTTTTTTATCACGACCATCGCCTATGTGCTGCTGCTGGCTGTCTACTTTGGGTATAAGAGCGAATATATGATGGATAATCTGCATAAGATAGACCTGTTTTCTCTGGGAATCAAAATTATCATCATCTATATCGCACTGCTTGTGGCCTACACCATTCTGACTTATATCTACTGCTCCGTCAAATACAGAAGCGCTCAGAAAGGCGTGGAGGAGTATTACAGAGAGTTGGGACAGCTGAAAAAAATATATGACAGAGAAGAAAAGAGAGCCGGGAGACTGACCGGAAGGAGGAAAGGCGCATGACAGCGTTACTGATATTGAAACAGAAAATCAAGGAATTTTACGGGGAGCATGACACCTGGATTCTTCCGATCCTGAAGTTTATATTGGCATTCGGTCTTTTCAAGGGGATCAACACCACACTGGGATTCATGGGCAAACTGGATAATATTTTTGTTGTCCTGATTCTGGCCCTTTTATGTTCCGTTATGCCCGTCAATACCATGACGATCCTGGGCTGTGTCCTGATCATCGGCCACTGCTATGCAGTGGGAATCGAGGTCGCAGGTTTTGCTCTGCTTCTTATGATCCTGCTGATGATATTATTCCTGCGGTTTACATCCAAAGATAACGTGGCTCTTGTGCTGACTCCGGTGTCCTTTGCCTTTCATATTCCGGCAGCCGTACCCATCGGCTGCGGTCTTCTACGCGGACCTGCAAGTGCGGTGCCCGCAGGCTGCGGCGTTATTCTGTATTACTTTATGCGTCTTGTAAAAGACAAGGCAGGGGTACTGCAGGGAAAAGAGACAGAGGCTGTCCAGAAGCTTCAGATCTTACTGGACGGACTGGTGAAGAATCAGGAAATGTGGCTGGCGATCATAGCGTTTGCAACAGTCACCCTGCTGGTGTACCTGATCCGCCGTTCCTCCTTTGACTATTCCTGGAGGATCGCAGTGGTTACCGGTGCGGTAGTGTACATTGTTCTGATGTTGTTCGGAAGCATGTTCATGAGCATCAGCATGGAGATGGGCAGCGTTATCATTGCCGGTGTGGTTTCCGCATTGATCGGCCTTGTCATTGAATTTTTTGTACTGGGAGTGGATTACTCAAGAAGTGAAGTGACCCAGTTTGAGGATGACGAATATGTCTATTATGTAAAAGCAGTACCGAAATCTCTTGTGTCACAGACCAAGAAGAGTGTGAAGAAATTTTCATCTAATAAGAAGTCAGATGACAGTGATCTGGACGATTTAGATGAAGAAACACTGGAACAGGATGCAGCGCCTGTAGAGCATGTTTCAGAGGAGGATTTTGACTTTGAGAAACAGCTGGAAGAATCGCTGAAAGATTTATAAAGATGATCCCATAAGGGAATTATACATAATTAAGGGGGTGGAGATATGGGGAATATGGTAGCCAGCATAAAAGAATATCTGACCGGTTTAACTCTTCCGCATATGTCATGGATTGACATTATTGAAATTCTTCTGATAGCAGTATTGGTTTATCAGTTTATGTTGTGGGTGAGAAATACACGGGCTTATTCCCTGTTGAAAGGAATTTTAATTGTCCTGGCATTTATCTTCATCGCTTATCTCTTGAAGATGAATACGATTTTGTGGTTGGTGTATAATGCCGGCGGATATGCGATCACGGCAGTGCTGGTTATTTTTCAGCCGGAGCTTAGAAAAGCTCTGGAAGAACTGGGACATAAGAAAATAGTAAGTACAATTCTTCCCTTTGACAGTGGTAAAAAAGATGAGAGCGGCAGATTCAGTGACCGTACATTAAATGAAATTGTCCGTGCCAGCTATGAAATGGGAGAAGTTAAGACAGGGGCATTGATTGTCATCGAGGAAGAGACGATACTAAACGAATATGCAAGAACAGGTATCTATCTTGACTCATTAGTGACAAGTCAGCTGCTGATTAATATTTTTGAGCATAACACACCCCTTCATGATGGGGCTGTGATCATCCGAGGGGACCGTGTTGTTGCAGCAACCTGCTATCTGCCGCTGTCGGATAATATGGAGCTGAATAAAAATCTTGGAACAAGACACCGGGCAGGAGTGGGAATCAGTGAAGTAAGTGATTCTCTGACAATTATTGTTTCCGAGGAGACCGGCAGGGTTTCTGTAGCCCAGAATGGTGCCCTGAGGGTTGGAGTAACCAGGGATGAACTGAAAGAAATATTGATAAAGGAGCAGAACGCCAACGCAGAAAAACAAAAGCGTAAGATATGGAAGGGATGGGTGAAGAATGAAGAAAAGTCTGATGAATAAATTTACCTTAAAAATCCTTTCCCTGCTGATTGCCATGTTGATATGGCTGCTGGTGGTTAATGTTCAGGATCCTATAACAACAGAAATTTTTACAGATATTCCGGTGACTTTTGTTAATGAGTCATACATTGAGAAAAGCGGTAAACTAGCCCTTATGGTGGAGGGAAAGGATACGGTAAATGTCCGTGTAAGGGGCGAAAACAGTATTATCAGGAATATGAGCAAAGATAACATCACTGCAGTTGCAGATCTGACTCAGATTATTGATATGACGACACAGCCGATCATGGTACCTGTTACCGTAACATGTCCAGGCATAAAAGATAAAAACGTAGAGGTAACACCAAGAAATATTCCTATAACTATAGAAGAGAGAGAGAGCATAGACTGTATCATCAATACAGAGCTTGTAGGAGAATCAAAACCGGATAAGAATTATGAAGTGGGAAAGACTACGGCTGAGCCGGAGAAAATTACTATCACGGGTCCGAAATCCGTTGTTAAGAATATTGACAATGTTACTGCGAAAGTTAATGTAGATGGAATGACCGAGAGCGGTGAAAGGAATGCGGAGCTGGTGATTTATGATAAGAATCACGATGAGCTTACGGATAAGCAGATGGCTTCCCTGAAATTTGATATACCAAGTACAACGGTAAAGGTTAATGTTGAATTGTGGAGAACGCTCCAGGGAGTCACAATTGATGCGTTAAATTCTTATGTAGGAGAGCCGCTGAATGGATATCAGGTTGGAAAAATTACGTCTACTCCGGAGAAAATCAATATTATCGGTTCAGATGAAGCGCTCCAGAAGTTCACGGTAAATGGCAACAAACTGACCATTCCCGCATCGGAGGACAGAGATATTACAGGTAAATCAGCCGACTGTGAATTTTCCGTTGATTTAGCCGAGCTTCTTCCAAAAGATATTAAACTGGCTTCCGGTGTAAATGATACGGCACTCATAAAGGTAAGTATCCTTCCTCTTAACAGCAAGGAATACAACATCTCCACAACAGATATTAAGATTGAAAATAATCCTGGAAATATGAATGTTGTTCTCGACAAAGTGGAGGTTCTGGTCCGTGTTGAAGGACTTACGGAAGAACTGGATAAACTGGAGAAAAGCCAAATACACCTGAGCATCGATCTCAAAGGTTATACAGAAGCAGGCGAATACGAAGTACCGGTTAAGATTGAAGTGCCTGACGGTTATCAGGTGGTCGATGAAGTCAAAGTCAAAGCAACCTTGACAAATACCAATACAGATGCTGTAGCACAAAAGCCGGCATCGTAAAACAGAAATAGGGGAGTGATGAATAATGGTAAGCCAGAAAGTCAAAGTCAATAATTTAATAGGGCTGCACCTGAGACCAGCAGGCCGCCTCTGCAGTGAGGCTATGCAGTTCAAATCACTGATCACCTTCAGTTACAGCAATGTTACAGCAAATGCGAAAAGTGTCCTCAGCGTTCTTGGCGCCTGTGTGAAAGGCGGAGATGAGATTGAATTGGTATGCGAAGGGGAAGACGAAGAAGAGGCATTAAAACATCTGGTATATATTCTGGAGGAAGGTTTGCAGGAATAAGCATTTATCCCGGGGATGGGACAGTTAAGGCTGTCTCATCCCTCGATTTTTGCCTGACCGAATCGTTACATATATTTTACTTTAAGGAGAAAGCAATCATGCATAATAACATCAAAGAAGGTCTGAAAGACGGTATTCCCATAGCACTGGGTTATTTTTCTGTCAGCTTTACATTTGGAATGCTGGCAGTGAACAGCGGTATGGCACCTCTTCACGCGGTGCTGATTTCCCTCTTTAATCTCACATCAGCAGGACAGTTTGCAGGTCTGAATGTCATTTTATCGGGTGCCTCCCTGTTGGAAATGGCATTGACACAGCTTGTTATCAACATGAGATATGCGCTCATGTCGCTTTCCCTGTCCCAGAAGTTCGACAGCTGCGTAAAGACGCGCCACAGGCTTTTGATTGCGTATGGAAATACAGATGAGATATTCGCGGTGGCAAGTTCAAAAAGGGGAAGTGTGGGTCAGTATTACATGTACGGCTTGATTCTCCTGCCGGTTCTCGGCTGGGTAGGGGGAACGCTGACCGGAGCCATAGCGAGCACGGTTATGCCCGCCTTTGTGCGCAGCGCTTTGGGTGTGGCGCTGTATGGAATGTTTATAGCAATTGTAGTCCCACCGGCAAAAAAAGAATCCACAGTGCGGACTGTGGTATTTATTGCGCTGGCCCTGAGCAGTATGTTTTATTATCTCCCGGTACTCAAACAGGTTTCCGGCGGATTTATGATCATTATCTGTACACTGCTGGCAGCGGGGATCGGAGCTGTTCTATTTCCTATTAAGGAGGGTGAGGAAGCATGATTTATGCGTATATTTTTGTTATGGCAGGCGTGACTTATTTGATCCGTATGCTGCCTTTGACACTGATTCAGAAGAAAATTTCAAATGTATACATACGCTCATTTCTATATTACGTGCCATATGCCTGTCTGACAGCCATGACATTTCCGGCTATCTTATACGCGACGGCATCGCCGATATCCGCTTTTGCGGGCCTGGCAGCAGCCATATTTTTTGCCATGAAGGAGAAAAGTCTGGTGATGGTGGCATGTTTTTCCTGTATCGGTGTTTTTATCACAGAACGTATTTTAGAGTTAATATGAGCAGAGTTCATGAGACTGTAAAAGAAATTTAATATTACATTTCTCCGGTTTGGTTGTAATAACCTATAAAAAATGGTAAAATGGTGATATCTCTAGAGGGAGAGTATACCTGTTTGATACATATTGTATCCGGGAGATAAATAAGAGCGTAAAGCTGGAAAGTAGAGGGAATAGTATGAAGAAGCGCAGGATGAAGCTGTTGGCACTGATGCTTACAGCAGCGGTTACATTCACTTCTGTTCTTCCTGTAGGAGCAACTGCTACCAACGGAAGCGAAGCACCGCAGCAGGTTACGGAGCTTACAGATCCGCTGGATGAAGGGGGCGGAGTAACAGACAATGGCCAGGGAAATACAGATGTTTCCGGCGATGTCCAGAATGGCATTGACCAGACCGGAGATGAGCAGCCTGGTGACCTGCCGGCTGAACCGAATCACGATGCAGAAACAGCCCAGGATGACCATTGGACTCTGGAACAAGCTGAGAATAAGATGATATTCCGGTATTATGAGTCAGTAGATGGGTTTGCAGGATATCAGAAGAAATGGGAATTGGATAAGCAGAGCGGTATCTGGACGTATTTTGAAGTTCAGGAAGACGGGACGGAAGCGGCTGCTACGCCTAAACCATATGACGAATTTGATGTAAATGGAACACACGTTGGCCTTTATGAGACCGTAGGATACTTAGACGAGGATCTGGGTGCAGTAACATTGGTTTACGCTTTTGCATCAACAGAGGAGGGTCTAAAAGGCTATGGCGGATATTGGTATCAGAATGAGAACGGTTGTTTCACATATTATACAACAGAAGCAGATGCAGAGGGAGATCCGGATGCTAAAATGGCGGAAGGACTTCAGGTACCTGGAAGTTTCCTGGAAGGCCTGAACACGATCAAAGATGAAGATGGTGAATATACCTTTTGGCTGGATGCAGAAGGCAGACCGCTGACAAATGCATGGAAGATAGTAGTGGGAGAGGACGAAAACAAAACATTCTGTTATTTCGGCGAAGACGGAAAGATGCTGACAGAGGGCATGCCCACAGGACTTCAGACTATTGAAGGTTCTAACTATTGGATCGGAGAAGACGGTAAGCCTGAGACTGCTGTATGGAAAAAGCTGGATGGCAAGTATTATTATTTTGATGTGAATGGTGTGCAGACACAGGATAAAACAGGCCTTCAGAAAATAGACGGCAGTAATTACTGGGTGAATAAGGATGGAAGTTATGCCAAATCCAAATGGATAATCAGCGGCGGTAAATATTACTATTTTGGAGCAAATGGAAAGCAGACATCTAAAACCGGATTACAGACAATCAATGGCAAGAAATACTACGTGAACAAAAACGGCACAGTTAGGAAAAATACTTCTGTAATTGTAAAAGGTGTGCGGTATTTCTTCGGCAAAGACGGTAAATGTACCAAATCCTACAAAGTTTATCCAGAGGGTTGGAAACAGAATGCAACCGGATGGTGGTATCAAAAAGAAGACGGAAGTTGGCCGGCAAACTGCTGGTATAAAGTAAACGGTCAGAAATATTATTTTGACGCTAATGGATATATGAGGACAGGCTGGCTTGCTCTGGGAAATAAATGGTATTATCTAACTGACAGCGGAGCTATGGCCCAGGGTTGGGTAATGATCAACAAGACCTGGTATTATCTGACACCGGGAAGCGGTGTTATGAAGACCGGATGGTATAAAGTCGGCAATACCTGGTATTACAGTAATGGAAGCGGAGCAATGCAGACAGGCTGGTTATTGCTGGGGAATACCTGGTATTATCTGACCGGAAGCGGAGCAATGGCTCAAGGCTGGACGTTAGTAAACGGAACCTGGTATTACTTAAATGGAAGCGGAGCAATGCAGACAGGCTGGTTGAATCTGAAAGGGACCTGGTATTACTTGAATGGAAGCGGAGCAATGCAGACAGGCTGGCTGATGACTGGCGGAACCTGGTATTATCTGAATGGAAATGGAGCAATGGCTCAAGGGTGGTTGTGTCTGGGCGGAACCTGGTATTATTTAACACCTGGTAACGGAGGTATGAAAACCGGATGGTATATGGCAGGTAAAGAATGGTATTATTCTTATGGAAACGGAGCTATGGCACGCAATGCCTGGATTGATACTTACTACTATGTGGGCAGCAGTGGGGCTATGCTGAAAGATACTACAATTGGCGGCTATTATGTGGATAAGAATGGACGCTGGATACCAGGCTATGGTACAGTAAATGTAAATACCATCGGCAATTGGGAAAAGACCGGTTCCACGTACTATTTTAAGAAGAGCAACGGTACTTATGCTAAGAATGAATATGTAGCATGGAATGGAA
Organism: Blautia caccae; assembly: GCF_040095955.1. Classification (NCBI taxonomy): domain Bacteria; kingdom Bacillati; phylum Bacillota; class Clostridia; order Lachnospirales; family Lachnospiraceae; genus Blautia; species Blautia caccae. Next base: position 47,503 of record NZ_JBBMFP010000001.1, on the reverse strand, counting down.
ACTGGTATTATCTAGATGGCAATGGAGCCATGTTAACTGGATGGCATTATATCAGAGGTTATAAAATGTATTTTACGGCAAGTGGCGCCCTGCAGCAGGATGTAAGCGGAATGGTAGGTGGTCCTTACAGACTTCGCGTGAACCGTACCAAATGTCAAATTACTGTACTGGCTAAGGACGGTAGCAATGGCTGGACGATTCCCGTCAAGTCAATTACCTGTTCTGTAGGAAATCCGATTACTCTGACTCCTGCAGGTACCTTCTACATTGGTGATCAGGATAGATGGCACATTTTGATGGGGCCGTCTTGGGGACAGTGGACGTCACACGTAGTGAATGGTATTTTCATACATTCTGTAGCTGGTTCTTCTCAGAGTCAATATAACCTTGCAGCAGGGGATTATAACATGCTGGGGCAGCCTGCATCTCACGGCTGTATTCGTGTATGTGTCAGAGATGCAAAATGGATTTATGACAATACAGGCAGAGGAACTATGGTTACTATTGGTGATGGATATTATGAACCATTTGATAAACCGGCCACAATTAAACTGCCGTATGGAGTAAATTTGAAAGATCCAACAGATATTTGGTAAATAGTTTCTAAATATAAAAAACTGTTCGGCTGTACTTAAAAGTAGTACAGTCGGACAGTTTTTATATTAGTTTGGATACTCAGGCATGTGGTTTTGATATAATACTTCTTCACCTTCAGGAGACGTTATAGACATATGCTCAAAAATATAGTTTGTAATTCGATCCGCTTCCATTCGAGATTTGGCATTAATATAATAGCGAACTGCATATGGATTCACTCCGTGGGGAATGATTCGTTCTCCTTTTTTATAGAACAACCAGGAATCCATAATCCCCTTCATAGAGGAAAGTTTTACAGCAATATCCTGGTTTTCGACCATTAAACCATTTTTACCATGAAAGTACAGCACAGCACTGGTTTTATCGAAAAAAGGTGAGTGCTGCTTCAATGTGTTGCGCAGAGAAAATTCATCATAGAGATAATCCAGAAGCAAATTTTCTACCTTCAGGCCACAGCAATAATCAACCAATTCATGTTCATAACCAAAGAACCTGCCGGCAACTTCACATACGGATATAACATCTCCGGGAGACCAGAAAAATTGCATGGATAGAGCACCGCTTGTTTGACCTGTAAAATTAGCAATCCTTTGCAGAATATCTCGTGCTTCTTCATAGACATTATAAATAAGTCTGGAGGGATATACATTTCGGGTACTAATGGGGATATCATTGGTACATACTGGGGTTTTTTCTCTGTCTGCAATACTGATAACATACACTTTTCCATCGAGAACCCAACTCATCATATTAAATTCATAACCGTCGTTGTATTCTTCCACAAGGATTTCTTTTACCTCAGAGGTGGCGCAGATAAAATCAAAGTGTTTTTTTATTTCTTCAACAGAATGAAGAACAAGAACGCCTCGGGATCCGTATTTATCCAATGGTTTTACGACAACAGGAAAATCAAAATTATCCAGTTCTGAGTCTTTAAATCCGAAGCTAAGTCGTTTGTATTTTGCAGTGGGGATTCCAAGTTTTACAAACATTTGCTTCATAACATCTTTATTCCTGTAATAATCTAGTTTTTCAGGAGAAAAATAGCATTTCAGACCGGCTTTGTTTGCGATTTTCACCATACATTCAAAAAGATAATCTGAGAAAGAGGTGATAATCCCATCAATTCTTTCAAGATGGCAAATAGAAACAATGCGGTCTGTATCCCCAACATCAATATCGTAAGACTTGTCAGCAATTCTTTTTCCAATGCTGTCCGGGTAACCATCACATACAATAGTGTAAATACCTCTTGATTTTGCTGTTTGTATTAATTGTACGAATTCTCTTAATGAGCCAAGTATCAACAATCTTTGTTTTATCATATGTTAGTCTGGCCTTTCATTATTTGCTTCAGAACCTGCAGAATATGTTCCATATGTTTCCGGTTATATCTCTGGTCGCAAGGAAGAGGAAGAATATTGGACGCATAATCATACTCAATGGTATCCATGGGCATCTGATTTATTACATTACTCCAGTAAGTTGGAATGTATATTTTTTCTGCTGCTAACTTTTTGCGGATATTTACACCATTTGGACAATAAAAAGGATAGACAAAGGGGCCATCCGGATGCCTCAAAGGCAATGTATTGTACTGATTTAAAGCAGAGGCAAGTACAGCATAATTTTCGGTGCGCTTTTTACGTACGGCAGAATAATCTATTCCTTTCAACAGGTTTTCTGTCAGATGAGACATTCTTTTTATCGGCTCCTCAGAATAATGATGGGCAGTTTCTAACATCTCTTCGTAATACTCTGAAGCCGAATGTTCATACCGTCCGAGAATGTGTCCCATTCTGGATGACGAATAATCTATAGGATATGTTGACAAAACATCTTTTGGTACTTTTCCCAGACATAAGTATGCACCATCTGGCAGTCCGAAAAACTTTCGGCAGGAATAAAGTACCGGAATATCCGGCAGGGGCTTTTGGAAAAAGGCATGTGTATTATCCAGAAGAATATTTTTGTAACGTTTCTGCAAAGCCAAAAGCTTTTCATCAGAAAGTTGCCCGTAATAATTGACAAGATAAATATACTCGCCTTTTGTTGTTTCCATTTCGGGAAGAATAGGCTCAAATTCTGCATTGATGTGATACCATTTTAATGTTACAGTTGTATTTGAACATATAGTGGTAACGGAGTCACACAGAAAATAAGGAAGCCATAGTTTTTTTATTTTTAGATAATTCATGGCAAACAGGAGTGCAGTTCTTCCAAGGTTTAATTTTAGCAGCTCAGGATAATATTCTTCTCCTGAGAAATTTTCCAATTCTAAATATCCTCCGATTTCATTCATGAAAAAATATCCTTTGTATTATAATTTATATTTCTTTTTTTCTAATTACATAATTAGGCATCTTTTTTGCTTCATTTAATATATTCATCAGATATTGTCCTATAATACCAATAGCTAATAAAATAATACCATTATAAGCCAGTGTTAAAAGGACCAGGGTGGTCCAGCCTTCTACTGACACACCGTAAATAAAATAACGTATCAAATAGAAAAGACCAAGAATAATACTGATGATAAAACTGAATATACCTAAATCTCTGACCAAAAGCAGAGGAATCGCAGAGTTGGATGTTATATCATAAATCAAATCCTTTGCCAGTCTGCGGAAAGTATAATTACTTTTTCCTATTTTGCGTGCATCATGGTGTACAGGAACATTAATGATGCGGTTACTGCTCTGAACCAATAGATTTCCGATTTGCGGAAGATGTGTGTTAGTGTTTAGAATCGCTTCCACAATAAATCTGCGCATAAGCCGGAAACTGGTAATTTCCAGGTTAGGATCTTTTTTCAGCATTTTAGAAGTGGCGTAAACAGAAATCCTGGTTCCCAGTCTTCTTATAAAGTTATGTTTGCGGTTTTCATATTTGGCTATAATTACGTCAACATCATCCCTATCTTTAATTGCAGCAGCCATTTTGGGTATCTCTTCCGGACGATGTTGAAGATCATCATCCATAGTAATAATAAATTCACCTTTGGCAAAAGAAAAACCGCATAGTAGTGCCGGATGTTGTCCGAAATTTTTTGCCATCTGTATGATTTTAACCCGGTCATCCTGTCTGTGAAGTTTTTCCATAACAGCATAGGAATTGTCCCGGGAACTATCATCAACCAATATTAATTCAAATTCTTCCTGCATGGTATTTTCAAAAACATTCTTTAGCCTGGCATAAAGTTCTTCCAGTGTATGTTCTGAATTGTAAACGGGAACAACGATAGAATATAAACTCATAATTTTACCTCCGGGGTTGTTTTTCAACCGCCGCGACTATTATAACATTTTACAACAAGGGTTTCAATAGACTTGTTTCCGAAGGCGAAGGGTGTTATACTATAAAAAGCTGTGCAAAAACAGAAAATGCATGGTTTTATTAATCACAGAAAGAAGGGAAGTAGATGGCTGCGACTAAAAAAAGAAGGGTACAGGATTATATATTTTTACATATCAGTATCATGATATTTTCTTTTACCCCGGTTTTTACAAAAATGGCTTCCATGGAATTTAATAAGAACGGAATTTGGGGAATCAGGCTATATTTTTTCTTTTTCCTTATGCTTTTGGATTGTTTCATCTATGCTTTGGCCTGGCAGAAAATCATTCAAAAATTTGAACTTAGTGTGGCCTATGCCAATAAAAGTGTATATCTGATATGGTCACAAATCTGGGCTGTTATTATTTTCCATGAGGTATTGACTTTAAAAAATGTAATCGGTCTTTTTATCGTATTATTAGGAGTATTGGTGGTGCAAAAATATGAATAGATATATGCTTATACTGTTTATCGGAACCTTTTTTACAGCATTTTCACAGCTTCTATTGAAGCAAAGTGCAAATAAGAAATATAGTCATCCCATATTTGAGTATCTGAATTGGCATGTTATTACTGCATATGGAATATTTGGTGGAGTGTTGCTGCTGAATACATATGCATTTACACATGTGGACATGAAGTATGGATCTGTGATTGACACATTCAGCTATGTTTTTGTAATGCTTCTGTCTTTTTTTATTTTGAAGGAAAGATTTACGCGAGGAAAAATTATAGGGAATCTGATTATTATTTCAGGGATTTTTATATATACACTTGGATAAATGATGTGTTAAGAAAAGGGAATTACAGAGTCATATGATTCGGTAATTCCCTTTTAGAAATTATCAGGCAAAATATTTAAAAATTGTCTTTACAATATATTCTTTGTCGTTCTGATTCAAATGATAATACATAGGAAGCCTTACCAGCCGTTCACTTTCTCGGGTGGTATATTTATCGGGCCCAAAGAAACGGCCATATTTTTTACCGGCAGGTGCAGAATGAAGAGGAATATAATGAAAGACACTTAAAATGCCATGTTCTTTCAAAAAAGATATAAATTTAGTTCGTTCTTCCAAATTCCGTAGTTTTATGTAGTACATATGTGCATTGTGCTGGCAGTCCTCGGGGACATAAGGCTGTTCCAAAAATCCTTTATCTGCCAGAGGTCTGAGAGCATTATCATAAAACACATAACTTGACATACGGTCATTCTGTATCTGTGATGCCATTTCAAGCTGTGCCCACAGATATGCTGCATTCATATCACTGGGAAGATAGGAAGAACCATAATCCTGCCATGTATATTTATCAATCTGTCCACGGAAGAATTTACTTCTGTCAGTTCCTTTTTCTCTGAGAATTTCGGCCTTTTCCTGATAGGACATATCCTGAAAAAGAAGAGCGCCGCCTTCTCCCATGCTGAGATTTTTTGTCTCATGAAAACTCAAGCATCCAAAGTCACCTATGGTGCCAAGACTCTTTCCTTTATAATAAGAAGCAAATCCCTGTGCGGCATCTTCAACTACTTTTAGGTTATGACGTTTTGCAATATCCATAATAGTGTCCATTTCACACGCTACGCCGGCATAATGGACAGGAACGATTACCTTGGTACGAGGAGTAATGGCATCCTCAATAAGCGTTTCATCTATATTCATGGTATCAGGTCTGATATCTACAAATACCAAGGAAGCTCCTCTTTGTACAAAGGCATCCGCAGTAGATACAAAAGTATAGGAGGGAAGAATCACCTCATCACCGGGTTTGATATCTGTCAATACAGCAGCCATTTCCAGGGCATGCGTACAGGAAGTGGTCAGAAAAACCTGGTTTACGTCAAAGTGTTCCTTCATCCAGTTACTGCACTTTTTAGTAAATACACCGTCACCACATATCTTACGGTTGGTAACAGCTTCTTTTATATAGTCCATTTCTTTACCTACATAGGGGGGAATATTAAAATCTATCATTGATAACTCCTTTATAAAAACATACTCCAGGCTAAGTTAATAAAAAACATTATCATTGTAACATAATATAAAAAAAAAGGAAATAATAAACTGGGAATCCATTGATTTCTTAAGAGTATTCATGTATAATATTTAATACTTAGTTAATAAATGTAATAACTTTGAAAGAAATACTAAAAGAAGAGGAGTGGACAATGAAGAAATTAGGGAAAAGACTTCTATCTTACGCACTTGTTTTGGCTATGCTTATGAGTTTGTATACGCCTGCATACGGTGCTCAGATGGGAGAGGAGGCACACGATGCTCAGATGAGTGAGTCAGATACGCAGACATCTGATTCCGGGATAAATGGGGAATCAGGTACACCAGTACAAGATGCTCAGATAAGCGATGAGACAGACACACCGGAACAAGAAACTCAAATGAGTGGCGAGACAGATACACAAGTGCCGGAAGAAGAGACATCGGGTTCCGAAGGGGAGATATCGGAACAGCAAGAAGAAGAGAATGCGGAGTTAGAATTGAATTACATTCTGACACAGGAAGATGATACACATCAGTCTGTTATTGTTGAATTAGGAGATGCAGAGACAACAGTCTTGGAAAGTGCTGTTCTAACTTACCAGGATGGTGAAGGGGAAGTACATACAGCTCAGGCTGAAGAAGTAGTGGAAAATGTAGCTGCATTTCTTCTTGACCTTCCTGCTGCTGACCAGGAAAGGACATTCGTTTCGGTAAAGGCATTTATTGCAGGTCAGCAATATGATACACTACTGAGCCGGCAGGAAGAGATGGAGCAGGTTGAAATGAGCAGTGAAGAAGCTGCCCAGGCTGTTACCGAAATTAAAAATGAAGAGGCAGGCCTTGATTCACAGACTGCTGAACAGGTGGAAAGTGCAGTTCTTTCCGCGGATGAGAATGGTATATCAGCAGACGCAATTAAGGAGTCGCTTACAGGGAATAATCAGCTGGCAGAGAATTCCTCTAACGATATTCAAACATTTGCTTTGGGGGAAGAGGCGGGGGTTCCCGCAACCGTGGCTGTAGAACCAAAGAAGAAAGACCATTATATTGTTGTTCTTGATCCGGGACACGGAACCATTGACACGAATGGATATGACAGCGGAGCTGTCCATAAATTCAGTGATGGCACAAAATTCGTGGAAGCAGACATTACCATGAAAATTGCCAAATATTTAAAAGAAGAACTCTCAAAATATCCCGAGATTACAGTTTATATGACCCATGATACTGTGGGTGCAGGCAAAGCAATTAAAATGACCTTAAATGAAAGAGTTTCATTTGCGGCTAATAAGCATGCAGATTTGCTGGTAAGTCTTCATCTGAATTCTTTTGACAAAGAAACGGCCCATGGTGCAGAGGTTCTGGTACCAAAAACAGGAAGATATAATACAGAAGTGGCAGAAAATGCACAGAAGGCTGCAAATAATATCTTAAAAAGGCTGACTTCCCTGGGACTTTACGATAGGGGACTTTTAGAAAAGGACTCCGGTGACTATAAGTATCCGGATGGAAGTACTGCAGATTATTATGCAATCGTGAGAGAAGGATTGAAAGCTTCCATACCTTCTATTATTGTGGAACACGCCTTCTTAAGCGGAAAAGATGACAAAAAGTTTTTGAATAATGAGGCTTCTATTAAAAATCTGGCAAAAGCAGATGCCTATGGCATCGCACAGTATTTTGGTATTGAAACAGGTGGAGAGACTTACGAACCGGTGCCTGAACCGGTAGGAAAATGGAAAAAATCAGGTAATTCCTGGTATTACTATATTGGTAATGTTAAGCAGAAGGGCTGGCAGAAAATTGATAATGCCTGGTATTATTTTAATAGCAAAGGTGTCATGTTGACGGGCTGGCAGATGATAGGTAACTACTGGTATTATATGAATTCTTCCGGTGTCATGCAGACGGGCTGGCAGCAAATAAATGGTAGCTGGTATTATCTTAATGCATCTGGGAGTATGCAGACCGGCTGGCAGAAAATCGGTGGTAAATTATACTATCTTCAGGGAAATGGTGCCATGCTGAATGGCGGTTGGCATATGCTGGGCAGGTATTGGTATTATATATCCGGCAATGGAGCTGCCCTGACCGGTTGGCAGAAAATAGGCGGCCGATGGTATTATATGGATAAAAATGGCCGCATGAAGACAGGCTGGTATAAAGTAGGTAAAAAATGGTATTACAGTGATGGAAGCGGAGCTATGCAGACCGGATGGATGTATAGTTACAATACTTGGTATTATTTAAATGGAAACGGAGCCATGGCAGAGGGCTGGATCCATTTGGGAAATACCTGGTATTATATGCAGCCAGGCAATGGTGCGATGAAGACCGGTTGGCAGAAAATAGATGGTAAGTGGTATTTCCTTAATAGCAATGGTGCAATGCAGACCGGTGGTTGGTTTAACCAGGGATATGTATGGTATTACTTAAATGCAAATGGATCAATGGCAGAGGGCTGGATACGACTTGGGAATACCTGGTATTACATGCAGCCGAATAGCGGACATATGAGAACCGGATGGTATCAGGTCGGTAAAAAATGGTATTACAGTGATGGGAGCGGAGCTATGCAGACCGGCTGGTTGAAACCGGGTAATACTTGGTATTATCTGACCGGAAGCGGAGCCATGGCAGAGGGCTGGAATTTTATTAACGGAAGCTGGTATTATCTGGCACCTGGCAGTGGCGCTATGAGAACCGGATGGTTTCAAGTAAATAAAGTCTGGTATTATTGTAACGGAAGCGGTGCTATGCAGACCGGCTGGCTGCAGCTTGGGAACATCTGGTATTATTTAAATAATAGTGGTGCCATGCTCACGGGATGGCATACACTGGGGGGAAAGGAATATTATTTCAATAATTCTGGTGCATGGGTACCGGATAAAAAAAAAGATAATACCCAGAAATTATATGCCATAGAGGGAAAAAGTTCTGTAACAGTTGACCAGATGGTAAAGTATTATAAGAAATCAGGTTGTACATATCCGTCTGCTGCACTGAAAAAAGGTGGTGCAGCAGATATAAAAGCATTTTCAAAAATTGTCTTAGAGGAAGCAAATGCAGAGGGAATAAAGGCAGAGGTGGTTTTTACTCAGGCCATGAAAGAAACCGGCTGGCTGCAGTACGGAGGAGATGTGAAAATTGAGCAGTTTAATTTCGCAGGTCTGGGTGCTGTCGGGAATGGCGTGGCAGGAAATTCCTTTAAGAATGTCCGAACGGGAATAAGAGCCCAGGTTCAGCACTTAAAAGCGTATGCTTCGGATAAGGCCCTAAAGAATGTATGTGTAGATGATAGGTTTCAGTATGTAACAAGAAAATCAGCAATATATGTGGAATGGCTGGGAATCCCGGACAATCCTACAGGAGCAGGTTGGGCTGCCGCTGACAATTATGGGAAAAATTTAGTTGATATGATTACAAAGTTAAAGAGTATGTAACGAAATAACGAGTAAAAGTTGAAAGGGTGCGTATCACAGATTCATGTTGAACTGTGATACGCACCCTTTTAGTTTTTATTTGGTTATGTTATATTTTAACGCCGCTGACCTGTCCACGCGCCACTGCTGTTTACAAAATAACCATCAGGGGTCCAGGTGTTTGCTAACATAACTCCATTAGAAGGAGATAAATAATACCATGTATTATTCACATTCTGCCACCCTGTAGTCATGGCTCCCAAACTGTTCATGTAGTACCATTTGCCGTTATCAGAAAGCCAACCTGTAGCCATTGCACCATTACCATATAAGTAATATTTGGTGCTGCCTTGTTTCAGCCATCCGATCTGCATGATACCTGAGGAGTTAGAATAATACCAGGTATTGTTTACTTTGAACCATCCTCTGACAACAGCACCACTGTCGGTGAAATAGTACCATTTATTCCCGAATGCCGCCCATCCGGTGGCCATAGCACCATTACCGTAAAGATAATATTTGGTATCACCTTGTTTCAGCCATCCGGTCTGCATGATACCTGAGGAGTTAGAATAATACCAGGTATTGTTTACTTTGAACCATCCTCTGACAACAGCACCACTGTCGGTAAAGTAATACCATTTATTCCCCAGCGCAGCCCATCCGGTGGCCATAGCACCGTTGCCATAGAGATAATATTTAGTATTACCTTGTTTCAGCCATCCGGTTTGCATAACGCCGGAAGAATTGGAATAATACCAAATATTATTTATTTTATACCATCCAACTGCTGCAGCACCATTTCCGTTAAAGTAATACCATTTGTTGCCGGTATACACCCAACCTGTAGCCATTGCACCATTTCCGGATAAATAGTATTTACTTTGACCTATAGTGTGAAGTCCTGTCAGCATCTTTCCGGAAGCATCAGAATAATACCAGATACCATTGATCTCATACCAGCCGGTAAGCATAGCTCCTGAATTATTCAGATAGTACCATTTGTTTCCGACAAAAATCCATCCTGTCATCATGGCACCACTGCCGGAAGTATAATAATATCTTCCATTCGATTTGATCCATCCGGTCTGCATGACACCTGAGGAGTTAGAGTAGTACCAGATATTTCCGACTACATACCATCCGGTGTTAGCGCCGTTTTCAGTAAAATAGTACCAGCTTTTATTGAGTTTTACCCAACCTGTGGCCATAGCACCGCTGCTATTGAAATAATATTTTCTGCCTCCGATTGTCTGCAGACCCGTAAGCATTTTTCCGGAAGCATCAGAATAGTACCAGATACCGTTTATCTTGTACCACCCTGTACACATAATCCCTTCGCTGTTGAAATAATACCATGTTTTACCCTGTTTCATCCATCCTGTAACTATATAACCGGACGAGTTGAAATAATACCATTCACCATGAATCTGAAGCCAGCAACTTGTGGGATAAGAGCCATTGCCAAATTGATACCACCATCCGACTTCATTGTGCTGCCAGTTGCCATCTTTAAAGTTTGGAATCCATTTCCCGGAAGAATCATAATAATAGCCATTTACATATTGATCCTGAGCCATGGCACCTGTTGCTGAATCAAAATAATAAAAATATTTATCAATATGTTTTCGTCCGGTCTGCATTACGCCATTGGAATCCATGTAATACCATTTCCCATTAACTTTTTGCCAGCCAGTAGTCATAAAACCATTGGAATCCGTATAATACCATTTTCCATTTACCAGAACCCATCCAACAGCCATTGTACCATCATCTTTTAAATAAGACCATTTCCCGGAAGCATTTTGCAGCCATTTGTTGGTTGACGCGTTATACGAGTTTTCAAAATAATACCAGTCACCTTTGGAATCCTTTTTCCATCCATTTGTCTTTTTGGGATAGCCATCATAATAGTATATATGCCTGTAAGGTGATGAGCCTTCTGCAGAGGCAATAAATTCTTTACCTTTTGGAACATTATTACTGAGTCCTTTGTCAAGATTGATAACAATTGCCTTTATATATGGTGCATACCATGCAGTCGGATAAAGGGCAGTCCCGGATTGTCCTAATTTTATGAGAGAGTCCAGGGTACCTATATTATTATCAACGCTTGCGTTAGATACATAATTATATTTGCCTGTCATAATTGCAATATCAGGACTCAGTGCCTTCAGATAATTATAAGTATTGGATCCGTAAAAACCATGATGCCCAAGCTTTAATAAATTTACATGTCCAAGTCGCTTGGCCAGTGCTGTTTCCGCTCCGATGTAATTATTAATGTCTCCGGCCAGAAAGGCGGTTTTTTTAGTCATCATGGAGGTAACCTTTACTCCGAGACTGAAGTAGTTTGCATCTGCCTGAGGGCGTTTAACACCGTAATTCATAATCTCTAATTTCATACCGTTTTTTCCGCCCAGCATAAAGACCGGTGTAGAGACAGAACCCACAGTTTCCCCATCAAAAATACCACTCTGGGCTGGTGCCGCATAAGCATTCTCATAGGCATTGTTTGGGTCATCTGGATGATCAGGGTCAACCTGGTCACTGGATGGTACATCCTCAATAGTCAGATTATCTGATAATCCCTCATCTGAAGGGATTAGGGGCTCATCAGCAGCACCGCTTTCTTCCTGATAAATACTGAAAAGCTGTAAAGCCTCTTCCGAAAGTACATTTGCTGTTTCCGGAGCTGAGGGAACTTCTGCACTACATATAAAATCAAAGAGATTTTCTTCCTCTGCAGGAGCAAATGTATATCCTTCTGCTTTGGGAGTCAATTTGTAGGTGAACGGTGTTTTGGTATCATCAAATTTTCTGATACCGGTAAATGTATATGTCCAGAGACCTTCTTTGCCGGGGACTTCTTTCGCTTCTACAATGACATCGGCGGGAAGTTTTGTTTCTGGATCAGTAGCTGTATAAGATAAGGTCACTGCTATTTGCGAGGGCATAGTGATATTACTGTCTGTGCTGTTGTCTGCATTTGACTGGTCTGTACCCTGTGTTGGTGAATCCGTATTCTGTGAATCTGTGTAGATGTCTTGTAATGCAGCATCCGGGTTCGGTTGCTCTTTGTTGATATCTTGAGAGACGGCATCCTGCGTGTTTCTCTCCATATCTTGAGAATCCGCGTCTGTATCCGGTGTTTCTTTTGCAATATCTGATGGAAAAGCATCTGTACCTTGTGACTCTTTGCTCATGTCCTGAGAAGCAGAATCTGCATCCTGCGGCTCTTTGTCCATGTCTGAAGGAGCAGAATCTGTATCCTGCGGCTCTTTGTCCATGTCTGAAGGAGCAGAATCTGTATCCTGTGGCTCTTTTTCCATGTCTGAGGGAGCATCTGTATCCGGTGACTTTACATCGCTGTTTTCAGCAGGTGGCAGAGTTTCATCTGCATTTGCAGACGGAGAAGAATTACTGTCACTTGGATCTGTACTGCCATCAGGTTCAGACGGAACTTCTATGTCCTTATTCATTATAATAGTTCCGGTCACAGTCACAGTCTCAGGATATAATGGTGCATTTGTATTGAAAGTCTGGATTAATGTGGCCCCTGTATCCTGTGCTGCCTTTACCATGTTGTCATAAACATACAGATTATCCCATAAACGAATACTATCCGTAACATCATTATCAGAATAGGCTTCGATGTAAACCCGTTTAGGATGAAATGCATATATGATTTCGTCTGCAGATCCAATGTGGTCACTATGGGGATGTGTACCAATGTAGAATTCAAAGTTATCTTTTGTGACACCTACTGTCCGAAGATAGGTAATTACATCCTTTTCAAACCCATTTCCTCTTGTAATACCTGGGCGACTCGGATAATGTGGATTACTTCCGTTAGGATAATCATTATCTTCACCTGAATCCACCATACCGAATTTACCGTTACATTCCAGTAAAATGGCATCTGTATTGTCAGTTAAAGTTAGAAAGTGGATTTTACAGGAATTGTTCGCTGCCAATACAGCTTTCGAATGGCCCGGTGGGATTAGATACGCAACTGACAATACCATAAAAATCAGTATAAAACATGTGACTTTTTTGAATTTCCCCTTCATAAATATTACCCCTTCCATTTCTTTCCTCTCTGAAATCTTAAAGAGAAGCTTTTTTATATTATAACAAGCCGTCAGCGCAGCGGCTAGTCCAAAATGAATATTTTTAGGAAAACAGTTATCTTATAAGTTATCTGTCTTTCTGCAATTTTTTTGCTCTGTATTTCATAAAAAAGGGAATTAACATATTAATAATATAATAACGTATTTTAGGAACAGGCCTCATAATAAAATTGAAGATTCTCCAACATACGAAATATACTTCCCACCCTTCTTCATAGGGAGTGTCTTTCCAATCTGTCATTCCAAGATACTTTTCATAGCAGTTCTTATATTTATGTGTATTTCCGGCTCTCCACGGGCGTTCTTCTCCTAAATAATGTATAATAACAGGACTTTTTACGCAGCTTTCAAATTCCTCTTTGGAGAAGTATTTCATCGGACTTACCAGATCGGAGAGAAATTTATATGGATATTGATAGAATATATTGCAGAAATTGTATTTAGGCATGATTGAGAGAATTTCATCTTTTAATGCTCCATTAATAGCGTCCTGATCATTTGCAAATAAATTGCCATTATGTTCTCTGTAAAATTGTATTATTTTTTTATCAGATTCATTCTTACGCCACTTTTCCAAATCCACCAGCAATACACCTGCATTATGATAATAATAATCTTTTAAACCAAGATCTTCTTTACGTTTTTTATCTACAGTTGGTTCTATGCTCATTCCCAATGTTTTGTTTTTTAAATCCATATGCCACAATTCTTCCAGGCTGGAAATGACAATCGTATCTCCATCTAAATATATAATTCGTTTAAGGCTTTCCGGCAGGATCCGGCCCATGATTAGTCTGGCTAAAACAATTGGATTCCAACCGGATGTATCAATATCAAAATCAAAATATTGTTTTATATCTGATATTTCAATAAAAATAATGCTGCGGTTATATTTTTGGGCTAAGCACTTCAGTTGATTTTTATTTTGGGAAGATATTCCAAAGGACATTATATAGAAAGTAATTTGAGCCTCTTTTTGGTTGTTTTCACAGATTGAGGTGAGTCCGGCTCCTAATTGCGGTACAAAATTATCGTTAATGGTATATAAAAAATTCACGATTGGCTCCTTTCAATTGAACACGCATACAGCGGTTTTTATAAAGTAAATCAATTATAGCATATTTGTAGCTGACGTGGGGGAGTAAATTTTTCTTTATAAATTAAGAATTGATTCTTATGTACAAACAGGGTATAATAATTTTATTTGAAATTGGATGATATGGGAGATAAACATGAAAAAATATGATTATGTTATTGTAGGCAGCGGTCTTTTCGCAGGTGTCTTTGCCAAAAGTGCAATAGAGCACAACAAAAGATGTCTTGTTGTAGAAAAAAGACATACCCTTGGTGGTAATCTGTACTGTGAAGAGATAGAAGGCATTCAGGTGCATAAGTATGGAGCCCATATTTTTCATACGAGTAACCGTAAAGTCTGGGAATTCGTGAATAGTCTTGTAGAATTCAACAGGTTTACGAATTCGCCTGTTGCCAATTATCATGGTGAGATATTTAATCTGCCTTTTAATATGAATACTTTTAATAAAATGTGGGGTGTTGTCACTCCGGCAGAGGCACAGCGGATAATTGAATCACAGAAAACTACAGTGACAGAGACGCCCAGTAACCTGGAGGAACAGGCAATCAGTCTGGTGGGATATGATATATATGAAAAATTAATAAAAGGGTATACAGAAAAACAGTGGGGAAAGAAATGCTGTGAGTTGCCTTCTTTCATTATTAAAAGGATACCTGTACGATATACTTACGATAATAATTATTTTAACGATTTATATCAGGGAGTTCCTATTGGGGGATACAATAGGCTTATTGATAAACTGTTTTCAGGATGTGATATAGAAACCGGGGTTGATTTTAACTTAAACAGGGAGAAATACCGGGAATTGGGAGACAAGTTGTTGTATACAGGTACTCTTGATTCCTATTATGACTTTGTATACGGAGATTTAGAATACCGGAGCCTGCGATTTGAGACAGAGGTTTTGTCTCAGGAGAACTATCAGGGGGTGGCAGTAGTAAACTATACAGATAGTGAGACTCCTTTTACGAGAAGTATTGAGCATAAACATTTTGAAAACAGCAAATCAGAAAAGACAGTAATTACCAGAGAATATCCGTTAGTTTGGAAAAGAGACAATGAACCTTACTATCCAATCAACGATAGTAGAAATCAAGAGATATATTTAAAATATGCAGAGCTTGCGGAAAAAGAAACACTTACACTTTTTGGCGGCAGATTAGCAGAATATAAATATTACGATATGGATAAAGTGATAGAGGCAGCATTTAGCCTTGCACAGAAAGAGTTTTCCGGCAGATAAAAGAATAGACTATTTAGAATGGAAAGGATGGCATGGTGGAGCGCACCATAATTCAGTGTATTTATGGAGAATAAGACATATGATAAGAAAAACCTTCGGAAACTGCAGTTGGTAGAATTGGATATCTTGAAAGATTTTATTGCCATTTGTGAAAAATATAAATTACCCTATTTCGCAACAGGGGGGACGGCTATCGGAGCCCTCCGTCATCAGGGATTTATTCCATGGGATGATGATATTGATGTATGTATGCTGAGAGAAGATTATAATAAATTTATGGATGTAGCACCTAAGGAAATGGGAGAGAAGTATATCTTCATGACAACAGATACAGAAAAAAAATATCCTCTTATGTTTGGAAAAATGGTTAAAAGAGGTACAAGATTTGTTGAAGATGCATATCAGCAGGGAAATTATCCTTTGGGAATATATATTGATATTTTTCCTTATGACAAAACTTCTGAAAATGAGAGGTTAAGAACAAAACATCAGAAAAAGACCTGGTTTTGGGCAAGACTTCAGGTGCTGACTCTGATTCCTGATCCGAATCTGCCACCTGGTATGAAAGGGTGGAAGAAAAAAGTGGCCGAATGGGGATGCAGGACGCTGCATGTTTTATTTAAAATTTTTTGTATAACACCGCAAATGTGCACGAATAAATACTTAAAATGGGCTACATATTGTGAAGATGACTCGGATTTATATATTGATTATTCTTACATATCCGGTGAAAATTTAATGATTCGTACAAAGAGTTCTTTTCCTACAGTAAAATTTAAGTTTGAGGATACGGAAGTGGCACTAGTCAAAAATTTTGACGCATTTCTTCGACCTGAATATGGGGATTACATGCAGATGCCGCCGGAAGGTGAAAGGCATAATCATTATGCCTCATTTATAGATTTTGGAGATGGAGAAACCTGCAATTGAAGAATAATATGAAGAATGATTATAATGGCGGTAAAAAATTATCCATGAAACAGAGCATACTTTGGAATTCCTGGGGAAGTATGTTCTATTTGGGCTGCCAGTGGCTTTTGACTATTCTTGTGGTGAGGATTTCAGGAGTAGACGATGCCGGACTTCTCTCCCTGGCTATGTCAGTCAGTAATATATGGTATAGTTTAGCTGTATATGGTATGAGAAATTTTCAGGTTTCAGACACAAATGAAAAGTATTCAAACGGTTTATATATTTCGAGCAGGATTATTACAAGCAGCACAGCTTTGTTTGGGTGTATAGCCTATACACTGGTATTATCTTATAGCTGGGAACAGAAGATATGTATTATAATTTATTTTATATATAAAATATCAGAAGCTCTTTTTGATGTTTTTGCCGGAATATACCAGAAGATGTGGCGCCTTGATTATGTAGGAAAGTCCCTTACTATAAGAGGTGTGTTGACCTTAGGGACTTTTTCTCTTGCCTTATTCCTATCTGGAAATCTTGTTTTAACTTTATTAATAATGACAGTCTGTTGTCTGTTGTCTGTGTGCCTGTATGATATTCATTTTGCGGGAAAGATAACAGATATTAAAATTTGCTGGGATAAACCTAAATTAATGGAATTATTGATTGAATGCTTTCCTCTTGTAGTGTATACTATGTTGTCGACAGCTATTGGCACTATTCCGAGGTTATTCATAGAGAGATATCTCGGGAATTATAAACTCGGAATATATGGTTCTGTAGCAACACCGACTTTAATAATACAGATGGGCGCCACTTATATTTTTAATCCTTTTGTCACACTTTTCGCGGAGCGATATCACCAGAAGAATAAAAAAGGTTTTTTAAATGCCTTATTTTTATGTTCTTCCGCTGTAGCAGGACTGGCTGTGACAGGTGTTATAGGCGGAAAATTATTTGGAAAATGGGGATTGGAATTGCTTTTGGGAGAAGAAGTGGCTTCCCATTCGGAACTGTTAATTCCTTTGATCTTATGTACTGTGCTGACGGCTTTTGCCTGGCTTCTCTGTGGTGTCCTGACTGCAATCAGGAATTTTAAAGGGCTTGTAGCAGGGAATGCGGCAGCAGTGGCGGTCAGCTATATCTCTTCAATCGTTATGGTCAGAAGATACGATATGCAGGGAGGAAGTGCGGCTCTGGCGCTCGCAACAGTAGTGGAAATCATCTTATTGTCACTGTGTCTTGCCAAAAGTGTTCATGATAATTTTGCTGTGAACGAACATACAGAAAACTGGAAATAAGGAGAAAAATGGAGCGGTTGGGAAAGATGGAAAAAAATAGAATAAAAGAACACACTTTTGCCATATGTGCGTATAAGGAAAGTCCTTATTTGGAAGAGTGCATTCTGTCATTAAAAAAGCAGACCAGGAAAAGTAACATTATTATAGTCACATCTACTCCGAATCATTATATAGAGGAGTTAAGTGAAAAATACGGAGTACCTCTTTATATAAACCATGGAGAACATGGAATTACACAGGATTGGAATTTTGCATATCAATGTGCTGATTCCAAGTATGTTACCATAGCACATCAGGATGATGTTTATCTTCCGGAGTATTGGCAGAAGATCTACGAATATCTCAGACAGTCAAAAAGACCATTGATCATTTTTGGGGATTATGGGGAGTTGAGGAAAGGGCGGCCTGTTCTTAATAATCGGCTTTTAAGAATCAAACGCCTTATGCTGATGCCTTTGAGAGTCAAAGCATTTTGGGGATCTAAATTTGTAAGACGAAGAATTTTGTCTCTTGGATGTCCTATTTGCTGTCCTTGTGTTACTTTTGTGAAAGCACACCTGCATGTACCTGTCTTTAAGGCAGGATTTCGCAGTGCGGAAGACTGGGAAGCATGGGAAAAACTTTCTAAAGAAAAGGGCAGTTTTGTATATGTAAATAAAATTTTAATGTATCATAGAATTCATGAGGACTCAGAAACCAGTATTATTCTTGGAGATGATGCGAGAAAAAAAGAAGATTTCATTATGTTTAGAAAATTTTGGCCGGAACCGATTGCCAGAATCCTTGTAAAGTTGTATAGTTCAAGTGAAAAATCTAATAATTTATAATGAATCAGATAAGATAAAAGGAAAACGTATGAAGAAATTAATCATTATACCTGCTTACAATGAAGAGGCATGCATAGAGAAAACGGTGGAGAATATTCAAAAATCCGCGCCTTCATTTGACTATATTATAATAAATGACTGTTCCAAAGATAAAACCAAAGAGATATGTGAAAAAAATCAATTTCACTTTATAAATCTTTCGGTGAATCTGGGAATAGGGGGAGCAGTACAGACTGGTTATATGTATGCTCTTGAGAATCATTATGATGTGGCTGTACAGGTAGATGGCGACGGACAGCATGATGCCGCATTTCTGAATGAAATGGCAATGTTTATGGAAGAAAATCAAGCCGACATGGTGATTGGGTCGAGATTTATTGAGAAAAAGGGGTTTCAGTCATCAGGGCTTAGAAGAATGGGGATTAAGTTTTTTACAGGTCTCATTAAAGTTCTGACGGGTAAGACTATAACAGATCCGACATCAGGTCTGCGAATGGTGGACAGAGAAATCATTAAGATATTCGCCGAAAATTATCCAAAGGATTATCCGGAGCCGGAAACGGTGGTGTCTGTTATCAGAAAAAATATGAAGGTAAAAGAAATTCCTGTTGTTATGAAGGAGAGGCAGGGAGGGGTATCCTCAATTTCTCCAAGAAAATCGGTATACTATATGATTAAGGTAAGCCTTGCAATTATTATAGAATGTCTTCGATAGAGGTGAAGTATGAACATAAGAACACAGATTATAGTAGCGGTTATTGTGTTGGCTGCGTTTGCTTATCTGGTTGGTAAGATAAGAAAAAATAAGTTGGAATTAAAATATGCGCTGTCCTGGATTATTATGGGAGTCTTGATTTTGCTGCTGGACATTTTTCCGGGAATAATTGCGAAATTGGCTGATATTTGCGGAATCGGAATTCCGGTTAATATGATTTTCTTTCTGGGCTTCTGTTTTTTACTGGCACTGACGTTTACTTTGAGTGTTCTGGTATCCGGGTTGTCTCAAAAAACAAAAGTATTGACACAGAGGATTGGTATTTTGGAAGAACTGATACGCAGGGAATGTGGTGAAGGAACAGCTATAGGGGAGAAAGAATTGCTTAAAGAAAAGGATGTATTTGAAAATGACAAAGAGAGTTAGGGTGAATCTGGATTGGTGGAAAAAACTGCTGGTTATAATGCTTAGTGCAATACTGGCTGGTTTTATTTTAGAGGGATTATTACAGTTTTATGAGGCAGAAAAAAGCGAAAAGTCCCAGATAATCAGTCTCCAGGATGTACATGTGAAGAATGGAGATAAGACGGAAAATCTCTATGTCATGAAGAAAAATGGAGAGGTTAAAATTGATGTTTCCGGAAGATATATCAACAAATTTCAATATTATTATGCATCAGAAAAAAGTTTTCAAGCTGAGATTTTAATAGAGACTAAAAATTTGTATGGTAATTGGGAAATTCAAAAAATTCTGGACCCGTGCCGCAGCAATTTAAATAATTCTTTTGTTAACATTAAAAATAATGTAAAGTCCATTACTATACAACTGCCAGAGGGAGTAACGGTGGGAGATTTTACAGTTCATAATGCAAAAGATTCTAACGGATACAGAATTTTGTATATCAGTGTGTTTGTTGGTGTGTTTTTGTTTCTTCTTTTGTTCAAAAAAGAAATCGGAAAACGTGTAGAGCTTGGCTTTCTCATAATTTCAATGACAATAGGGATGCTTTTTATAGCTCTTCAGCCTCCACAATTTACAAGTTGGGATGAACATATCCATTTTTATCATGTATTTGACTTTTTTGATGGAAAACATGTGGATTGGAACCAGGCAGAGTATTATGCTTATATCAATCCGGAATCAATGGAAAAAGTAGCCTTTACATCCAAGGAAGAAAAAGCTCTTCAGATTCAGTATTTTAATGAGAATACACAGGATAGCGGATATTCATATGATAAAAGCAGTTTTACTGTCAGTAGATTAGGATATCTTCATATGGCTATTGTAGTTGCTGCAGGGAAATTTATCGGACTTCCTTTTTATGTGGTATATTTGCTGGGCAAAATAGCAAATCTCATGATGTACTGCATCCTTATGTTTTTTGCGATAAAAAGTATCCCTATAGCTAAGAATTTACTGGCAGCTTTGGCTTTGATGCCTACACCTATGGTACTTGCAACCGCTTATTCTTATGATGTGGCTTTGATTGGGTTCTTATCTTTGGGAACAGCAATGCTGATTAGAGAATTTTATTATCCGGAGAAAAAAATCAGCAGGACAATGCTTGTCTGCATACCTGTCCTCTTTTTATATGGGAGCTGTCCTAAGGCTATTTATATTCCGTTGATGCTTAGTGCAGTGTTTTTGCCAATGAAAAAATTCAAGAATAAGAAACAGTGTTGGATATGGAAAACAGTGGTTATTGTAGCCTGTATTTTACTGATGCTGACTTTCCTGATACCTACAGCAGGTAACACAATGGCATCCGATGTAAGAGGAGGAGATACGGATGTAGGACGACAGCTTCAAATGATACTTGCTCATCCCTGGTCCTATATACAGATTTTATTTGAAAATATCAGTAAAACATTTAACAGTTATGTGATGGGGATAGAAAGTATTTCCACCATGGCATATGAAGGGGTGTTTGAGTTCTATATGCTGGTTACGGCTCTTATTCTTGGTGTGGCCTGCACAGAGCCCAGAAAAACCATGAATGGAATGACAAAAAAGTCAATGAACATATTTAAAATAATCATTCTGCCTCTTGTTGCCGGTGTGATGGCTCTGATATGGACAGCATTGTATCTGGCTTTTACAGAAGTGGGTGAGGTTATGATTAAAGGGGTACAGGGAAGATATTATATTCCATTGTTGCTGCCATTACTTATGGTTTTTTATACAGACAAGATTCAAACGAAATGGAAGCAGGAGAATTATAGCTTTGTTATGTTTTTAATAGTTCTTCTAATATGGCATCTGATCTTGTATTCTAAATTTTTGATTCCTTACTGCAGTTGATCCGTAGAGCATAGATAAAAGGTTGAAAAGCGGATTTCTTTTAAAATATTGAAATTCTGCTTATAAGATGGTATAGTATACAAGGTCAGGAGGAAGCATTTTGTGGAAAAGATAAGGTGTTTACTTATAAGATTACCGGACATGTATGCAGAAAAATAAAAATCATACAGCAGTATCCAGAGGATACTGCTGGTTTGCGTATAAGGAGATTTTTCAAAAATGATCAAATTAAAAAAAAGTTGTCCCTTTTCGTTTATTCTGGTATCGTTAGTATTGTGTATGAGCATGATGACAGTAACTGTTGCCGGAGCAGTCAGCAATGGCACAGCATATCCTGTTGAATCCAATAACATACAGGGATGGCCTGCAGGGCCGGAAGTGGCATGTGAAACAGCAGTATTGATGGAAGCCGGTAATGGTAACATCCTTTACAGTAAGGGAGGAAATGAGCTGCGCTATCCTGCCAGTATTACGAAAATAATGACTGCATTATTGGCAATCGAAAACCTCCAACTGGACACACAGGTAACATTTTCAGAAAACAGCGTGGCATCAGAACAGGTAGCAGGCAGCAGTACACTCCATATGCAGGTCGGAGAAGTGATAACTGTAGAAGATTGCCTGTACGGACTGATTATTCAGTCTGCCAATGAGATCGCAATTCAGCTGGCAGAACAAGTATCGGGGACAGAAGCAGCTTTTGCAGAACTTATGAATCAGAGAGCTTTGGAGATTGGCTGTAAGAACACACACTTTGTCAATGCAAGCGGGCTGCCGGATGAGAATCACTACACAACAGCTTATGATATGGCTCTGATTTGTAGAGAAGCTTTAAAAAATCAAACTTTTCGCACAGTTATCCAGACCGAAAACTATGTGATTCCACCTACAAATATAACTGCAGGTGCCAGAGAACTGCATACGCATCATCCGCTGTTGGCTTCAGAGTCTGCAGAACATTATGAAGGATGTTTGGGGGGAAAGTCCGGCAGCACAGAGGCAGCAGGGAAGACGTTGGTAACAGCAGCAGAAAGAAATGGAGTTACTCTTATTGCAGTGGTAATGAAAGGGGCTGATATGGGTCCTAATTGTCAGGATACCACGAACCTTCTGAACTATGGTTTTGATAAATTTAAAAAGACTGATTTAAATCAGGGATTTGTTTATATTCCATCCAATGTGAAGCTGGAACAGCTTCAATATGAAGAAAGTGTACAGCAGGATGGAAGCATTCTGCAAAAGTACAGTTATTCAGGACAGCCTGTGGGAAGTGCAGTTAAGCAGGAAGAAATACCGCAGGAGGAAAGCAAGAAAAAAACCTCAGAAGAAAAAGAAGCAGCAGGGACAAAAAACGCTGACACACAACAGCAGGAGAAGAGCAAGGGTGATCAATCATATTCTTTTATGGATGCGCTTTTGATTTTGTTGGCAGTGTTGATTGCAGTCCTTGTGATACTTATCATATTGCTTGTGAAAAAAGATAGAAGAAAAAATAAGAAAAGAAAGAAAAAAAGATAGCAGGTTAACAAAGAAAATTTTAATAAATAAAGTGAGGAAAAAGTTATGGGAAAAATTACAGTAGAAACATGCGAGATTGAAGGATTGAAAGTAATTACTCCGGCTGTTTTTGGTGATGAGCGCGGATATTTTATGGAAACATATAATTATAATGATTATAAAGCTGCGGGCATTGATATGGAATTTGTACAGGATAATCAATCCAGTTCTAAAAAAGGAGTATTAAGAGGCCTTCATTTTCAGATTCATTATCCACAAGATAAATTGGTGCGTGTTGTAAGCGGTGAAGTATTTGATGTGGCTGTAGATTTACGCCCGGGTTCCGAAACATTTGGAAAATGGTATGGTGTGATTCTGTCAGCAGAAAATAAAAAACAGTTTTTTATACCGAAAAATTTTGCACATGGTTTTGTGGTCCTTTCAGAACATGCGGAATTTGCATATAAATGTACTGATTTCTATCATCCGAACGATGAAGGCGGATTAAAGTGGAATGACCCTGATATAGGAGTGGAATGGCCTATGCCTCAGGGAATGACGGTGGAAGATTTAACTATCTCTGAAAAAGACCATAAGTGGAGCGGAATTAAAGAATATATGGAAAGCAAATAAACAGGAGCAGAATATGAAAGAAAAAATATTAGGATTACCGCTGGAATTATATCATAATAAAGGACTTATTTTGTCTTTGTCTAAGAATGATTTTAAGACAAAATACGCAGGATCTTATCTGGGAATTGTATGGGCATTTATTCAGCCGGTTGTCACAATCATGGTATACTGGTTTGTATTTACCATAGGACTCAAGGCAGGTGATATGGCGGAATATCCATTTGTTCTTTATCTGATTTCGGGTATTGTTCCATGGTTTTTTTTCCAGGATGCGTTGAACGGCGGAACGAATGCATTGATGGAGTATAATTACCTGGTTAAAAAAGTTGTTTTCAAAATCAGTATTCTTCCTATAGTAAAGGTGTTCTCAGCGTTGTTTGTACATGTGTTCTTTGTGGCATTCGCACTTATTATTTGCTCAGTTAACGGATATACACCTACTTTTCATACACTGCAGATTTTTTATTATACAGGCTGTACATTTGTTTTCGCATTGGCTCTTGTTTATGCCACCAGTGCTATTGTGGTTTTTTTTCGGGATTTGACACAGATTATTAATATTATCCTTCAGGTGGGCGTGTGGATGACTCCTATTATGTGGGATTTAAATATGCTGAGTGGACATCCCTTACTGATGAAAGCGTTTAAGCTGAACCCGATGTATTATATTGTGTCTGGATATAGGGATTCCATATTAGGAAAAACTTGGCTTACTGAGCATTGGAAGTGGGGAATCTATTTCTGGGTTGTGACGATTATAATATTTGCTTTTGGTTCTGTAATATTTAAACGTCTGAAACCACATTTTGCGGATGTATTGTAAGGAGAAATTGCATGTCAGATAAAATTATAGCAGTAGAGCATCTAAGTAAGATGTATAAATTATATGACAAACCTATGGATCGGCTGAAGGAGTCATTGGGACTGTCAAGAAAAAAGAATTATAAAGAACACTATGCTTTGCAGGATGTTTCCTTTCAAGTAAGTAAGGGGGAAACAGTCGGAATTATCGGAACAAATGGTTCCGGAAAATCTACGATCTTGAAGATTATAACAGGTGTTTTAAATCCCACGGACGGCAGCGTATCGGTAAATGGAAGAATTTCTGCCCTGTTGGAGTTGGGTGCAGGATTTAACATGGAATATTCAGGGCTTGAGAACGTTTATTTAAATGGCACCATGATTGGGTTTTCCAGGGAGGAAATTGATGCTAAGCTTGATGATATTTTAAATTTTGCAGATATCGGTGAATTTATTCACCAGCCTGTAAAAACATATTCCAGCGGTATGTTTGTGAGGCTTGCATTTGCGGTTGCTATTAATATTGAACCGGAGATTCTAATAGTAGATGAGGCTTTATCAGTAGGGGATGTGTTTTTTCAGGCGAAATGTTATAGAAAATTTGAAGAATTTAAAAAGATGGGCCGTACAATTCTGTTTGTAAGCCATGATCTGGGTAGCATTAGTAAATATTGTGACAGAGTGATTCTTCTTAATAAAGGGAAAAAAGTGGCGGAGGGAAGACCAAAGGAAATGGTTGACCTGTATAAAAAGATTCTGGTTGGTCAGGATGTATCCGTTATAGAAGAGATAGAGGAAGAGGCCGATAAGATATTGGATGAAAGGCAATTGGATTATGAGCATGACAGTGAAATATGGAAAAAGTATATGCTTATAAACCCTGAGCTGCAAAGTTATGGCGATGGCAGAGCAGAAATTGTTGACTTTGGTATTTTTGATGAAGAAGGAAAAATTACCAATACAGTATATAAAATGCAGAATTTTACTCTGCGAATGAAGATAAAATTTAACAAGAAAATTATAAATCCTATTTTTGCTTTCAGCCTCAAAGACTTAAAGGGAACAGAGTTGACAGGAACGAATACAGTTATTGAAAAAACAGAAACAGGTACTGTTCTGGAGGGAGAAGTGGCTGATATTTCATTTACTCAGAAGATGAGACTGCAGGGGGGACAATATCTTCTGCAGTTGGGATGTACAGGTTTTGAGGGAAATGATGATTTTGTTGTATACCATCGTTTATATGACATTTGTTGTATCCAGGTGATCGCTGATAAGACAACTGTAGGTTATTTTGATATGGATACCCGGGTAAACTATGCAAAAGGAGCAGTACATGAATAGTAGTGGAGATAACATTAAATTTTCTGTTTTAATTCCTGTTTATAACGTGGAAATACACTGGCTTCAGAGAGCGATTGAATCTGTCGCAAACCAGATATACGGTAATTGGGAATTATGTCTTGTAGATGATTGTTCTACAGATCACAGAGTGAGAGAATACTTATCCGGCATCCGTGATAAGAGAATAAAGATAAAGTTACTTGAAAAAAACGGCGGTATATCTGTGGCAACGAATGAGGCAGCGGCTCTTGCTGATGGTGATTATCTGGTTTTGATGGATAATGACGATGAAATTGCAGAGAATGCACTTTTGGAATTTTCAACTGTTATTAAAAATACAGGAGCGGATATTTTATATAGTGATCAGGACATTGTCGATGCAGAAGGAAACCACAGAGATCCTTTTTGCAAACCGGACTGGTCACCGGAACTGCTGCTCAGTCAAATGTATATAGGGCATTTACTTGGTTTTAAGAGAAGTCTTTTTGAAAAAACAGGAGGATTTCGGTCTGAATTCAACGGAAGTCAGGATTATGATTTAATGCTTCGCATGTCTGAAATTACTGACAATATTGTACATGTACCTCAAATTTTATATTCCTGGAGGGCAATCCCTTCATCCACAGCAAATAATCCGGAGTCTAAGCCTTATGCACAGGTAGTGGGATTAAAAGCCATACAGGAGCATCTGGATCGGGTTAACGGAAAAGAAGCAGCCAAAGTAAATGAGACAGAGAATTATTTTGTTTATGATGTAAGGTATTGTTTGAAGGAACCTCCTTTGGTATCTGTAATCATTCCTACAAAAGATCATGCGCCGCTGCTGGAAAAGGCAGTTCAGAGTATCCTTCGTTTTACCAGATATGACAGGTATGAGATCATCATCCTGGATAATAATTCAGAAGAAGCAGAGACTTTTGCATATTTTAAAGATGTTACGGAAGAAAATTCAAATGTTCGTGTGGTAACAGCTGCGTTTGAGTTTAACTGGTCAAAATTGAATAACTTTGGAATGAAGCATGCAGAAGGAGACGTCTATATCTTCCTGAATAACGATGTAGAAATCAGCAGCAGTGAATGGATGTACCGTTTAGTAGAGAAAGTTACACAGCCGAATATTGGAGTGGCAGGTGCCCTTCTGTTATACGAGGATAATACCATTCAGCATGCCGGAGTAATAGCCGGGATGGGAGGCTGGGGAGATCATGTTTATAAGGGAATGCCCCCGGTTCATTACGGTTCACCCTTTGTATCGCCCATGGTAACCAGAAATGTTACTGCAGTTACAGGTGCATGCATGGCGGTGTCTAAGAAAACCATTGAAAAGATCGGACCTTTTGATGAACGCTTTCTGATATGCGGAAGTGATGTTGAACTGTGTATAAGAGCGATTCAAAATGGATACAGGAACGTATATGATCCTTATGTCAGGCTGTATCATTTTGAGTCAAAGACCAGAGATTCTTATATTCCAGAAGTGGATTTTGAAATGTCACGAAAGATGTATGCCCCATATTTGTCTGAAGGGGACCCTTATTATAATAGGCAGTTGGATATGTTCAGTTGTGTACCTAAAATGAAAGCAGAGGCGGAAGAAATAAGTGTGGAAAAGAAAATAGTGGATGAATACCTCCATGGGGCTTATGAAGCGGGGATTTTTAACAGTCCGGAAATTGACACTCATATAGCGGAGATCAATCCTTATATATTCCGGCAGTCTACGCACAAGAACAAAAGAATTAATATTCTTTTGCCTTCCATTAATCCGGAACATGTTTTTGGCGGTATATCTACAGCACTTAAATTTTTTGAAAAACTGGCTGAGTGTACGGGATTCGATAAAAGAATTGTTCTGGTAGATGCGGTACCATCTGCGGAAGCTATACAAGTATATGAAAAAAATTATACATTTGTAAGATGGGAGGAAGACAGTCAGGAGAATGCTCAGATTGTTCCATACAGTGAGCGGAACGGATGGTCTCTTCCGGTATCAGAAAATGATTATTTTATGTTCACAGGCTGGTGGACCGCGCATTGTGCACAGGAAGCTTATGAAGAATATGAGGTTAAGACAGGTATAAAACCCAGACCGTTTATTAATTTTATTCAGGATTATGAACCTGGATTTTATGCATGGTCCACAAGGTATCTTCTGGCAGACGCAACCTATAAACATCCCTATCCACAGATTGCAGTTTTTAATACAAAATTGCTGCAGGACTATTTTCACTGGCAGGGATATAAATTTTATAAGGAATTTGCTTTTGATCCAGTGTTAAATACAGTGCTGAAAGAAAAGTTGTACGCCATGAACAGCAGTATGAGAAAGAAGAAGCAGATTCTGATATATGGCCGCCCGGGAACCGAAAGAAATGCTTTTAAACTTATAGTTGCTGCGCTGCGTAAATGGATTGGAATACAGGAAGATGCAGAAGAATGGGATGTTTTATCAGCGGGAGAGATGCATCCGAAAGTATATCTGGGAAAAGGGAAATACTTGAATTCTGCAGGGAAATTAACCCTGGATGAATATGCACAAGTTCTTCAGGAGTCTTATGCAGGTATATCTCTTATGGCATCTCCCCACCCAAGTTATCCGCCTTTGGAGATGTCTGTTTTCGGGATTAAGGTTATTACTAATACGTTTGCCAATAAAGATTTAAAAGATTTTAATGAATTTATTGTATCTTTAAATAATATCAGTCCCAACCATATTGCTAAAAAACTAAACGAAATCTGCAATGATTACCGCATTATTGTTGAGAACAGGATTGTAAATAAAGATTACTGCGAAAATGACAGTGTGTTCAGCTTTATAAATGAGATAAAGGAAATGCTGTAATTATTCCGGAGGAGGGAGTTTCCATGGTAGAGGAGATTGGAAAAGTAAAATTGAATTATGAGTTTTACAGTG
The DNA here is from genome assembly GCF_040095955.1 of Blautia caccae. Lineage (NCBI taxonomy): Bacteria > Bacillati > Bacillota > Clostridia > Lachnospirales > Lachnospiraceae > Blautia > Blautia caccae. Next base: position 18,433 of record NZ_JBBMFP010000001.1, on the reverse strand, counting down.
GAACGGATGCATATAGTGATGGAGAGATTGAGAATGACCTGCTGAATCTCGTGAAGGACGAAGAAAATGTTGACCGCATTCTTCAAAAGGATAACCGATGGCCTGTCTTGTATCATTTGTCTCCGGTGAGACAGAATATATTAGAGTGGTATCCTTTTACAAAAAAAGACAGTGTATTGGAAGTGGGGGCCGGATGCGGTGCAATCAGCGGAGTATTGTCACGTCTGGCGGGAAAAGTGACCTGTATTGAATTGTCAAAAAGAAGATCCATGATTAATGCCTACAGAAACAGAAATTGTGAAAATATAGAGATAATGGTAGGGAATTTCAACGATATTAAATTGAAAGAGAAATTTGATTATATTACTCTGATTGGCGTGTTGGAATATGCAGGATATTATACGGATGCTGAGGATTCCTTTACTGCATTTTTACAGAATTTGAGAAAAATGTTGAAACCAGCCGGTCGTATTCTAATTGCCATTGAGAATAAATTCGGATTGAAATACTGGGCAGGTGCCAGAGAAGATCATACAGGACAGCTTTTTGACAGTATAGAAGGATACCATAAGACAGAAAGTTGTGTCAGAACATTTTCAAAAAAAGAGATAACATCCATTATACGTCGGGCTGGGTTCGATAAAATGAATTTTTACTATCCATTCCCGGATTATAAATTTCCTGTTCAGATTTTTTCGGAGGATTATCTTCCGAAAGCAGAAGAACTGGCCTGTGGTAAGGACAGCTTTGACAATACCAGATGGATACTGTTTGATGAAACGGCAGTCAGCCAGCAGTTGGCAAAGGACGGCAGTTTTGAGTTTTTTGCTAATTCATTTATGATTGAAGCGGAATAGAAGGAGTGCCAACGTGAAAAAAATATATTCCAAGTTTACAAAAGAGCGTGATAAAAGATTTCAGATAGAGACAGCAATTTACGTGACAGAAAACGGCAAAAAAGCAATTAGTAAAAGAGCCCTTCTTCCGGAAGGACAGGAACATATAGAAAATATGTATCAGAATTATCAATACTTTAAGGGACAGGGAGTATGCCTTCTGACGCCTTGTAGGATTGAAAATAAAGCTGTTTTTTTTGATTTTATTACGGGTGATAGTTATTATACACAAATTTTACAGGCACTTGAGAATAAAGATCAGGCTCGTCTGCAAGATGTTTTAGAAAAATATAAAAATATTTTTGATACCATGTACCATGAGCAGGCTCCGTTTGAAAAAACAGAAAAATTCGTTTCGATTTTTGGTGATATGGATATTCCGGCCGAAATGCTGTCAGTAAAAAGACTGAATATTGATCTGACATTTGATAATTTAGTGGAAAGTGGAGAAAATACTTTTGTACTGGATTATGAATGGATCTTCGATTTTCCTATACCGGTTAAGTTCGCAATTTACAGAGCACTTTTTGCTGTTGCTTTGAAACACAAAGCTACTCTTAACAAGCTAATGACAGAGAATGAGCTGTTTGATTATTTTGATATACACGAAGAAGATCGTAAATTGTTTGCAAAAATGAATGATGGGTTTATGCACTATGTTGAGGGTAAGGACTACTCTTATTCCAGAATTTTAAATCAGTATAAGCAGGAAGTGTATTATTTTGATGAGGAGATGAAGACAGAATCTTCATATGCACAGATTTATCTTGACAGAGGGACGGGATATTCAGAAGAAAACAGCAGGATGTTTCCTGTTTTAAAGGGGCAAAAGGAAGTTGAGCTGGAATTGAATCTGGACCCATGTCATATGCCCAGAGAAATCCGGATAGACCCGCTTAATACATCTGTAATGATCCGTATGATTTATATGGAAGCAGATACGACGGAAGGCATAAGAAAAATAACAATAGAGCAGACAGAAAATAATGCGAATACATGTGAGGGAAATGATCTGGTATTTAAAAGCAGGGATCCTCAGATTCTCCTGGGTATTTTGGAGGGAGAACAATGGACAAGCATCAGAGTTAAATATGAAATTCTATTCTCTCAACTGCATAATGCAGAGCCTTATCTGCAGCTTTGTAAAAAAAGAGAAGAGGAATTAAAGGCAAAGATAGAAGAACAGGGACAATTGCTTCATGAGAGTGCAAAACGCTTCGTAGAATTAGAAGAACTCCTGCAGCTCTATAAGGATAAGCTGAACTATATAGAAAACACCAGAGCTTATCGCTCCCTGCTCAAGCAAAAAGTAGAGCAGATTCATCTTTGGGATAAGTTAAAGGAACAGGATAACTAAAGGAGTATTTATGCAGCGAGAGATATATGAAGTCAAAAAAGAACGATTTAATATAGCAGACCGCAAAGAATATATTCTGCAGGGTGTCTGGCCAAAGAACTACAAGCCTGAAGTGAAATTAGACAATAAGGTAATGGAAGCGAAAACCAGCAGGCAGGAGAGGGTCAGCGCTCTGGAAAGATTCCAGGATTTGGATTTTGAAAATGGTGAGCGTATCGAGATGGTGGTTTTGCTTCCGGAGCAAATAAAAAAGTCCGGAAAACTTACCATTCATGCAGTAAAAGGAAATGATAGGATTCTTTGGTTTTCTGCCGATGCAGGGAAACTGGCAGAAAAGCAGGGAAAACCCCAGTTTTATATTGAGGAGGTTACAACAGATAAAGAACTCCGTAAATGTAAAATTAGAGGCTGGGCAGCAGGACAACAGATGGTTGATATCAGTCTTGAAGATAAAACGGGCAGAAAAATTCCATGCCATTTGGAAAGACTGAACAGAGTGGATGTACAGAATCAGTTTTCAGAAATGGATATTGGTGAGAAGTCAGGGTTTTATTTGGAGGCAGATTATGACAGGCAGAATTCCTACCGAATAGTTTTTCAGACGGGAACGGAAAGTGCAGTATTTCCTGTACCTCTTCAGCGTTTGGAAATTTTGCAGGAGAAGTTTGGGGTTTATTATAGGAAATCGCTTCATTATCTGAAGATGCATGGTATTTCAGGATTTTCAGCAAAAGTGTTTTCAAAAGCAAAAAATCGTAAAAATCGTCCTGTCGAATATTCAAAATGGCTTCCAAAGCATCTTCCTTCTCAGGCAGAACTTGCGCAGCAGAGGGAAGAAAAATTTGCCTGGGAGCCTAAGTTTAGTATTGTCGTTCCTTTGTTTAAAACCCCCGAAAAATATCTGGAAAGCCTTATTCGGTCTATACAGGCACAGACTTATGAAAATTGGGAGCTGTGTTTATCTGATGGAAGCGGAAAAAATTCTGTATTAGGGGATTTTATAAAAAGGTTTGCAGAGAAGGATAGAAGGATTGTCTATATCCCTCATGAATCCAGTCTGCAGATTTCCGAAAATACGAATGCGGCTATTGAGGCGGCTTCCGGTGATTTTGTTGTATTTGCAGATCATGATGATGAATTGACACCGGATGCACTTTATGAATGCGCGAAAAGATTAAATGAAAAAAAAGATACTCTGGTTCTTTATTCAGATGAAGATAAAATGACAATGGATGGAAATAAATTTTTTCAACCTCATTTTAAGCCAGACTTTAACATTGATCTATTGTGTTCAGTGAATTACATCTGCCATTTGTTTGTAGTCAAAAGAGATATTATTAATTTAGTGGGGATGTTGAGAAGAGAATTTGACGGTGCCCAGGATTATGATTTTATTTTTCGATGTACAGAACAGGCGGGAAGGGAACATATTTGTCATATTCCTCGGATTTTATATCATTGGCGTTGTCATGAAGATTCTACGGCAGAAAATCCGGAAAGTAAACTATATGCTTTTGAAGCAGGAGAAAAGGCGGTACAGGCACATTATGAACGTGTTGGTGTCAAGGCACAGGTTCGGCAGGGAGAATTTCTGGGACTTTACAGAACAAAGTTTATTAGGGATTATGATCCTCTAATATCAGTAGTGATTCCAAATAAAGATCATATAGACGACTTAAAACGCTGCATAGATTCGATTGAGCAGAAAAGTAATTACAAAAATCTTGAATACATTATAGTTGAAAATAACAGTACAGAGAAAGAAACGTTTGCTTACTACAAGAAATTAGAAGAAAATAATCCGAGGGCAAAAGTAGTTTACTGGGATGGGATTTTCAATTATTCTGCAATCAATAATTTCGGCATCAAGGAAGCTAATGGTGAATATCTCCTTCTGCTGAATAACGATACGGAAATTATAAATGCAGATTGTTTGGAGGAATTACTGGGATATTGTATGCGTGAAGATGTGGGGGCTGTCGGAGCACGGCTTTATTATGAAGATGACACTATACAGCATGCAGGGGTTGTCATAGGCTTCGGTGGAATTGCAGGACATTGCTTTGTTCAGCAGAAACGCGGGGCTACCGGTTATTGTCATAGGATAATCTGTGCGCAGGATTACAGTGCAGTTACTGCTGCCTGTATGATGGTAAAACGAAGAGCATATGATGAAGCCGGAGGATTAAGTGAAAAACTTCAGGTTGCATTTAATGATATTGATTTTTGTCTGAAACTTCAGAGAGCAGGGTATCTTGTGGTATATAATCCTTATGCTGAATTATATCATTATGAGTCAAAATCAAGGGGATTAGAGGACACACCCGAGAAAGTAGCACGGTTTAACAGAGAAATTAAAACTTTTGAAGAGAGGTGGCCTGAAATACTCAGAGATGGAGATCCTTATTATAATCCTAATTTGACCTTGGATAGTCAGGACTTCTCATTAAAAAGAATATAGCGAAAGAATCGTTCCCAATCATGTAGGTTCACGGAAGAAGAAAGAATAATGAATAAAAGAAAAGAAAAAATAGTGGAAATTTTATTTCTGACCGGCGTGTTTGTTTTCCTGCTTTTCTGGGCTGTAGTACAACCATTTAACGCATCACCGGATGAAGCTATGAAATATCAGATCGTGGAATATATAATGAAGTATGGAACATTACCCCATGGTGGTGATCCAGAGATCCGTCATGAATTATGGGGGATTTCTTATGCGTTTAATCCTATCCTTCCATATATTGCAGGAGCTGTATTCGGAAAAGCAGCACTTATATTTACCAGTGCAGAGATGGCACCGGTTATTGCAGCAAGAATAGTTAATGTTTTGTTTGGTACAGCGACAGCTGCACTTACTATAAAAACAGGTAAGAAGCTTTTTCAAAAAGAAAGTTCAAAAGTATTTGTAGTGTTGGTATGCTTTCTTCCGGGAGCGGTTTTTATAAATTCCTATATAAATACAGATTCCATAGCCTTATTTTCTACAGCATGGATAGTCTGGTGCTGGGTTAAAGCTTTGAAGAATGGCTGGGGGAAAGGTGTTTGTATTGAGCTTGCATTGGCACTGTCAGTGTGTGCGCTTTCTTATTATAATGCATATGGATTTATACTCTGCAGTGTTTTTTTCTTTGCAGGAAGTATCATGTTCTGTGAGGATAAGAGTTGGAATTATAAAAAAATGTTTTCTCTGGGATTCCTTATTATAGTGGTAGTAGTTATCTGTGCAGGATGGTGGTTTGTGCGTAATGGAATCTTGTATCATGGAGATGTATTAGGTATGCGTACATCTTCGGAGTATGCACAGTTGTATGCACGGGAAGATTTAAAACCATCTAACAGAATCACCCCACAAAGTCAGGGAATGAGTATCTGGGAGATGTTATTCTGGATTCCAGGAGAATGGAAATTCAACTGGCTGGTAACTGTGGCAGTGAGTTTTATAGGAACATTCGGCTTTCTTGATATTTTTATGCCAAAAGCGTGGTCTTTGGTTTATATTGTTGTTTTTGCAGCAGGGATTGCCGGAGTGTTCTTTCAGATCAGAAGACAGTTTTTTGTCACAGGACTGCAGAAAAGTGTCAGACATGCAAAAGATAATGCAGGAGATACTGTATATATTACAATCAGAAAGAATAAAAGATGGGATATGAAAAATTATTTCCATCTATGCCTGCTTGCTGCCATGGTCATACCGTTTATTCTGCTGGTGAAATATGCATACTCCAGTGATTTTCAGGCACAGGGGAGATATCTGATGCCTATGTTAATTCCTTTTATGTATTTTATTACATTGGGTTACACAAACATAATGGATAAATTTGTTAAGAGCCAAAAAGTAAAAAGATGGATTTCAAATTTATTTTGTATAGTTTATATAGCATCAGCAATTGGCGTGTATATATTTGTTTTTGTGCCGAATTATATGTAATATCAAAGCCGTACGCACATTATTCCGCGTACGGCTTCTTCTTAATCCTCATCCTTTTCAGGCTTTTCCTGACGGTACAGCTGACGTACAACAAACTGAGGCGATTTATTCTGACTGATAAAAATCCTTCCGATATATTCCCCCATCAACCCCAGCATGAGCATATTCAGACCGCTGACAATGAGCAGGGCACACATGAGAGAAGTCCAGCCGATGATCGGTTCCGGACAGATAAACTGGCGGATTACCATAATGATAGTGAGCAAAAAACCAAGGAATGCAAAGAACCCTCCGAAAAAGCTTGCGATCCTCAAGGGTTTTACAGAAAAAGAGGTAAAACCATTCAGCCACAGCATGATCAGTTTTCCGAGGGTGAAAGTAGTTGTACCAACTTCACGTTTTTTATGATCGATAAAAACATTGGTAATGTGATCTGTTGTGCGCAGGATAAGTCCCCATATATAAGGGAAGGCACTGTCATAACGCAGCATCTCATCTTTTACAAAGGAATTCATGATAAAATAACTGCATAAGGTAAGGTCCTTTGGCTTTTTCAGAAGCATGGTAGCCATCTTATCATTCAGGCGGCTTCCCCAGTTTTTAAAGGCACTGTGCTGCTTTACATGATATTTTCCAAACACAGCATCATATCCTTCTTCTATTTTCGCGATCAGTTTATGAGCCTCTATCGGAGGATTCTGGCAGTCATCATCCAGGGAAATGATATAGTCTCCGGTGGCATAAGTGTATCCGGCCATCAGAGCAGCATCCTGACCGAAATTCTTGGCCAGATTCACGGCAATGACCTGCGGGAATTTATCTGCCAGACCTTTGATCACGGAGAAGGTATTGTCCTTGGAGCCGTCATTTACCAATATGATCTCAAATTGATAATCCTCTTTTGGAAATGCTTTGAAAATATCATCTACAACAAGAGAAATTGTTTTTTCGGAATAATAGCAGGGAATAACAAAAGAGAGTTTTTTATCCAGTTTCAAAATATGACCTCCTTGTATTTCTAGTTACTGTTCACTCCGTGAACAGTAACCGTTTAAACTCAATCTTCTTTAGTATAGCACATCCGAGGTTCCCTTTAAACAGAAAATGTGGTAGAATGTACGGGTATATAAGTAAAAGGACGGGTAAATCTGCCCAAAAGAATGGAATTTGCAGAGGTAAAAGTTATGTCTAAAGGAAAACTGGAGTGGGGAAGAATTTTGAAAAAGCTTTCTCCGTATACCATACAGAAGGGGTACCGCTATTTAAAACATTATGGACCGAAGGAATTTTGGATTCGTCTGCACGAAAGATTTGAACCGGAAGAGGTTCCGTATGGTCCCTGGTATGAAGCTTACCGTCCCACAGAAGCAGATTTAGATAAACAGCGGAAACGGGTATGGAAATATTCTCCTAAGATCAGCATTGTGGTACCGGCATACAAAACACCTGAAAAATTTCTGCGGGAAATGATGGATTCTCTGAGAGAGCAGACCTACAGCAACTGGGAACTGTGTATAGCCAATGCCAGTCCGGAAGATGCCTCCATGGAATTTACGCTGAAAGAATATTCCTCTTTTGACAGCAGAATTGTGTGGAAGAAACTGGACAAGAATCTTGGAATCGCAGAGAATACTAATGCGGCCTTCGCCATGGCCACAGGTGATTACATTGGACTTCTGGACCATGATGATCTGCTTGCCCCTAATGCTCTGTATGAAATCGCGTCAGCTTTGGAAAAAGATCGGGACATTGATGTGATCTACACGGATGAAGATAAGGTGAGGGCAGATCTGTCGGAACATTTTCAGCCTCATCTGAAGCCGGATTTTAATCCGGATCTGCTTCGGGCGAATAATTATATCTGTCACCTGTTTGTGGTAAGACGCGGAATCATGGAACGGACAGGCGGTTTCCGCAGTGAATTTGATGGTGCCCAGGATTATGATTTTATATTCCGATGTGTTGAGAGCGCTGAAAAAATACATCATATACCGGAAATTTTGTATCATTGGCGGACTCATCAGGCTTCCACAGCGGATAATCCGGCCAGCAAAATGTATGCCTATGAAGCGGGAAAGCGGGCAATCGAAGGCAATTTAAAGCGCAGTGGTCTTAACGGAAAGGTCAGCCATACAAAAGACTATGGTTTTTATCGAGTGGAGTATCAGGTGAAGGAGTCTCCTCTGGTTTCCATTATCATCCCTAATAAAGACGAGAAGGAAGCTTTGAAAAAGTGTATAGACTCCATTTTTGAGAAATCAACATATGAAAATTTTGAAATCCTTATTGTGGAAAATAATAGTGAGACAGAGGAGATTTTTTCATATTATCGTGAACTGAGCAAACAGGACAGGATACGTCTTCTGAAATGGAAGAAGCCATTTAATTACTCTGCGATCAATAATTATGCGGCATCAAAAGCAAAAGGAGAATATCTTCTGTTTTTAAATAATGATATGGAAGTGATTTCTCCTAATTGGATGGAAGAGATGCTCGGACACTGCCAGAGGCCGGATACAGGGATTGTGGGAGCAAAATTGTATTATCCGGATGGAACCATCCAGCATGCAGGTACAATCATCGGTATCGGTGGAATCGCCGGACATATGTTCGTCAACATGCTGGGAGAGCGTACCGGTTATCTGCATAAGGCTTCCCTGCAGCAGGATTTAAGTGCGGTCACGGCTGCCTGTATGATGGTAAAACGCGAAGTGTTTTTTGAAGTCAATGGATTTGAGGAAAAATTGACAGTCGCATTTAATGACGTGGATTTTTGCCTTCGTGTACGCCGGAAAGGATATTTGGTTGTTTATGATCCTTTTGCAGAGCTGTATCATTATGAATCAAAGAGCCGTGGGACAGAGGACAGCAAAGAGAAGGTGCGCAGATTTCAGAGTGAGATTGAGTTCATGCGCTGCCGGTGGGAAACACTTTTAAAAGAAGGGGATCCTTACTATAATAAAAATCTTTCTCTTACAAAATGGAACTATTCCCTGCGGCCAAAAGAATAAAAATCTCAGGACACAGTCTTATTCTAAGACTGTGTCGGAAAGGTTTCCGAAAAACATGTATGAAGTATCTGTAATTATTCCTAATTTTAATGGAAAAAAATATTTAAAAGAGTGTTTGGACGCATTGCTCATGCAGGATTTTCCTTCATTTGAAATTGTAGTGGTGGATAATGGGTCAGAAGACGGCAGTATTCCATATCTCAGCCGGAATTATCCGCAGGTCAGACAGATCGCTCTAAAAGAGAATACAGGTTTCTGTGGGGCGGTCAATGTGGGAATACACAGTTCACAGGCAAAATATATACTGCTTTTGAATAATGATACTATCGTCCAGGAGGGATTTATTCAGGCTTTAGTTCAGGACATTAAAAAAAGTCCTGATATTTTTTCGTGTCAGGCAAAAATGCTGCGGATGCATGATCATAGCAGGATAGATGATGCCGGAAATTATTATTGTGCCCTTGGATGGGCTTTTGCCGACGGTAAAGGTAAGCCGGAGGAAAATTATAATAAGCGAAAGAAGATATTTGCCTCCTGTGCGGGAGCTGCTATCTATAGAAAAAGTATTTTAAACGAAATCGGATACTTTGATGAGGAGCATTTTGCCTATCTGGAAGACCTGGACATTGGGTACAGGGCCAGGCTTCATGGATATGAAAACTGGTTTTGTCCCACAGCACGCGTATACCATGTGGGAAGCGGTACCAGCGGCTCCAGGTATAATCTTTTTAAAGTCAGATATTCTTCCAGGAACAATGTGTACATGATATATAAAAACATGCCGCTTTGGCAGATCGTGCTGAATTTGCCGCTGTTTGCAGTGGGATTTGGAGTGAAGGCAGTTTTTTTTGCTGTTAAGGGGTTTGGAAGAGAGTATATTGCGGGGATAAAAAATGGGTTTGAGATTTCCGGGAAGAACAGAGACAAAAAGGTATCCTGTATACACGGAAAAGGGAAACGTTATTTAAAAATACAGATGGAATTGTATAGGAATATTTTGAAAAAATTGTAGACAGCGCATGGTAATCCATGTGTATGATAGAAATATATAAAGTTGAGTGGGGATTCTGAAATGCTGCAAAAGGTAGAAAATATATTGAAAGCGCAATTGTATAAAAGACAGGAGCTTGATTTTCATATTTGGGTATTTTCATCTGTTGACAATTGTAATTTTAATTATAATTCTAAATATTTGTTTTTATATGTAAGGGATACACTTCCGGAAATCAAGCCGGTATTTGTTATCAATGACAAAAAAAAGCGGCAGCAGTTGTCAGAACAATATGGTGAGGGATTTTTTATTGACGGTCTTTGCAGTGAAGGAATGAAATTGATACTGAGTGCAGGTGTCTGGTTTACTTCTGCCGGCCTTCCTGTATATGAGTGGAAAGGAAATCCGGACCGCATAGTTGTAAACTTGTGGCATGGGATTCCTTTGAAAAAAATAGTATTAATGGAGGAGAAGCAAAGCTTTTTTCGCCGGTTCTATTTTAAGCATGTGTTTTCCAGTAAATATACTTATATTTTAACAACAAGTACACATCTTGTACCTGTCATGTCAAAAAGTTTTGCAGTGCCGGAGGAATGTATAAAAATATGGGGCCAGCCAAGAAATGACGTTTTGTGGGAGACACCCGCAAAACGTGAAGTTTTGCAGACTATGAAGATAGAAGAAGGGGCTTCTCTTATTTTGTATGCCCCAACCTACAGAGAGTATGGAGATACGGAGTTGTTTCCTTTCCCGGATTATGATAAAAAGGAAATGGAGAGCTTTCTTCAGAAAAAAAACTGTCATATTTGTATAAGGATGCATTTAAAGGAACAGGGTGGAACAGAAAAGTACGCCGGTACCCATATTCATTTCATGAATGAAGACGTGATTGAGGATATTGCGCTGTGGCTGAATTGTTTTGATGTATTGATAACGGACTATTCAAGCATCTATCTGGATTATCTCCTACTGAATAAGCCGATCATATTTCTTCCTTATGATCAAAAAGAATATCTCAGGAAACGAGGAATGAATTTTCCATATGGAAAAGTAACTCCCGGGCCAAAACCGGAAAGTCAAAAGGAATTTTTAAATTGTGTGGGGAAGGCTTTAGCCGGTCAGGATGGATATGACTCCGAGAGAGAGAAATGTAATTCTTACTTTAATCAGTTGAAAGAGCCCTGCAGTAATAAGATATGTGATTATATATTGCATGATATAAAAAACAAATAATAGTTTTTATCCGAGAGGAAAATCAAATGCAGACATTTATTAAAGTGTTAAAAAAGCTGAAAAGCGGCACATGGTATCCTTTTTATAATAGTTTTTATGAACATGTACCGCTGGACTCCAATATGATATTTTTGGAATCAAGAGGCGGTAAAGCACTGGAAGGAAATATTTTTGCTCTTTGCAGAGAATTGGAAAAAGACAAATATAACAAATTTAAGCGGATATTAGTTGTAAATAAAACTTCAAAAAAAACGATCATACAGAAACTCAAAAACTATGATCTGCATGTGAATAAGATAGTAGAGACAGGCAGTCTTCAGTATTATTTTTATTTGTCGAAGGCGAAATATCTGGTTAACGATACAAGTTTTCCGGGAAGGTTTATTAAAAAAGAGAAGCAGATTTATCTCAATGTCTGGCATGGAACCCCTCTGAAAAGGATGGGAAGAGATAATGTAGATGAAGTGTACAGTATGGGAAATGTAATGCGAAATTTACTGGCAGCAGACTATCTCTTATTTCCCAATGTATATATGGAAGAAAAAATGTCAGAGGCGTATATGCTGGACAATCTTTATGAGGGAAGGATACTTCATGAGGGATATCCCAGAAACAGCATATTTTTTTCGCGTGAAAGCGGAGAGGATATGAAAAAAAAGCTGGGGTATAAGGGGCAGCAGTTGATTATGTATATGCCCACATTTCGCGGCAAAGCGGACAAGATTGAAGTGAAAGGGTTTGGAACAAGGATACATCAGCACTTGTATGAGCTTGACCGCAGACTTTCTGACGAACAGATTTTACTGATAAAGGTACATCCATTTATTCAGGACCAGATTGAGATCAGTCAATATTCACATATTAAACCCATACCTGAGGAATTTGACTCTTATGAAGTTTTAAATGCGTGTGATGTCCTGATCACAGACTACTCCAGTGTGATGTATGATTTTGCTATTACCAAAAGGAAAATCATACTTTTTGCTTATGATTATAAAGAGTATATCATGGAAAGAGGGATGTATGAAAATATAAAGGACTATCCTTTTTCCATAGCGGAGACAGTGGATGATGTCATACGAGAATTGAGAAATGATTCCGGCAGTGCGGACAGTGAGTTTATTATGAAATATGGAACTTATGAGAGCAGAGATGCAGCAGATAAAATCTGCAGACAGGTATTTTCAGAAGAGAATTGCTGTATGGTTGGCAAAATGAAAAAAAACGGCAGAAAAAATATTCTAATATATGCAGGTGATTTAAATCAGAATGGAATCACTACCGCATTCTGCAGTATGATGAAGTATGTGGATAAAAGCAGGTATAATTATTATATTTCTTTTCGGATGCAGTCAGTAAAAGCAGAACCTGAGCGCACGAAAAAAATACCCGGAGAATTGGGAGTGTTTCCAATTGCCAGTGAGATGAATATGGATGTATTGACAGGAGCTGCGCAGCTGCTTTATATAAAATCAGGTTATAAAGGCCGTTTAACGATGAACAGGGTGCATCATGCTTATAAACGTGAGTGGAGAAAACATTTTGGTAATGTTCGGTTTGAACATGTGGTTCATTATAATGGTTACGAAGCTTATATAACATCTTTGATTGAACAGGCGCCATGTATCAAAACAATTTGGGTTCACAATGATATGGAGCAGGAAATTGTTATAAAGAAAAACCAATCTCGTTATTTGCTGGAAGATGTGTATAAATCTTATGATAATGTTGTGATTGTCAGTGAAGATATTCGTTGTTCAACGATACGAATCAGTGGTAGAAAAGATAATATCCATGTGATTGAAAATTGTCATGATTATGAAAGTGTGATAGAACGGAGTAAAATGCCAGTTTCCTTTGATAACAATACGCTGTCTACAGTGTCGAAAGAAGAGCTGATGAATATTCTCAACGGCAAGTCTGTAAAGTTTATTAATATTGGAAGGTATTCACCTGAAAAGGGACATGAACGGCTGATCAAAGCATTTGAACGTTACTGGCTTGATCAAAGAGAGTCTCATTTAATTATCATTGGCGGTACCGGTGAACTCTACAGTAAAACTCTGGAATTAGCACGTGCGACTGCAGCATCTGCGCATATCATATTAATTAAATCATTGAGTAATCCCATGCCCGTTTTGAAAAAGAGTGATTTATTCCTGCTTACTTCTTATTACGAGGGGCTGGGACTTGTATTACTGGAGGCTGATACCCTGGGAATTCCAGTTATGGCCTGTGATGTGCCGGGACCCGGTGGTTTTTTACGGCAGTATGGAGGCACTCTTTTAGAAAACAGCGAGGAAGGGATTTTACAGGGAATGAAAATGTTTACCCGGGGAAAAAATTTTCCTATGAATGTGGATTATGAACAGTTAAACCGGAAAAGTATCCGGAAATTTGAGGAGTTATTGACAGAATAAAGTAAATTGCATTGGATATAGAATTGTGGTATACTGCTGGAGATAGAAATTAGGCGTAGCAGAAAGAGAAGGGATTATACTTTGAAAGCGACAGACTTTTATAAAAGAATTATTGTTTTTTTACTGACGGCATTAGTTGTCATTGCTCAGACGTCATTGTTTGGTATTGTCTGGTATAAGTATTATCGCAATTTAATATTTGAACCTTTTTGGAATAAGGGTAACTGGGCTTTGATAGCGCTTTATGCATTGATTCTGATTCTGTTTTCAAGACTTTACGGCGGTCTTAGGGTAGGGTATCTAAAAAAGCTGGATATTATGTATTCACTTAATCTGGCGACTATATGTACGAATGTAGTTGCATATTTGCAGATAACGCTGATCAACCGTTGGTTTTTATCTCCTGGTCCGCTTTTTATTATTACATTGCTAGATATTGTGATAATTGTTTTTTGGACACTGGGTTCCAGTTACATTTATTCAAAAATATATAAAGCGCGACGAATGCTGGTTATATATGGAGAAAGAGCACCGGACGAATTGATCAGAAAGATGAACTCCAGAAAAGATAAGTATGATATCAGTGGTAAAGTACACATCAGTGTTGGTGATAAAGAAATATATAAAATGATGCATGACTATGAGGCTGTGATAATATGGGATTTACCTTCTCAGCTTCGGAACAAATATCTTAAACATTGTTTTGCACATTCTGTACGCTGTTATGTAACCCCTAAAATATCCGATGTTATTTTACTGGGGACAGAGAGAATTCATTTGTTTGACACGCCATTGCTGGTATCTAAAAACATGGGGCTGACTGCCGGTCAGGCCATAATAAAAAGAAGCATTGATATTTTAGTTGCATTAACAGGAATTATCATATCCTCGCCTATTATGTTAATATGTGCTGTGGCAGTTAAATGCTATGACAAAGGCCCGGTGTTTTATCGGCAGGAGCGTTTGACACTGCATGGCAGGGTCTTTCGTATTTTTAAATTTCGAAGTATGTGTGTAGATTCGGAAAAGAACGGGGCCAGATTAGCTTCAAAGAACGATTCCAGAATTACTCCGGTTGGAAAAATATTGAGGAACCTTCATTTTGATGAACTGCCCCAATTGTTTAATGTTTTAAAAGGGGATATGTCTATTGTTGGTCCAAGACCGGAAAGAAAGGCTATTCTGAAAGAGTATCAGAGAGAGATTCCAGAATTTTACTATAGACTGAAAGTAAAAGCCGGATTGACCGGTTATGCACAAGTATATGGGAAATATAATACAACGCCTTATGATAAATTGAAACTGGATTTGTTTTATATCGAAAATTATTCCGTTCTTTTGGATTTGAAGCTGATGCTGATGACATTTAAAATTTTATTTCAGAAAGAAACATCAGAAGGTGTCGAGGATACGCAGAAAAATGCGTTGCGGGAGTCTCATAAGGAAGAAAAGGAAAAGAAAGAAGCATGACAGAAAAACCATTGGTATCGGTAATCATGCCGGCATTTCAGGCTGAAAAATATATTAAACAGGCAATAGAATCGGTTTGGACTCAGGATGTACCGTTGGAATTGATTGTGATTGATGACTGTTCTTCTGATAACACCCGTGGTGTTTTAGAACCATATATGAAGCGTACAGATTTTCACTATATCAGGAATAAAGACAATATAGGAGCCGCCGCATCAAGAAACAAAGGAATAGATGCTGCAAATGGTGATTTTATTGCATATCTGGACTCGGATGATTGGTGGGAAACGGGGAAGCTGATGAAACAGCTGGAAATCTTGAAGAAGACGGGCTGTGTAATGTGTTCCACAGGAAGAGAAATGATGAAACCGGACGGAAGCAGTACCGGCAAAAAAGTTGGAGTGACTTCTATAGTAACCTATAAAGAGCTGTTGAAGCATAACAGCATCAATTGTTCTTCTGTATTGATAAGAAAAGATGTGGCTATGGAATTTCCTATGTGTTATGATAAAAGCCATGAAGATTATATAACATGGTTAAAGGTATTAAGAAAATATGGCCGCTGTGTAGGGATTAATTATCCTTATTTAAAATATCGTCTCAGTGAAGGCGGAAAATCAAGGAATAAAATTAAATCTGCGCGAATGACATTTCAAGTGTATCGTTATATGGGGTACGGTCGTATAAAAAGCAGCATTTTCTTTTTATCATATGCGGTTCACGGTATTATTAAATATATAGGGATATGAGTGCAACTTTAGGTACAGAGTTGAAAAAACCTGGTTTATGTGATATAATCGGTAAGATTGTTTTAGAATTCAGTTGTGGCTGATATAAAAACTATGTTTAAGGAGATAAAAAAATGAAGCGAGTAATTACGTACGGTACATTTGATTTACTGCATTATGGACATATTAACTTATTACGCCGAGCAAAACAGCAGGGGGACTATTTGATTGTTGCATTATCCACAGATGAATTTAATTGGAATGAAAAGCAAAAAAAATGTTATTTTTCTTATGAAGAAAGAAAACAGCTGCTTGAAGCAATCCGCTACGTGGATTTAGTAATTCCGGAAGAGAACTGGGAGCAAAAGAGGACAGATGTGAAAGAATATCATGTAGATACCTTTGTCATGGGGGATGACTGGGTAGGAAAATTTGATTTTCTGAAAGAGGAAGGCTGTGAGGTTGTCTATCTGCCGAGGACACCGGAGATTTCAACTACACAAATTAAAAAAGATTTAAATAAGGATTGAGGGTTGGGATATTATTATGAAGCGATTTATAGTTGATTTGAAGAAATATTATAAATATGCTAAGTACTCAGCAAAATCAGACCTGAAGGCAGAGGTTGCAAGTTCTTATTTGAATTGGCTATGGTGGGTATTAGATCCACTATTATTTATGCTGGTATACACATTCATAGCTATTGTTGTTTTTCGTAGTGGAGTACAATACTTTCCGGTGTTTGTTTTTATAGGTTTGACTTTATGGAATTTTTTCAATAAGACAGTTATTGGAAGTGTAAAAATTATTCGTAATAATAGTGCTATTGTCACAAAGGTGTATATTCCTAAATTCGTATTGATTCTTCAAAAGATGATGGTAAACGGATTTAAAATGTTGGTTTCCTTTGCCCTTGTGATTATCATGATGGGTATTTACCGTATTCCTGTTACATGGAATATATTGTATATGATTCCAATATTATTGGTTTTAGGGATTCTTACATTTGGTATATGTTGTTTTATGCTGCATTTTGGTGTGTTTGTAGATGATCTTTATAATGTAATGAATGTTGTATTGCGTCTGGTATTCTATATGTCAGGTATTTTTTATTCTATTGGAGACCGCGTGCCGGAACCTTTTAGAAGTATTCTTTTGAAATGTAATCCGGTTTCCATGCTTATGGAATCTTCCAGGAGATGTATGATTTATTCAGGGGCACCATATCGTAAGCTTATTGTAGTTTGGGGAGTAATAGGAGTATTGTTGTGCATACTGGGGATTAAACTGATTTATAAATATGAAAACAGTTATGTAAAGGTGATGTAGTATGGAGCAGGAAATTGCATTAGACGTTAAAGATTTAAGAATCACATATAAATGCTTAAAGTCTTTTTCTATCAAACAGAGTTTGCTGAAGTTTAAAAAGGCTAAAACAGAAGTATATGAAGCAGTTCGCGGTGTATCGTTTTCACTGCCTAAAGGGGAGATTCTGGGGATTGTAGGTAAAAATGGGAGTGGAAAGTCTACGATGCTTAGAGCTATAGCAGGTATTTTCTCACCTGATTCAGGAATAATAGATCTACATGGCAACAGTGTATCATTGCTTTCCATTGGCGTTGGTTTTCAAAAAAAATTAACTGGACGCGAAAATATATTATTATCAGGTATGCTTCTGGGGTTTTCTGAGGAGCAGGTCCGGGGAAAGATGGATGAGATTATTGAATTTGCAAACCTTGGGAAATTTATAGACATGCCGGTTAAGACTTATTCCAGCGGTATGCATTCAAAACTTGCATTTTCAATTACTGCAATTTTAGAAGCAGATATTATATTGATTGATGAAGTCCTCAGTGTTGGAGATGCCAGATTTAAAAAGAAAAGCTATAATAAAATGAAAGAGCTTATTTCAAATAAGGACAGAACAGTCTTGATTGTATCACATAGTGCTCAGACACTGAAAGAATTGTGTACAAGCATTTTATGGCTTCATGATGGAGAGATGAAAATGATTGGAGATACTGATGAGGTATTAGTGGCGTATGATGATTTTATGAGTAAGTAGGCTAGATCAATAATATAATAGAATTATTAGTTTTCTTATTGTATTACGCACAAATTAGTAAATAAACAGATGGGGGTCTCATGATAATATGAATCATGGGACCTTTGTAGATTCATTTGTTGTAAAAATATCCCCTATCCGTAAGCGTAAAACCCTACGCTTACAGATAAATTGAGACTATGAAGAAAAGTCTGTAAATAAGATTCTTCTATGATAATGAGTGGTGAAAAGTCTTAAGAATAGGCTTTTCACCCTTACTTTATATATAACAGTTACAAAAAGGCATGTCAACAGCAGGCGGTAAATCCGCCTGTTATTCGCTCATGTTCGATCA